>JBJTJV010000351.1:0-4395 GCA_046352645.1 Chloroflexota bacterium | reverse complement strand
GGAAGACAGGCGTCGGCTCCGGCTCGGCCGGGTCCGGCGGCGGCGTCGGGATCGGCCGACCCTCGGGGAGGTTGCTCCCCTCCTGCCCGTTCGCGCTGTTCCCGCCTGGCGTCGGGTCGAAGCGCACCCAGCCCCAGCCCGGGAACCAGACCTCGACCCAGGCGTGCGCAGCGGACGCCTCCACCGCCCACGCCCCGTCCCCGAGGCGCCGACCGGGGAGGTACCCCTGGACATAGCGCGCCGGGATCGAGCGGCTGCGCAGCATCAGCGTCATCGCGGTCGCGTAGTGCTGGCAGAAGCCGACACGCGAACGGAGCAGGCAGTCCACGGTCCCCTCCCCCGGTGCGCAGACGCCTGCCACGTCGATCGCGTAGCGGAAGTCGCCCGCCCGTGCGAACCAGCGCTCCATCGCCTGGGCGACGTGGAACGGATCGCGCCGCCCGGCGGGGAGCTCGGCCACGATCGCCGCGGCGGCACCGGCCGCCCGCTCGCTCAGCGTGCCGGGCTCAAGACGGGTGTAGCGGAGGGCCCAGGCGGGATACGCGACCCCCGCGGCCGCGAGCTTCGCCTGCGTGAGGCCCGCGCCGCCCTCGTTCGCGATCTCCACGCTCAGCCCGTAGCTGTCGCCCTTCCGCAGCCGACGCTCCAGCTCGAGCTCCGCGACGGGGCCGCCGTCCGCATCGGCGATCGCCACCGCATCGCGATCCGCGCTGCGCGCCACGACGGGCGCGAGCAGGGTGTCGCCGCCGAGGCTGCCCGCCGTCACGATGAAGCGGACGGTCCGCCGGGCCCCGAGAAGCGGCTCGCCGTCGGCGGTCCCCGCGACGAGGTCGTCGCCCGCGGGGACGGCACGGCGATCGCCGGCCGTCGCGGTCCAGCGGCTGCCGTCGAATCGATCGTAGGCGGCTCCCCGCCAGTAGTAGCCGCGTCCATCGGAGCTCTCCGCGGAGAAGACGATCGCGCTCGAGCTCTCCCACGTGGACTGGATCTCCGCGGAATCGCCGAAGCTGCCGGACCCCTGGAGCGAGCGGTTGCCGAGCTCGCCGAAGATGCGGTCGATCTCGTCGAGGATCTCGGGCACCCGGTCGATCGAGCTCCAGGCGGGCGCGAGCGGCGCGGCGGTGATCCGCGCTGCCGCGGCCGAGGCGAGCACGAGCGCGCCGATGCCGAGGAGGGCGCCACCGGCGAGGAGGAGCGGGGTGCCCGCCGTCGGGTCGAGGAAGCCGAGCCGTGCCCACGCGCGCTGGCGACCCGCGAGGCCGGTGCGCAGCGCGAGGAGAAGCGCGGTCGCGGTGAGGATGACGAGCGGGACGTAGAGCTCGCTCACGTCCACGAGCGGCGAGAGGCACGTGACCACCACGAGCGCGACGACGCTGACGAGCGCCGGGGCGATGAAGCCGCGCCGGAAGAGGTTCCAGCCGCCGAACCAGCCCGTCGCCGCACCGACGATGCCCACCGCGAGCAGGAAGCCGGAGGTCTCGTCCGTGCGTGTGCCCTCCACGAACACCTGCTGGAAGAGCCGCGCCGCGGACGCCTGGAGGACGCCGAGCCGCGTCCCGAGGTCGGGAGCGTCCGAGAGCGCACCGGCGGCCCCGACGAGGACGAGGAGCCCCCCGACCACCGACCCGGCGACATGGGCCACGGCGTCGCGCAGGCCGAGGAACGAGAGCGCCAGCGCCAGCAGCCCCATCGCCGGCAGCAGCTGCACGAGGAACGCCGTCTGGCTCCGACCGTCCGGCCCGGTCTCCGCGAGCATCGGCAGGTCGAGGATGGTTCCCGCGGATGCGAGGAGGACCGTGAGCAGGAGGGCCGAGCTCCAGCCGGCGGCGGGCGGCACCGGACGCGGGCGCGGGATCCGTCGGCCGCGCCTCATCGGGCGCCCGCCGCGGTCCGCGTGCTGCCGGACACGATCATCGTCCCGAGCGGTGCGGCGGGGCCCAGGACGTAGGCCTCGATCTCCTGCTCGGCGAGCGCGAGCCGGAGCGCCCGCAGGTCCCGCTCCCACGGCGCACGCTCCTCCGGCGTGAGTGGCGCCTCCCCGAGCCCGGCGCGGGTCCGCTCCTCGTGCGCGAGCGGATCGACGATGCAGACGGCGGCACCGACGCCGCGTCCCCGCAGGCCCGCGAGCGAGCCCACCCAGCCGCGCTCGAGCGACGGTGTCACGACGACGGCCGTCATCCCGCGACGGAGCCGCGCGAGCCCGTCGATGAGCAGCTCACCGACGGGCACCGCACCGTCCGCGGCGACCGAGGCGAGCAGGTGGAGGACCTTCTGCTGCTGGCGCGCGCCGCGATCGGCGGTGATCACGATCCGCCGGGTGCCGGCCGCCTCGAGCCCGACGGAGCGGTTGCCGCTCGTCACCCGGGCGGCGACGGATGCACAGGCCCGGGCAGCCGTCTCGATCGTCGCGTCCGCGTCCGCACCGGCATGCACGGCGCGCTCGAGGTCGAGGAAGAGCCACAGGTCCGCCGTCTGCTCGACGTCGAACTCCTTCACCTGGAGCTCGCCGTGTCGCGCCGAGCTCTTCCAGTGGATGCGGTTGAAGGCATCACCGGTGACATACGGGCGGACGCCCGACACGAGCGGCGTCGCGAGATGGCTGCGTTCGGGATGCGCGTCGCTGCCCTCGATCCGGGCAGGGGGCAGGCGCCACGCAGGCAGCGCGTCCACCGCCGGATAGACGACGAGACCCGCGCCGGCCCCCACGCTCGCGCTCGCGCTGAAGAGCCCGAACGGGTCACCGGTGCGCAGGCGCAGCGGGTCGACCCGGTACTGCCCCCGGCGGGGCAGCGGCACATCCACCGTCCAGGTCCGTGTCGCCCGCGGCCCGAGCGCGAGGACCCGCCCGGGGATGGGGATGGGCAGCGTGGACGGCGTCTGCACCTCGAGCCAGAGGCGCGGGAAGGGCGTCCGGTTGCGCACCGTGTACGCCGCGCGGACGTGATCGCCCACCTGCGCCTGCGGCCGGTCGAGCGCGAAGCCCGCGTCGAGGCCGGCGAGGCCGGAGCGTGCGATGAGCCACGCACCCCCGCCCACGAGGAGCGCGAGGAAGAAGAGGAAGTAGAGCACCTGCGCCCCGGTGCTCAGCGCAGCGACGAGAAGCGCGCGCGCGCCGACGAGGAGCTGGTGCCGCCGGAGCATCCGGTCTGCTGCGCCGCGGCGCCGGGATCAGCCGCGCCGCGGCACGGCCGCGTCCGCCGGGCCGGGCCGCGACTCGACGGGGGTCGCATCCACGATCGACCGCACGACCGCACCGGGATCGACATCGCGCACGGACGCCGAGGTACGGATGATGACGCGGTGGGCGAGGACCGGCTCCGCGAGCGCCTTCACGTCGTCGGGGATGACGTACTCGCGCCCGAGGAGCGCGGCGAGCGCCTGCGCGGTCCGGAAAAGAGCGAGCGAGCCGCGGGGCGACGCGCCGAGGTAGACATCCGGGTGCGTCCGCGTCGCGCTCACGAGCCGGATGATGTACTCGGCGATCGCCGGGTCCACGTAGACGTCGCGCACGGCTGCCTGCATCGCGAGCAGCTCGTCCACGCTCGTCACCACCTCGAGCCTGTCGAGCGGATGCACCTGGCGCTGCTGCTCGAGGATGAACATCTCCTCGTGAGGCGCGGGGTAGCCCATGCGCAGCCGGAGCATGAAGCGGTCGAGCTGCGCTTCGGGCAGGGCGAAGGTGCCCTCGTACTCGATCGGGTTCTGCGTGGCGATGACGAGGAACGGGCGCGGCATCGGCCAGCTCACGCCATCGACGGTGACCTGGCGCTCTTCCATGGACTCGAGGAGCGCGGACTGCGTCTTGGGCGTGGCCCGGTTGATCTCGTCCGCGAGCACGACCTGGCTCAGGATCGGGCCGGGCCGGAACTCGAACTCCTGCGTCTTCTGGTTGTAGATGGACAGGCCCGTGACGTCCGTCTGCAGGAGGTCCGGCGTGAACTGGCTGCGCCGGAAGCTGCAGCCGAGCGAGCGCGCGAGCGCCTTCGCGAGCACGGTCTTGCCGGTACCCGGGACGTCCTCGATGAGCAGGTGGCCACCCGAGAGGAGCGCGACGAGCGCGAGCCGGACCTCGCGGTGCTTGCCGACGATGACGCGCTCGACGTTCGCGGCGACCTGCTCGCCCGACTGCTGGATCCTCGTCACGCGGTTCCCTTCGCCGCACGGCGGGCGGCAGATCCGTCGGCCGCGCTCCGGCCGCTCACCGGATGGTAGCGGGGCGCGGCCGATGGCACCGCCGCGATCGCACCGCGGACAGGCGTCGGCCCGCGCAGCGGGCGGTCATCCGCCCCGGTCGCGCCCGAGGGCCGCCGCGAGGAGCCGCCCGCCGATCGGCACAGCGGCCTCGCTCCCGTAGCCCCCGTTCTCCACGACCACGACCACGACGACGCGCGGATC
>JBJTJV010000040.1:0-5221 GCA_046352645.1 Chloroflexota bacterium | reverse complement strand
CCGGCACGCGCGACGGCCCGCAGCGCCGCGGCGTCGCCCGCGTCCGTCGCGGTCGCGAACCCCGCCGCGGGGAGCGCGTCCGCGAGGAGCGCCGGGGCGGGGCGCTCGTCGCGACGCCGAGCATCGTGGGGGACGAGCAGCCCGCCCAGGAGCTGCTGCGCGACGCCCTCGTCGCGGCGGGGTTCACGACCGAGACGTACGCGGTCGACGCCGCGGCGCTCCGGGACGACCCGCGTGCCGGGCTCGCCGACCGCGGCCGCGAGCCCCGCCCGAACGTCATCGCCCGGCATGCGGGGACCGGCGGCGGCCGTTCGCTCCTCCTCTCCGGGCACGTGGATGTCGTGCCGCTCGGCGAGCTCGCGGCCTGGACGCGCGACCCGTGGGGCGCCCGGATCGAGGGGGAGCGGCTCTACGGACGCGGCGCGCTGGACATGAAGGGCGGGCTCGTGGCGGCGATCCACGCGGCGGCCGCGCTCCGCGCAAGCGGCGTCCCGCTGCGCGGCGACCTGTGGGTGGAGTCCGTGATCGAGGAGGAGGCGACGGGGAACGGCGCCCTCGCCGCGCGGCTCCGGGGCCCGTCCGCGGACGCGGCGATCATCCCCGAGCTGAGCGCGGAGGCGATGCTCGTCGCCACCCCCGGCGTCCTCTGGGCGGAGATCACGACGACGGGGCGCTCCGGCTACGTGGGCCGGGCGGGCAGCGCGGTCAACGCGATCGACCGGATGCTCGTCGTCCTCGCGGGCCTGCGCAGCCTCCCCGATGCGCTGAACGCCGAGCCCCGCCACCCCGCGTTCGACGGGAACCCGGCGCCGCTCACCCTGAACGTCGGCACGATCGAGGGCGGCGACTGGCCGTCCTCCGTGCCGATCGCGTGTCGCGCGGGGATCCGCTTCTCGTTCCCCATCGGTCGGTCGGTCGCCTGGGCGCAGGAGCTCCTGCTCGCGCGGGTGCGGGAGATCGCCGATGCGGACCCGTGGCTCCGCGAGCATCCGCCCACGATCCGCTGGCACGGCTTCCGGGCGGACGGCTGGGAGATCGCGCCGGATGCGCCGGTCGTCCGGACGCTCGGCGACGCGATCGCCGCCGAGGGGACGCGCCCGGAGACCGCGGCGCTCCTCGGGACCGCGGACGCGCGCTTCTTCCGCGACGCGGGGATCCCCGCGGTCTACTACGGCCCCGGCGGCGACGGCCAGCACGGGCCGGACGAGTGGGTGGACCTCGCGAGCGTCGCCCGGGTGACCCGGGTCCTCGCGCGGGCCGCCCTCGACTGGTGCAGCCGAGGGAGACCGATGGACGGAGGCGAGGGATGAGCGTGCTCGTGACGGGGGCGGCGGGCCGGATCGGCCGGCACGTCACCCGGCTCCTCGTCGCCCGTGGCGAGCGGGTCCGCGCGCTCTGCCTGCCGGACGATCCCGGTCGGGCGTGGCTCGCCGCGCAGCCGGGCGTGGAGATCGCCGAGGGGCGCCTGGAGGATGCGCCCAGCCTCGTCCCCGCGGTCCGCGACGTCCGCGCGGTCATCCACCTCGCGGCCGCGCTCACGAGCCGTGGCGGCATCGACGACGAGTTCTTCGCGGCGAACGCGGCGGGGACCTACCACCTCCTCGCGGCGCTCCGCGACACCCGGGCCCGGCTCGACCGGTTCGTCTACATCAGCTCGGACGCCGTCTACTGGGGCGGCGGCGGGCCCGCGTTCTCGCCCGTGGACGAGACGCACCCACGGATCCCCGCGAGCGTCTACGGCGCGACGAAGGTCGCCGCGGAGGAGCTCGCGCTCACCTTCGGGCGCGCGTACGGCATCCCGGCCACGATCGTCCGCCCGAGCGCGACCGCGGACGCGGACGAGCTGATCGACCCGGACGGCGTCTTCGGCAGCCGGATGTGGGTCGCCTCGGCGATCCGCCGGATCGAGACGCACCGCGCCCCCGGCGACGCGGACCGCGAGCTCCTCGCCGCGCTCCGCCCGTACGCGGACGCGGGCCCGGCGCTCTACCTCGTGGCGGACGCGGACGGCGCGACCGCGATCTCCACGCTCAACGACGCGCGGGACGCGGCGGCCGGGATCGTGGCCGCGCTCGACCATCCGCTCGCGGTCGGCGAGGCGTTCAACATCGGGCCGGCCGCGCCGTACGCGGAGGCGGAGCTGCTCGGCCACCTGGGCCGGCGGCTCGGCCTGCCCGTCCGGACCGTGACCCTCGCGGGCGCCCGGCCGAGCTGGATCGTGAGCTCCGCGAAGGCGCGCGCGGTCCTGGGCTACCGGCCGGCGCGGACGGTCATCGGGATGGTGGACGAGGCGCTCGCGGCGCGGACGGAGGAGGAACGATGAGCGGGACGACGACGGACGAATCGGGGACCCGGCAGCCCGACGCGGCGAGCTGGTGGACGGAGCCCGCGCGGGCCGCCGACCGCGCGCGGATGGCGGCGCTCGGCGGGGAGCCGGATGCGGTCCGCATCGATGCCGCCCGTGCCGCCCGCCGGCGGGGCACGGACTATCTCCTCGGGCAGGTCCGCCCGGATGGCTGCGTCGGCGACCCCGAGCGCGGCTTCGACTACTACCGGGCGCCCTGGACCCTCTCGCTCGTCGGCGAGATCGAGGCGGCGGAGGCGGCCTGCGGCTTCATCCGCCGGAACCTCCTCACGCCGGACGGCCGGATCGACGGCCCGCTCCGGAAGATCCGGACCGACTGGTCGTACCGCGACGCGACGCTCATCGTGGGTGCGCAGCGGGTGGGCGCGTACGACCTCTCGATCGGCATCTTCCCCGAGCTCCTCCGCTGGCAGGACCCGCAGAGCGGCGCGTTCGCGAACGACCGCGAGGCGGACAGCTCGATGAGCGATGCGATGGACATCCCCTACGCGTGCGGCGGCGGCTTCGCGGCGCTCGCGGTCGGGCGCGTGGACGTCGCGCTCCGGGCGGCGGGCTTCCTGCGCACGATCCGCGCCGCGCAGGCCGAGGCGGAGGACCCCGCGACCGGGATCCCCCGCACGTTCGATGCCTTCTGGTCGCGCGCCCGGCAGCGCCCGTACCGGCCCGGCGACCCGGGCTTCGAGCCGTACATGCGGGTGGAGAACGCCGCGGACCGGATGCAGCGCTGGACGATCGGCGGGATCGCCGCGGGGTTCCTCGTCCGGCTCGCGCTCGCGACCGGCGATGCGGGATGGATCGCCCTCGCCCGCGACTACCAGGCGTTCTCCATGGCCGCCACCCCGGCCCAGGCGGGCTACCCCTCGTTCTGCAAGAGCTCCTGGGGATCGAGCCTGCTCTACCTCGCGACCGGCGACGCGATCTACCGCGACTGGACGCTGCGGATGGCCGACTGGTACGTCGCGCACCAGGACGCGGACGGCGCGTGGCGCCCGTGGGTGGAGAGCCACCCGAACGACCGCGTCTGGATCACCCTGGAGTACGTGATGCACCTGGACACGCTGCTCGGGGCGCTCGCGGCGCGCCCGGGCTGACTGCACGGGCTGACGCGCGCCCGGGCTGACCGCACGGGCCGCCGGACCGCGCGGCCTCGCGCGGCGCGGGGTCAGCGTCCGGCGGCGACCTCGGCGATCGGCCGGAACGATCGCTCGATCGCGCGGCGGATCTCCGGCAGGACGACATCGAGGTGCGCCTGCGGCACGGCGTCCGCCACGTCCGCGGCGCCGGAGCCCACGAGGAGCGCCCGGATGTCCGCGAGCTGCGCCATCGTCCAGGCGACCGGATCGGCGGTGAGCGCCGGGTCCAGGGAGCGCTCACCCACGTCGCCGTCGCAGAACGCGGGGTGGTAGTGGTAGATCGGCCCCGCCGGCCCGGTGAAGAGGTCCGCGCGCCAGACCCCCGCGCTTACCGGGAGGACGCGGAAGCCCGCCACGCCCGGGTTCGCACCGGGGACCGGCTCGGGCGCGACGCGCCGGATCTCCACCCGGGCGCCGAGCTCCGTCTCGACGCCGATCTGCTCCCAGTAGCCGACGGTGACGATCACCGGGCCGATGACCCAGGCGTGCAGCATGCGGGCTCCTCCGTGCGTGGGGTCAGGCCCCCGGGGGCTCCGGGGTGACCGGGATGAGGGTCGCCGGGTCGATCGCGGCCCGGCTCTCGTCGGGGAAGTGGCAGGCGACGCGGTGGCCCGGGCGTGCCGGGTCCGGCGGGGCGAGGACCGGGACCTCGGTCCGGCAGCGCTCCGGGCCGCCGAGCCGGTCGCGCAGCCAGCCGCGGGTGTGGACGCGGCAGCCGGACGGCGGGTCGGCGGGGGAGGGGACGTCGCCGCTCAGGATGATCCGGCGCCGACGCCGCTCGGCGGCCGCGTCCGGGACGGGGACCGCGGAGAGGAGCGCGATCGTGTACGGATGGCGGGGTGCCGCGTAGAGGTCCTCCGCGTCGGCGATCTCCACGAGCCGGCCCAGGTACATGACCGCGACCTCGTGGGCGATATGCCGGACGACCGCGAGGTCATGGGCGATGACGAGGTACGTGAGGCCGAGCCGCTCCTGGAGCTCCTCGAGGAGGTTGAGGACCTGCGCCTGGATCGAGACGTCCAGGGCGGAGATCGGCTCGTCGCAGACGATCAGCTCCGGCTCCACGGCGAGCGCGCGGGCGATCCCGATCCGCTGGCGCTGGCCGCCGGAGAACTCGTGCGGGTAGCGGCTCGTGAAGCGCGGGTCCAGGCCCACCATCCCGAGCAGCTCCGCGATCCGGGCGTTCCGGTCCCCGCCCGCGGGGAGGCCGTGGGTCCGGAGCGGCTCGGCGAGGATCTGGCCCACGGTCTGGCGCGGGTCCAGGCTCGACTGGGGGTCCTGGAAGACCAGCTGGAACTGCCGCCGTCGCAGGCGCAGCGCCTCGCCGGAGAGCGCGAGGAGGTCCTCGCCGCCGAGCCGGACGGAGCCTGCGAGCGGGCGATTGACGCGCACGATCGCGCGCCCGATCGTCGTCTTGCCGCTCCCGGATTCGCCGACGAGCCCGAGCGTCCGTCCGCGCGGGATGGAGAACGAGACGTCCTCCACCGCCGAGACCCAGCCGACCGTCCGGCGCAGGACCCCGCCCGCGATCGGGAAGCGGACGACGAGCCCGTCGACGGCGAGGTGCGGCGCGCCGTCTGGGGTCGTCGGGGCCTGTCGCGTCGCGTCGCTCATCGGGCGTCCTCCGGGACGCGGAGCGGCCCTCCGGCGAGCACCTCGGCGGGCGTGGGCTGCGCATGGCACGCGGCCCGGTGGAGCGTACCGTCGGCCGGATCGGCCGGGG
>JBJTJV010000350.1:0-3770 GCA_046352645.1 Chloroflexota bacterium | reverse complement strand
GGCGTGGCCGACGCGTCGCGTGCGGGGTGGCGCGGGCGCGACGCCGGCGCCGACCCCGGACCCGACGCCCCGCCCGACGGCGATGCCCGCCATCGATCGCTTCGCGACGATCGCGGGCGAGGACGGCCGGTTCACCATCCTCATCCTCGGCAGCGACGCGCGCCGGAACCTCGCGGGCGAGCGGACCGACGCGATCATGGTCGCGACGATCGACCCGGGCAGCGGGCGCGTCGCGATGGCGAGCCTGCCGCGGGACACCGTGAGCGTCCCGATCGGCCCCGGCCGCACCTTCGCCAGCCCGAACCGCATCAACGGGCTCCTCCAGGCGTTCGAGCTCGACGGGGCGGACCGGCCCGAGGCGCTGCGGAAGGTGCGCAAGGCGATCGCCTACGCGTTCGATATCGAGATCGACGCGTACGCGCTCATCGGCTTCCGCGGCCTCGAGCGCCTCGTGGACCGGATCGGCGGCGTGACGGTCACGCTGGACGCCCCGCTCGTGGACCCGACGATGCACCTCGCGAAGCGCGGGCTGCGCCTGAAGGCGGGGCCGAACGACCTCGCGGGGAACGAGGCGCTCGCCTTCTCCCGGACCCGGCACAGCGACAGCGACTACCAGCGCGTGGCCCGCCAGCAGCAGCTGCTCGCCGCGATCGGGCGGAAGGTGGCCGAGGGCGGGACGGACGCGCTCCCCGAGCTCGCCGCGTACGCGCTCACCCAGGTCGAGACGGATCTGCCGCTCGCCGCGCTGCCCGTGCTCGCGGAGCTCGGCGCGCGGGCGCGCTGGAAGACCTTCCGCTCGGTGGTCCTCGGCCCGAGCACGTTCGCGGGACCGGGCCCGCTGCTCTACACGATCGCGCTCCGCCTCGATCCGGTGCGCGCGACGATGGACCGGCTCTTCGGCCCGGTCGGCTGACGCGCGACGCCGAAGGGACCGCCGACGACGACGGCGGTCCTTTCGGTCCCTCGCGGGATGCCGGCGGAGCGGTGCGGGGTTCCGTCCGTCGGCGGGTGGATTCGCGCTCCGGTCCGCCCCCCGCGGGGAGCGTCCCGTCCGGCCGTCGGGCCGGCTGCGCCGAGGATGGGATGCGGGCGCGCGCGGCGACCGTGCCGGGCGGATCATCGTGGGCAGGCCGTCCGGCCCCACGGGACGCCGCGGCACCACGCACCGGGTAGGATGCCCGCCATGAGCAGCCCCGACGCATCCCCGCCGCAGGAGGCGGCCGACGACGGCCCGATCGACCGCGTCCTGCGCGTCTGGCGCGACGAGTACGAGACGATCCGCCATTGGCCGCTCGGGCGGCGGCACCTCATCCGCCGCGCGACCGTCATCGCGGTCGTGGACACGCTCGCGCTCATGCTCGTGTCGTGGCTCCTGCCCACCGTCGCCATCGACGGGTTCGTCCACGCCCTTGCCGTCACGCTCCTGTCGGGGGCGCTGACGTTCCTCGTCCGGCCGGTGGCCTTCCTCGTCGTCCGCCAGGGGGTCGTGACGACCGCGGCGCTCACCGTGCTCTTCATGGGCCTGACGCTCTGGGTCGCGGAGATGCTCGTGCCGGGGGTGCGGATGGGCGGGCCGCTCTGGGCGTTCCTCACCGCGATCCTCATCGCGGGCGTGAACACGGTCGTCATCGGCATCCTCGGCCTCGACGAGGACGAGTCCTTCTACCGGAACACGCTGAAGAAGCTCGCCCGTGCCCGGGGCGATGTGGATGACCGGCCCGGGCCGGGCTTCGTCATCCTCCAGGTGGACGGGCTCGCCGAGCCGGTGATCCGCCACGCCCTGCGGACCGGCTACATGCCCTTCCTGTCCGAGTGGATCCGCGAGGGCAGCCACGTGCTCGGGCGCTGGGAGGCGCTCGCGCCATCGATGACGAGCGCGGGCCAGACGGGGATCCTCCACGGGAACAACGCGGGCATCCCGGCCTTCCGCTGGTGGGAGAAGGACCGCGGTGTCCTCATGGTCTCCAACAAGCCGCAGGACGCGCTCCTCATCGAGCAGCGGGCGAGCGGTCCGAACGACCTGCTCGCGGACGGTGGCGCGAGCATCGCGAACCTCGTCTCGGGCGGCGCGCCCCGTGCGATCGCCACGAACAGCCAGCTCGCGCCCGGGGGTCGCGGTCTCCACGTGGAGGGCTTCTCCCTCTACCTCGTGAACCCGTACAACGTGACGCGCGGCATCATCCAGTTCACCTGGACGATCATCCTCGAGCTCTTCCAGGCGCGGGCGCAGCGCCAGCGCGGCGTGGTGCCCCGGATCGGCCGTGGGATGCCGTTCCCGTTCCTCCGGGCGTCCACCACGACGATCATGCGCGACATGCTCACGGACCTCGTCATCGGCGAGATGTACCGGGGCACGCCGGTGATCTACGCGGACTACCTCGGGTACGACGAGGTCGCGCACCACGCGGGCCCCGAGCGCCCCGAGGCGATGGACGAGCTCATCAAGGTGGACCGGCAGGTGCGCACGATCTCCCGGGCGGTCGCGGGGGCACCGCGGGACTACCGGATCGTCCTGCTCTCCGACCATGGCCAGAGCCAGGGCGCGCCTTTCGAGCAGCGCTACGGCCGGAGCCTCGAGGAGCTCGTCCGGGAGCTCTGCTCCGAGGAGGCGGCGCTGCTCGCGGCGACGGAGAACGTGGAGGCCTGGGGGCCGCTCAACGCCTTCGCCACCGAGGCGCTGCGCGGCAGCGGGCGGGCGTCGCGTGTGGCCCGGCGGGCGCTGCGCGGGAACACGGAGGAGGGCGACGTCGTCGACCTCGGGACGCCGGGCGCCATGAGCGGGCGGACGCTGCCCGGGACCGAGAAGCCGGGGGAGGGGCCGGATGTGATCGTCGCGGCGTCCGGCAACCGCGCGAACGTCTACTTCCCGCAGATCGCGGGGCGGGCGACCCTCGAGGAGATCGTCGCGCTCCACCCGGGGCTTGTCCGGGGGCTCGCGACGCACCCGGGGATCGGCTTCCTCCTCGTGCGCAGCGCGGAGCGCGGTCCCGTGGCGATCGGCGCGCGCGGCGTGCACATGCTCGCGGACGGGACGGTCGTCGGCGAGGACCCGCTCGCGGTCTTCGGGCCGCATACCGCGGACAACCTCCGGCGGCTGGACGGCTTCACGCACACCGGCGACATCCTGCTGAACTCCTCGTTCGACCCGTCGACGGAGGAGATCGTCCCGTTCGAGGACCAGGTCGGCGCGCATGGCGGGCTCGGCGGCGCGCAGACGCGGGCGTTCGTCCTCTACCCGGCGGAGCTGGAGAGCTCGCCCGACCCGGTCTCCGTCGTGGGCGCGGAGGCGGTGAACGCGCTCCTCCACCGCTGGATCGCCCGGGCGCGCGAGATCGACGCGGGCGGCGCGACCGCGGCCGCCGAGGCGGCGCCCGTGCATGCGGAGGTCGACGCCTTCCTCCGGGAGCGCGCCGGCATCGCCTGACGCGGGTGCCGCGCGGCCTGCCCGCGCGGGCGTTCCTCGGCGGGCTCGCCGGCCGCGGCTGGGAAGGCTGCGCCGCGGCCGCCTTCGATACCCGCTACGCGGGAGACCCCGGGCGGACGGGGTCGGCGGCGGCGGGGATCGCGCGCCGGCTGAGCGCCGCGCGCCCGCGCTCCGAGAACGTCGGCTGCGCCTACAGCATGAGCCCGCGGGCGATGACGAGCTTCACCCACCGCCTGATGCAGGCGGAGCGCACCTGGAACGGGCCGCACTGGCGGAACATGCGCGACCCGGACTGGGTGAGCGCGGTCGTGGGAATCGGCATGTCGGGGAACGAGACGCGCATCGT
>JBJTJV010000349.1:0-4894 GCA_046352645.1 Chloroflexota bacterium | reverse complement strand
TGGGCGGGTCAGCCCGAAGGGCGACATCGAGACGATCGACACCGAGCTGATCTTCGCGGACCTCCAGTCGATCGAGAAGGGCAAGCAGCGCCTGGAGAAGGAGATCAAGGGCGACAAGGGGAAGCAGGTCTACCTGGACGCTGCGCTCGAGGCGGAGAAGGTGCTTCTCTCCGGCCGCACGATCTTCGCGGCGGGGCTCGATCGGACGCTCCTGCGCGATCTCTTCCTGCTGACGGCCAAGCCGTTCATCTACGTCTTCAACGTCGACGCGGACGAGCTGTCGAACCAGGCGCTCCGGGCGGAGCTTTCCGCGCTCGTCGCGCCCGCGGAGGCGGTCTTCCTGGACGCGAAGACGGAAGCGGAGCTGACCGAGCTCTCCGAGGAGGAGGCGCTCGAGCTGCTGCGCTCGATCGGGATCGAGGAATCCGGGCTCGCCACGCTCGCGCGTGTCGCCTTCGACACGCTCGGGCTGCAGACGTTCCTCACCGCGGGCCCCAAGGAGACGCGCGCCTGGACGATCCGCAAGGGCGCCACGGCGCCGGAGGCCGCGGGCGTCATCCACACCGATTTCCAGCGGGGCTTCATCAAGGCAGAGGTGATCTCCTTCCCCGACCTGGTCGCCGCGGGGTCCGTGGCGGCGGCGCGTGCGCAGGGCAAGGCGCGCATCGAGGGCAAGGAGTACGTCATGCAGGACGGCGACGTCGTCGAGTTCCGCTTCAACGTCTGAGGCGGGAGCGGTGGCGGAGAAGGTGACCGGGCCGGCGTCGTACTTCCTTCCCGTCGATCGTGAAGCGCTACGGACGCCCGATCGCCGAGTGGATGCGTGAGCTCGACGCGGTCGCGGACGCGCGCCACATGGAGCAGGTGGCGTACCTGAAGGAGCGCTTCGGGATGGGCCACGGCCACGCGAACGCGATCGTCGCCGTCTACCGGGAGATGCACGCGAGCTGAACGCGAGCGCCCGGGTTCACGGCGCGCATGCACGTCGTCTATCGTGCGCGTGACCGATCGGGGCTATCGTATACGCGCTCCCCCGTCGCCATCGCCAAGGTGACCCGTGACGATCCGCGCCAGGTTCATCGCCTCCTCGGCAGCGATCATCGCCCTTGATGTCGTCCTCGTCGTGCTCACCGTGCTGATCCTCCGGGGCCAGGCGGACCTTGTCCGGGCGCAGGAGGTGGAGTCGCGCTCCTTCGCGCTCTCGCAGGAGCTGCGCCAGAGCTCGGATGACCTGACGCGTCTCGCGCGCACCTACGTGGTCACCGGGGACACCGCGTACGAGGACGCGTACTGGCAGGTGCTCGCCGTCCGGAACGGGGAGGCGCCGCGCCCGGACGGGACGACGGTGAGCCTCCGCGATCTCATGGTGGAGGTCGGGTTCACGGACGCGGAGCTCGCGAAGCTCAGGGAAGCGGAGGACAGCTCCAACGGGCTCGTGGGGACCGAGACGGCGGCCTTCCAGGCGCTCCTCGGGAAGTTCACGGAAGAGCCGGGCGGAACGAGCGTGAACGTGGACGATTACACCCGGACCGGTCCGCCGGACCCGCAGTTCGCGATCCGGATCATGCACGACCCCACGTACCACGCGGACAAGGCGCGCATCATGGCGCCGATCGCGGAGAGCGAGGCGATGGTCGTGGCCCGGACCGGCGCCGCCGTGGCCGCGATCGCGGAGCGGAACCGGACCCTCGTCGCCGCCGCGATCGTGACGGCGCTCCTGCTCGTTGCGGTCGTCATCGCCGCCTACTTCACCGCGCAGCGCCCTGTCCTGCGGGCGCTCGCGGTGGTGCGGCGCGAGCTCGTGGACCTGACCACCGGGTCCGGAGACCTCTCGCGCCGGCTGACGGTGGCCCGTCGCGACGAGATCGGCGGCGTGGCCGCCGCGCTCAACGGGCTGCTGGAGCGGCTGGGCGGCCTGGTCGACCGGGTGCAGGTCTCGGCCGGATCGGTGGCGGGCTCCTCGGCCGCCCTGACGTCCGCATCGCAGAAGCTGGAGGGGATGCTCAGCGAGCAGGCGGCCTCCACGATGGAGGTGGTCGCCGCGGCGCGCGAGATCTCGGCGACCACGGAGGGCCTTCTCGCATCGACCGTCGAGATCGGCCGCCTCACCCGGGATGCGGCGGACACGGCGACCGGTGGGCGCGAGGACCACGAGCGGATGCGCGAGACGATGCAGCGGATGGAGGTCGCGTCGGCGCGCTCGTTGATCGTCGAGAGCTGCCTGGCGAGCGCGCCGACCTCATCACGGGCATCGTCACCACGATCGGCCGCGTCAGCGACCAGACGAACGTCCTCTCGCTCAACGCGGCGATCGAGGCGGCGAAGGCGGGAGATGCCGGGAGCGGGTTCGCCGTGGTGGCGCGGGAGATCCGCCGGCTCGACGCCCAGACGGGGACCGCCGCCGCGGGGATCGGCGAGACGGTGGCCGAGATGCAGTCCTCGGTCGCGTCCGGCGTGATGGGGATGGAGAAGTTCTCGGCCGAGGTCCGCAACGTCGTGGACGCGCTGGAGGAGATCGCCGCGAGCTTCTCCGCGATCATCGGCGCGGTCCACGACCTGGGTCCCCGGATGGAGGGGATGAGCGAGGCGATGGAGGGGCAGTCGACCGGCGCGCGCCAGATCGCGGATGCGATGCTCCTGCTCGGCGACGCGAGCGTCCGGAGCACGGAAGCGCAGCGTGCGAACGCGCAGGCGATCGATACCCTCACGCAGACGGCGAGCGACCTGCGCGACGAGGTGGGCGGCTTCGGGGCAGGCACCCGCATGAGCTAGACGGCACGGCCGCCTATGCGACGAGCTCGCCCACGAAGTCCGCGAAGACCTCCGCGTAGCGCATGGACGCCGCGTCGTCGTGGAGGATGGAGATCAGCCACTGCTCGTCCAGGCCCGGTGGCAGGAGGATGCCGCGGTTGAGGCCGTGGAGCCACTGCGCGTAGGCGAGCTCGAGGTCCGTGGCGCGGTAGTCGCGATAGTCGCGGATCGGCTCGGGTGCCCAGGTGACGCAGCCCTTCGCGCCGAACGCGACGGTGTGCGCGGGGAGCCCCGCGGCGTCGGTGATCGACTGGCAGGCCGCGACGAGGCGCCCGTTCCGCGCGATCGCAGCGTCCGTGGCGGCGGGCGTGCAGACCGTGGCGAGCACGGCCTCCGCCGCCGCCATGCACAGCGGGTTCCCGTTGAACGTGCCGAGATGGAGGACGCGGCCGCTCGTGATCTCGTCCATCAGCTCGCGCCGCCCGCCGAACGCGCCGAGCGGCAGACCGCCGCCGATCGACTTCGCGAGGGCCACGAGGTCCGGCCGGACATCGAGCGCGCCCGTCGCGCCACCCCATCCCGCGGTGATCCCCGTCTTCACCTCGTCGAAGATCAGGAGCGTCCCGTGCCGCCGCGTGATCTCGCGCACCGCGGCGAGGTAGCCCGGCTGCGGCAGGCAGATGCCGATGTTCTCCAGCACCGGCTCCACGATGAACGCGGCGATGTCGTTGCCCGCGAGCGCGTCCTCGAGCGCGTCGGCATCGTTGTACGGGACGACGACGGTCTCCGCGAGCGTGCCCGCGGTGATCCCCGCGGACGAGGGCACCGGGGTCGGTCGGCGCGGGTCCCCGGCGCGGGCGACCGGCGGCTTCGTGGAGATCATCGCGGCGTCGTGGTGGCCGTGATAGCCGCCTTCCACCTTCGCGATCCGGTCGCGGCCGGTCGCGGCGCGGGCGACGCGGATCGCGTCCATCGTCGCCTCCGTGCCGGAGTTCGTGAACCGCCACATATCGAGGCCGTAGCGCGCGGCCAGGAGCTCCGCGACCCGCGTGTTCCCCTCGCAGGGCGTGACGAAGAGCGTGCCACGGTCGAGCTGCGCATCGACCGCCGACCGCACCGCCGGGTGCACGTGGCCCGCGAAGAGCGCGCCGAAGCCCATGTCGTAGTCGACGTAGACGTTCCCGTCCACGTCCACCATCTCCGATCCCGCCGCCGAGCGGATGACGATCGGATGCGGGTCGTAGGCCTGGAAGCTCGACGGGACACCGAGCGGCATGACCTTCCGCGCCCGGGCGTTGACCTCCTCCGAGCCGCGCGTCCGCTCCCGGTAGCGGACCGCCTCCCGCTCCACGATCCGGCGCGCACGCGCACCAAGACGCGCGTCGCGACCGTCCGCAGCCTCCTGACGCGACATGGTCTCTCCCCACGCGTCCCTGCTGGTCGCGCGACCCTAGCACGGCACCCCGGGCGGCGTCGATGGGGCCCCCACCCCGCGCACGGGCGTCCCCGAGGGGTCAGGTGGACGGAGGGACGCGCCGCAGGCAGACGGCGAGACGGATCGCGGCGCCGGCCACGAGCGCGAGCGGTGGCAGCGCGAAGAGCACGAACATCGCGAGGAACGAGCGGTCCTCCGGGCGCTCGAGCCCGCTCTCCCAGCCGAGCCACGTCCGCGCCACGAACCACGTGCCCGCGATCCCCACGCACCCCACGAGCGCGGTCGCGATCGCGCCGCCGTAGAGCGCCCGGAACCAGAGCGCGGCAAGAAGGACGCTGAACGCGAGGACGCCGAGGATCACCCCGGCGTAGACGCCCTCGGCCTCCGTCGCGGTCGCCTGCGTGTCCGATGCGAAGCCGACCGCGAGCATGAGCACGAAGCCGACCCCGGCGACGAGGATGAGCGGGACGATGGCGAGCGTCAGGCAGCCGCCGCCGGCGATCAGGGCGAAGCCGACCCGATCCGCCGGGTCCGACCGGGGGCGGGGGCGCTCGATGCGCATCGCCGGTCCTCCCTTGGGCTGCGGTCGCCGGCCGGTCCCGGCGGCGTGTCGCAATCAGCGTGCGACGCGGAGGCGCGACCTGTCACGTGCCGACCGGGCCGCGGCCGGGGGGCGTGCCGGCCGGGACCCGGGGCGGGGCGACCGCG
>JBJTJV010000348.1:0-5590 GCA_046352645.1 Chloroflexota bacterium | reverse complement strand
CCCCTGCGATCCTCGCGCTCATCGACCGGTCGGGCGTCGCCCACGACCGGATCCGCCACTGCTTCGTCACCCATGCGCACGCGGACCACGCGGGCGGGGCCGCGGAGCTCCGCGCGGCGCTCGGCCTGGAGGTGCACGCGGCACCGGACGTGGCCACGATCCTGGAGGCCGGGGACGAGGTGCGTGCGAGCGTCCCGGTGGGCAAGGCCCAGGGGACGTACGCGCCGGACTACGTCTACCGCGCGGTGGACCGCGTGACGCGGACGACGGACGGCGGGCGCGTGCGCGTCGGCGTCGTGGAGATCGAGACGGTCGCCACGCCGGGTCACGCCGCCGGCCACAACGCCTACCTCCTCCACCGGGAGGGCGGGGCGGACCTGTTCACGGGAGACACGCTCCTCTACGGGGGCGTGATCGTCCTCCAGAGCAGCTGGGACTGCGACCTCACGGTCCACCTCGCCTCGCTCCGACGGCTCGCCGATCGCCCGCACGACGGGTTCTTCCCCGGCCACCTGACCTTCAGCGTCACCGACGGGAACCGCCACGCGCGCGCCGCAGTGGACGCGATCGAGCGCGGCGGCATCCCGCGGACGCTCTTCTAGGCGCCGGCGACGCAGGGCGCGGGCCGCCCCGGATCAGACGCAGACCGCCTCGATGCCGAGGAAGCGCGCGACGGTCGTGACCGCGTCGGCGATGTCGCCGGGCGTCGCGGACGAGTGATGGTTCACGCCCGCCTCCGCCCAGCGCGCCCAGGCCTCCTCCACGCTGCCGTCGCGGAAGCGGAAGGCGCCGTTCGCGGTCCCGGTCTCGGGGAACCGCCGGGTGGTGAGCTCGCCCCGCGCCACGACGTACCGGAAGCCGCCCCGCGCGTCCGGGTGCGGCGTGAAGCCGACGAGCGTGGCCGGGCCGGCGGGCGGCTCGAGGACGGCGCAGACGCCGCAGCGCGCATCCTTGCCGCAGAACCAGCCGTTCCGGCGGAGGCGCGGACGGACGCCCGGCTCGCCCCAGGCGAGGTCGTGCTCGCCGCTGTTCGCGATGACGACCTCGCCCGTCGCGTAGTCGATCGCCTCGATCTCGTGATAGAGCGCGGCCGCACCGAGGCGCTTCGTCGTGAGCATCGCGACCGCGGTGAGGATGTCGCCCGTGCAGGTGAACGGCCGCCCCGCCGTCGTCAGCCGCCCGAGACCCCAGCAGGGGGCGATCCCGATCGTCTCGCCGAAGCGGAACTGGGGGACGTGGCAGTTGAAGGCGCCACCGTCGAGCCGGTGGCGATCGACGACCTCCTCGAGGGCGAGGGCGACGCGGACGCTCCGGGCGAGCGACTCGCCCGCGTCCACGTCCTCCTCGAAGTCCCAGCCCGCGCGCACCTCCGCGGTGAGCGCGGCGACCGCGGCATCGGGCGTGGCACGGTAGGCGTCCACCACCTCGTCCGGGTCGACGGCGACGGCGGTGATGCCGGTCCCCGCGCGGAGCTCCGCATCCGGGACATCCACGTGGAGATAGCCCTCGATGCGCGGCCCGATCCGGCCGAGCCGGGCGCCCCGGATCCCCGACGCGACGGCCGCGAGCCGGAGCGCCGCGCGCACGCGGTCGAAGGTGACCGTGTCGTCCATGCGGCCGAGGACCATGGCGAACGGGCGGCCGGTCCGCCCGAGCATGTTCGTGAGCATGGGCGCGCCGACGGTCGCCCCCTGGGTCGTGATCCCCCCGTGGTCGAAGTCGCCGCCGACGAGGCCGCGCTCGTGGAGCGCCCAGATGACGACCGGGACGCCGGGCAGGGCGTCGAGGAGCGCGAGGATCGCAGGGGTGTCCACGCCGGCGCCCGCGTCGATGAGCGCCGCCTCCGTGCCGCCATCGACGAGGTAGACGTGGCAGTCCGCGCGGTCGGTCAGGCCGAAGCCCCAGACGCCGCTGCCGACGAGGTGGATCCGCTCCGTTAGCTGCATCAGGTCAGGAGGATATCGCCGCCGCCGGACGCCGCGGAGCGCACGATCGCATCCGCGACGCGGATCCCCGCGAGCGCATCCTCCACCCCGATCACGGGCGAGGGGCGGCGGTCACGGATGCAGGCGACGAAGTGGCGCGCCTCCTCGGCCATCGCGCCCGTCCCGTCGCCGAGGCCGATGAGCCAGTCCGGTGCGCGGCTCGGTCCGCCGTGGACGACGAGCGCGGGCGTCGTGAGGTCCACCGCCGCGACGCCGCGGGTGCCGAAGAGCTCGAAGCGGTCCGAGGTCGGGACCGGCACGTCCGCCGGGTGGAGGTAGGCGGTCGCGAAGGTCGCGAGCGCGCCGGACGCCAGCTCCGCCTGTGCCCACACGATGTCCGGCTGCGGGTCGCCCGCGACGCGGTGCTCCAGGGCGCGGACGCGGACCACGCGCGACCCGGTCATCCAGAGTGCGAGGTCGATGTCGTGGACGCAGGTCAGGAAGGCAGGGTGGACGCGCGCGTAGTGCGCGTGGATCGTGACGGTCCGGTCGCGCCGGGCGGCGACGCCGACGATCTCGCCGAGCGCGCCCGCGGCGACCTCCGCCCGGAGGCGCTGATAGGGGAGGGAGAAGCGGAGGATGTGCCCGGGGACGAGGATGCCTCCGGTCCGGGCGACCGTCGCAGCGATCGCCTCCGCGCCCGCCACGTCGCCCGCGATCGGCTTCTCGAGGAGGACCGGCACGCCACGCTCGAGCGCGAGGCAGGTGGGGCCGACGTGGTCGTTGTCCCCGGTCGCGACGACGATCCCGTCCACGCCCGCGTGGAGCAGGGCCGCCGTATCCGGGTAGACCGCCGCGACCCCGAAGCGCGCCATGAAGTCCGCCCCGCGCGCCGGCGTGCGCGTCACGACCCCCGCGAGCGTCACGTCCGGCAGCAGGCGGAGCGCGCCCGCGTGGGCCTCGCCCATGGCGCCCGCGCCCACGATCCCGATGCGCACGCCGCTCATGGCGCGTCGTCCGCGAGCGGCCGGGCGAGGAGATCGGCCGCGAGCGCGTGGAGGGTCGTGACCCCCGTCCCGATGCACCGCTCGTCCACGTCGAAGGTGCTCGCATGGAGCGCGGGCCAGGGCGTCCCGCCCGCGACACCGAGCTTCAGGTAGAGCGCGGGGCCGAGCTCCGCGAAGCGCGCGAAGTCGTCCGCGGTCATCGGCGGCACCGCGATCGCGTGCACGTGCGCGCCGCCGATCGCGCGCGCCGCCACCGCGTGCGCGCGCCGCACGAGGCGCGGGTCGTTCACGATCGCGGGCATCTCGTCCGCCCAGCGGAGCGTGCAGGCGAGCTCGTTCGCTGCCGCGATCCCCGTCGCGATCCGCTCGACCGCCGCGCGCAGGCGCGCCCGGACCGCCGCATCCACCGTGCGCAGGGTGCCGGTGATCTCCGCCGAGCCCGCGACGACGCTCTGGGACGCGCCTCCCGCGATCGTGCCGATGTTGAACGCGATGAGGTCGCCCGCATCCACGCTCCGCGCGATGCCCGCATGGAGCGCGGCGACGAGCTCGGCGATGCCGAGGATCGCGTCCCTGCTCCGGCTCGGGGTCGCCGCGTGCCCGCCGCGTCCGGTGAGCGCGATGGAGAAGGCGTCCTTGGACGCCATCGCGATCCGCTCGTCGATGCCGATGGAGCCCGCGGGCAGGTCCGGCCAGCAGTGGAGGCCCAGGATCGCGTCCGGCGGCGGCCCCGTGAGCGCGCCGTCCGCGAGCATCGCCTCTGCGCCGCTCGGCTGTCCGTAGGGGCGCTCTTCCGCGGGCTGGAAGATGACGGTGACGCGGCCTCCGCGCAGGCCGTCCGCGGCGAGCCGCTCGGCGACGCCGAGGATCACCGCCATGTGGACGTCATGGCCGCAGGCGTGCGTGACGCCCGGGACCGCGGAGGCCCAGGGCACCGTCTTGGCGTCCGGCACCGGCATCGCGTCCATGTCCGCCCGGAGCAGGAGGTGCGGGCCGGGTCCGGGGCCCGTGAGCGTCGCCACGACACCGGTCCGCCCGACCCCCGTCCGGACCGCGAAGCCGAGCGCGCCGATCCGCTCCGCGAGCAGCGCCGCGGTCCGGTGCTCGGCGAAGCGCAGCTCGGGGGCGCGGTGGAGCAGGCGCCGGAGCTCCACGAGGTGCGCCGGGCCGGCGGTCGCGTCCGCCTGCCGTGCCGGGCTGTCCGTCGCGCTCACGCGGTGAAGACCGTGCCCCGGACCGCCCGGGCGGCGTCCGAGACGAGGAAGGCGATCACGTCCGCGATCGCGTCGGGCGGTGTCAGCTTCGCGAGCACGCCCGCCGCCCATGCCGGGTCCGCCCCGTTCGCCACCGCCTCCGCGATCGATCGCCGGAAGAGCGGGGTGTCCACGTCCCCCGGGCAGAGGTCATGGACGCGGACGCCGAGTGGCCCGAGATGCCGCTCGAGGGTCATGGCGAGGCCGTGCGTCCCGCCCTTGCTCGCACCGTACGCGTACGAGCCGCTGCCTGCCGAGACGCCGGCCCTGGACCCGACGAGGACGATCGTGCCGCGGCCGGCCGCGAGCATCGGTCCCGCGGCGTGCTTCGCCGCAAGGAAGGCGCCCTTGAGGTTCGTGTCCACGACGAGGTCCCAGGTCGCGAGCTCGAAGGTCCGCAGGTCCTGCATCTGCCCGCGCATCACGCCCGCGACCGCGACGAGCGCATCGAGCCCGCCCCAGCGCGCCACCGCATCCGCGACCGCATCCGTGACCTGCGCCTCGTCCGTGACGTCCGCGTGGCGGTAGACGAGCGTGCCGCTGCCCGCCTCTTCCGCGAGCGTGGCTCCGTCCGCGTCGTTGACGTCCGTGGCGAGCACATGCGCGCCATGCCGTGCGAGGCGGACGGCGGCCGCCCGGCCGATCCCGGAGGCGGCACCCGTGACGAGGATGCGCGGGGCCGGGCCGTCCAACATGACCGTAAACTACCACGAATGCAGCCGAAATCCTCCCTCGGAGCGACGTGATCGGGCTCGTCGGGCCGGCCGATTCGGTCGCCCTCGCGGTCGACGTGGCGGGGGCCGCCGGGCTCGCCGACCGGGTCGTCGCGCGCCCCTACGACCGCGTGGAGGACGCGGTCGGGCTCGCCCGGGAGCTCGATGCGGTCTGCCAGACGATCCTCTTCACCGGTCGCGTGCCCTACGCCTTCGCGCGCGCCGCGGGCGGGTTCGGCGCGGGCCTGCGCTACGTCCCGCACTCGGGGGCGGACCTCTACCGGTTGCTCGTCCAGCTCCTCCGCGCGCGTGCCGGCGTGCTGCCCCGGATCAGCCTGGACACGATCGACCCCGCGGTCGTGGCCGAGGCCTACGCGGACCTGGGCCTCGAGCCGCCGGAGCACGTGCTCCCGCTCGAGGTGGACGGCGACCCCGACCGGCTGCGCTCCCTCGAGGAGATCGTCGCGTTCCACCGCGCGCTCGCCGCGGCCGGCGCGACGGACGTCGCGGTGACCTGCGTCGGTGCCGTGGACGCGGCGCTCCGGGCCGCGGGGCACACGGTCTGGCGCATCGGCCACTCGCGCTCCG
The DNA here is from genome assembly GCA_046352645.1 of Chloroflexota bacterium. GTDB lineage: Bacteria > Chloroflexota > Limnocylindria > Limnocylindrales > CSP1-4 > JAFMJV01. The sequence goes on along the minus strand of JBJTJV010000348.1, from coordinate 104 downwards.
TGCTCCGCGACGCGCTCCGCCAGGCGGACCTCGCGGCACGGCTCGCGCTCACCGAGCGGACGCAGCCCGCGGCGATCGTGGTGCGTGCCGCCGCCCCCGCGGCC
>JBJTJV010000347.1:0-7280 GCA_046352645.1 Chloroflexota bacterium | reverse complement strand
GGACGGGTAGCCCGCCTTCGTCAGGTTCTGGGTGGTGAAGGCATCCGCGTTGACGATCAGCGCGCCACCGGGCGGCAGATCGCCGACGTTCGTGCGGAGCGCCGCCGGGTTCATGGCGACGAGCACGTCCGGCGCGTCGCCGGGCGTGTGGATGTCGCTCGAGGAGAAGCTGATCTGGAAGCCGGAGACGCCGGGAAGTCCGGCAGGGTCGCGATGTCGTTGCCGAATGCCGCCGTGGTGCGCGTGAACTGGGTCCCGGTCAGCTGCATCCCGTCACCGGAATCGCCGGCGAACCGGATCGTCACGCGGTCCAGCTCCTGGACCTGCGGCTGGCTACCTGCTGGGCTCTTCGTCGTCACGCGCCCTGTGGCTCCTTTGCTCCGGGGACTGCTTCGTGCCGTGCGTATCGTACGCGCCCTGCGGGCACGGGTGGGGCGCACGGACGCGCGCCCCACCCCGCCGGCGGGGCGGAGGCCCGTGCGTGACTCCGCCACGGGCAGGAGCTCCGTGGTGATCACGTCCTCGACCGCAACCGGACCCGCCACCGGGCTCTCCGGCAGCTCGGCCAGGAAGGCGACCGTCGCCTCCCAGGCCGCGGGGTCGATCGCGCCCCGGCCGTTCGCCTCCGTGTAGGCGTTCTCCCAGCCGGCGATCGTCGCCTCGAGGATCGCGCGCTGGCGATCGGGGTCGGCGGCGAGCTCGGGGACGCGCGCGAAGGCGGCGTCGAGGCCGAGCTGCGGGTCGGCGGCGATCGCGTCCATGGCGCGGAGCGTCACGGCCACGAAGGCCCGCAGCGCATCGCCCTTGGCGGCGAGCGTCGCGTCACCCACCACGAGCCCCGGCCCCGGCAGCGGCACGATGTCGTCCACGCGCAGCACGGAGACCTCCTCGCCCGAGAGGGCGAGCTGGACCGGCTCGTTGTTCGCGAAGCCGGTCGCGGCGTCCACCTGGTCCGCCCCGACCGCGACACCCTGGCCGAAGTCCGGATAGAGGACGATCTCGAGGTCGTCGGGGGTGAGGCCCGCCGAGCCGAGGAGCGCCTGGAGCATCACCCAGCTGGTGCCGAAGCGACCGGGGATGCCGAGGCGCCGGCCGGCGAGGTCGGCGGGCGTCGCGATGCCCGATGCGGCCTTGGCGAAGACGACCGACGGGAAGTCGGCGTAGATCGTCGCCGCGTAGCGCACCGGGATCCCCTGGCTGCGCGCGGGGATCACGCTCGTGCCGTCGCCCATCCCGATATCGACCGCCCCCTGGCCGATGAGGGTGATGAGCTCCGGATCGATCTTGTTCTCGAACGTCACCTCGAGGCCGGCGTCGCGATACCAGCCTGCCTGGTCTGCCAGGTAGAAGTGCGAGAACTGGACGCTCGGGATGTAGCCGAGGCCCACGGTGAGCGGCACCGGGGCAGGGCTCGCATCCTGGGCGAGCGCGGGGCCGGCACCGAGGCCGGCGATGGCGAGCGTCGCGGCGAGTGCGACGGCGAGACGGGGGCTCCGAACCATGCGTGCTCCTTCTGTCATGCGCTGACGCGGACGCCGACCAGCCGGCGTTCCACGAGGACGACCACGAGATAGAGGGCCACGCCGACGCCTGCGATGACGACGAGCGTGGCGAACATGAGGGGGATGTCGAAGAGGCTGCCGCGGGCGAGGTTGATGAGGACGCCGAGCCCGCGCTCGCCGCCCGCCCACTCGGCGACGATCGCGCCGACGACCGAGAGCGTGACCGCGACCTTGAGACCGCCGAGGACCTGCGGCAGCGCGGCGGGCAGCTCGACCGTGAGGAGGAGCTGGCGGCCCGTGGCGCGCAGGCCGCGGGCCATCTCCACGAGCCCCGGGTCGATGGAGCGCAGGCCGACGGAGGTGGAGACGACCATGGGGAAGAAGCAGATGAGCGCGCAGATGAGGACCTTCGAGGTGAGGCCGCTGCCGAACCAGAGCACGATCACCGGCGCGAGCGCGAGGATCGGCGTGGCCTGGGCCGCCACGAGGTACGGGGAGAGGAGCCGGTCCGCGCGCCGCGAGCGCGCGAGGAGGAAGCCGAGGACGAGCGCGGCCGAGACGCCGACGAGGAGCCCGAGCGCGATCTCCAGGAGCGTCGCCGCGAGGTGCGGCCAGAGGATCCCGCTCTCGACGGCCCAGGCGAGCCGGCCCGCGACCGCGAAGGGGCTGGGCAGGATGTACGGCGGGTAGCCGCCCACGACGACGATCGTCTGCCAGGCCGCGAGGAAGAGCAGGCCGACGGCGACGATGGCAAGGGCGTCACGGCGGGCGTGGCCGCGGGCGCGCGTCACGCCGCTGCCGCGCGTCATGCCGCTGCCTCGCGCGCGGGTGCGGCCGGCGCGTCGTCGGGTCCCGGGCGGTCCGCACCTGCTGCCTCGAGCGCCCGCCGGACGGCGAGCTCCGCGTGGCCGGCAGCGACCGCGTCGAGCGCCGCCCAGCGGCGCGGCCGGGCGAGCGCTACGGGGATCTCGTGGGTGACGCGCCCGGGCGCCGGCGAGAGGACGACGACGCGGTCGGCGAGGAAGACCGCCTCGGGGATGCTGTGCGTGACGATGAGGATCGTCATCCGGAGCCGGTCGCGCAGGGCGAGCAGCTCCTCGTCGAGGCGGTCGCGCGTCAACGCGTCGAGGGCGCCGAAGGGCTCATCGAGGAGGAGGACGGGCGGGTCGAGGACGAGGGCGCGGGCGACGGCGACCCGCTGCGCCATGCCGCCGGAGAGCTGGGCCGGCCGGGCGTCCGCGAACGGGGCGAGCCCGACGAGCGTGAGCAGCGCATCCGCCCGGTCGCGTCGCTCGGCGGCCGGGATGCCGCGCAGCTCGAGCGGGTACGCGACGTTCTCCCGCGCGCTCCGCCAGGGAAGCAGGCGCGGCTCCTGGAAGACGAGCCCGACCCGCTCGGACGGGCCGCGGACCGGCAGGTCCCCCACCGTCACGCTCCCCGCGTCCGGCGCGAGGAGGCCGGCGACGAGCCGCAGCAGGGTGCTCTTGCCGCAGCCGCTCGGCCCGACGAGCGCCACGACCTCCCCGGCCGCGACGCCCAGCGAGCAGCCCGCGAGCGCCTCCACCCGGCGCGCGCCGAGCGGGAACCCGCGGTGGACCGCGTCGAGGACGATCGCGTCGCTGATGGCCGGTGCTCCTGGCTGCGGCCTCCGGTGGGGAGCGGCATGGGAGCGCGGACGGACGTCCGGATGCGGCGGCTGCCCGCGACGGCACGCGGACGTGCGACGTCGCCGGCTCGCGCCGGACCCTCGCGCCTGCCTTCTCCCATCCGGACTCTTACCGTCGGCTCCCTGCCAGGGGATCCACCGTCGCCGCGGAGCGGCGCCGGGTCGTGGGCTGAGCGGGGACGTTCCCTGCTCGACCACCGGTCGGGACTTGCACCCAACCCCGAAGGAGGCGTGTATGCGGTTGCTGACTACCATCGTATCGCAGCGGGACATCCGACCGGATGGGCGGCCTCCCGAGGGCGGGAGCATGCGATGCGGGCGTGCGGTGCGGACGCGCGCCCCTGCGGCTCAGTCGGGGCCGAGGCCGTGGACGATGGGCGCGGTCGCCGGGTAGAGCGCGCGGTAGGCCGCGTAGCGCGCGGCGTACAGGTCCGCGAGCGCGGGATCCGGGTCGATCCGCTCGGCGATCCGGACCATGCCGACGATCGCCCCGACCGGGTCCGGCCAGGCGCCCGCCCCGAGCGCGCCGAGGATCGCCGCCCCGAGGAGCGCGGTCTCCGGCACCTCCGGGATCGCGACGGGGAAGCCGGTGATGTCCGCCTTCATGACGCTCCACGCCCGGGTCGCGCCGGTCGTGCCGGAGACGACCATGGAGCGCACGTGCACCCCCGCCCCGACGATCGGCTCGGCCACATGGCGGAGCGCGAACGCCGCACCTTCGAGGACGGCGCGGGCAAGGTGGCCTCGGCCGTGGGTGAGCGTGAGCCCGGCGAAGACGCCCCGGGCGCGTGCGTCCCAGACGGGCGAGCGCTCCCCGGCGAGGTAGGGCAGGAAGACGAGCCCGTCGGCGCCCGGCGGGACCGCCGCGGCCTCCGCGATCAGGCGGTCCATGGGCACCGCGCCGTCCGGGCCGCCGCTCACCTCGCCGAGCCAGGCGAGCGCCCGGCCGGTGGCGTTCATCGCGCCGCCGAGGATCCACGTCCCGGGCAGCGCGGCCGGGGCGAGGTACGTACCGGGCAGCTCGAGCGGCCTGTCCGCGTAGACGCCGAAGCCGCCGGAGGTGCCGCCGGTATCGACCGCATCCCCCGGCGCCGTCATCGCCGCCCCGTGGAAGCTCGCGAAGGCATCGTTGCCGCCAGCGACGACGTGGATGCCCGGGGGCAGACCGAGCTCGGCGGCGGGACCGGCGAGGAGCGTCCCCACGACCTCGGACCAGCCGACCGGCCGCCCGAAGCGTGCCGGGTCGGCGCCGCCCGCCCGCAGCGTCGCGTCCGTGGGCTGGCCCGAGCCCGGGGTCACCGCGCGGATCGCCTCCCCGGAGAGCCGCAGCGTCACCCAGTCCCAGGCCCCGAGGAAGTGCGCGGTCCGCGCGTGGAGCTCGGCCGCGTGCGTCGCGATCCAGCGCTCGTGCGGCAGCGGCCCGAGCTGCCACGACGAGATGCCGATCGCACGGCCGAGCGTGCCCGCGAGCTCCGCCGCGCGGGTGTCCAGCCACGTGATCGCGGGCCGGAGCGGGACGCCGGCAGCGTCCGTGCAGACGGTCGTGGGCCCCTGGCCGACGACCGCGATGGCGCGGATCGCGGCGGCCGTGCCGGGCGGTGCGGCGGCGAGGGCGGCCCGCGTCGCGGCGACGATCGCGGCCCACCACGCGTCGGGATCCTGCTCCGCCCAGCCCGGCCGCGGCCGCTCCACCGGATAGCCCGACCGCCCGATGCCGAGCACCCGACCCGCGAACGTCACGGCACCGACCTTCACCTGGGTCGTGCCCACATCGATGCCGAGGACCGCGCCGTCGTCGCTCACGGTCGGGAACGGTAGCGGACCGCGCGGGGGACCGGCGGCCGGGTAGCATCGGCATGGTGACCGCGGCCCTCCCCGACCCCGCCCTGCGCCGCCTCGCGGGGGTCATCCTCGTCGTCCTCGCCGCCGTGGGGTTCGGGTCGGGCGCCTTCTTCGCGGGCGCCGCCTTCGACGCGGGGATGGGCTCGATGCCCGTCCTCTTCTGGCGCTTCACGATCGCGGCCGCCGTCGCATGGGCGTTCGCGCTCGGCACGGGCGCGGGGCGGCGCTCGCTCCGGTCGCTCGGGCGGCGACGGACGGGGACCTATCTCCTGCTCGGCACGGTCTACGTGGGGAACGGCTGGGCGTTCGTCGCCGCGCTCTCGCTCCTGCCGGTCTCGCTCGTCTCGATGGTCGTCTATATCCACCCGGTCTTCGTCGCGGTGCTCGTGACGCTCCTCGGGCGGGGCGTCGGCGGGCGCAGCGCCTGGGTCGCGCTCGCGGTGACGATGGCGGGGATCGTCCTGTCGGTCGGCGGCGTCCCGCCCGGCGTCACGCCGGACCCGCTCGGCCTCGCGCTCGCCATCCTCTGCCCGGCGATCTACGCCGTCTGGATCGTGCTCGCGTCCATCCTCAACCCGGCGGGCGGCGTGACGCCACGGGGCGAGGCGGCCAGGCCGGTGGATGCGAGCGTGGCGACGGCAGTGATGATGAGCGCGACCGCGAGCGCCTTCGCCCTCATCCTCACCGTCGGGGGCGGCACGATCGCCCCCTCCGCGGTGCCCCCGGACGCGTGGTGGGCGCTCATCGCCTTCGGCGCCTGCTCGGGGCTTGCGGTGCAGGCGTTCTATGCGGGCGTGCGGATGATCGGCGGCTCGCGGGCGTCGCTCATCTCGTCCGTGGAGCAGGTCTACACGATCGCCGTGGCGGTCCTGCTGCTCGGCGAGCCGATCTCCATCGTCCAGGTCGCGGGCTGCGCGCTCGTCGTCGGCGGGGTCATCGTCGCGGAGACCGGGGCGATGCGGCGCGCGGCGGCGAGCGGCTGAGCGACCGCCGGGTGCGCCCCGGCGGCGGGCGTCAGCGCGGCGTCGCGGCGAGCTGGGCGCGGAAGATGCCGACGGCCTCGGCGATCTCCGCGCTCGTCACGTCGAGCGGCGGGATCCAGCGGACGATGTTGTGGTGGGCGCCGCAGGTGAGCAGGAGGAGCCCCGCATCCGCGCAGCGCTCGATGAGCGGATCGCCGATCGGGTCGGGCTCGCGCGTGGCGCGGTCCTTCACGAGCTCGACGCCGATCATCAGGCCGGGACCGCGCACGTCGCCGATCCGGTCGTCCTCGCGGGCGAGCGCCTCGAGCGCGGCGCGCAGCTCGGCGCCCTTCGCCCGCGCGTTCGCGAGCAGATCCTCGTCGCGCATCGTCTCGAGGACGGCGACGCCGGCCGCGCAGGCGACGGGGTTGCCGCCGTACGTCGAGCCGTGCGAGCCGGCCCCCCAGCGCGCCTGGAGCTCGCGGCGCGAGGCCATGGCCGCGAGCGGCAGGCCGTTCGCGATCGCCTTCGCGATGAGCACGACGTCCGGGACGATCCCGGCGTGCTCGAAGGCCCACATCTTCCCGGTCCGCCCGTAGCCGGCCTGGATCTCGTCGACGACGAGGAGGATCCCGTGGCGGTCGGCGAGCGCCCGCAGGCCCTGGAGGAACGCGGGCGGCGCGGGCACGAAGCCGCCCTCGCCCTGGACCGGCTCGATGATGAAGGCCGCGACCTGGGAGGGCGGCAGCTCGGTCGCGAAGAGGCGCTCGAGGTGGGCGAGGCAGACGCGCACGGCGCGCTCCTCGTCGCCCGCGAAGTCGCGGTAGACGTTGGGGAACGGCGCGATGTGGACGTCCGGCAGGAGCGGGCCGTGCCCGGTCCGGTAGTTCACGTTGGAGGTCGTGAGGGAGAGCGCGGCGTAGGTGCGGCCGTGGAAACCGCCCGAGAAGCCGATGATCGCCGGCCGACCGGTCGCCTTCCGGGCGAGCTTCACGGCGCCCTCGATGACCTCCGCCCCGGAGTTGCCGAAGTAGACCGTGTCGATCGGGTCCGGGAGCGTCGCGACGAGGGCATCCGACAGGCGGGTGACCGGGTCGAGGTAGCCGAGCCCGTTGCACATGTGCAGGAGCGTGTCCACCTGCGCGTGGATCGCGGCGCTCACGCGCGGGTGGCGATGGCCGAGGACGGTGACCGCGATGCCGCAGGCGAAGTCCAGGTACGACCGGCCCTCGCCGTCCCAGAGGCGGTGCCCCTCGCCGCGCACCCACGTCCGCTGGAAGTAGCGGCCGAGGACGGGGGAGAGGTGGG
>JBJTJV010000346.1:0-2482 GCA_046352645.1 Chloroflexota bacterium | reverse complement strand
TCCCTCCTCGCCGTCGTCGGGCATGCCCGGCATCCCGAAGCCGTGGGGTCCTCGCGGCTTGCGCTTGCCCTCGCCGTCACCCTTCTCCTTGTCCTTCTCCTTGTCGCCGCCCTTGCTCGAGCTCGACACGTTCACGACCGTGTCCTGGAGCTTCTCGGCGAGCTGGGTGAAATCGGGCAGGCAGGGCGCGCCGTTCGCCTGCACCGGGATCGCGGCCGGGTTCGCCGCCGGCATCGTCACCCCGGGCGCGGCCGCAGGAGCCGCCGGTGCGACGGGCGCCACCTGGACCGGCGCGACCGGTGCCGTCCGGACCGCCCCTGCGTCGTCAGAGGCCGCGGGCGGGCGCGGTGCGTAGGCGCCCTGGCCGCCCGGCGCCGCCGGGTTGCCGTCGGGCCGACCGCGAAGCGCCCAGGATCCGACGAGGAAGCCAAGCAGGAGGAGAACGATGACCTTCGTCAGGCTGCGCATGGAGTCCGAACCTCGATTGTTGTCGTTGCGGTCGATGCCCGTCTGTCTTCCGCCGCGGCATTCCGCGCGACGGCTGCTGGAGGGAAGCCGCGGGTTCGGCTCCACTCGACCGGCCGACGAAGGCCGGACCGGAGGACGATTGCGTTCAGGAAGGCGCTCGGGGAGTGCGGGAGATCTCGACGTAACGCATCCGCAGGTCGTACAGGATCCGGTCGAGGAGATGGCTCTCCTCCGCGTCGAGGTTGCCCCGCGTCTTGTCCCGGAGCAGCGAGAGCAGGTCGATCAGTGCGCGCGCCGAGGGAAGGTCGCGATCGGGATTGCCGCTCTCGGGATCCGGAATCTCGCCGAGGTGCATGAGCGCCTGGGTGCTGAGACCGAGAAAGAGCGAGCTCAGGTTGGCCTCGGGCAGCGCGCCCGGCTCGGAAGGCCCGTCGCTCAGGACGAAGCCCGGATCGCTCGCGGTCGCGTCCGCCGCGGCCTCGTCCGCTCCCGCGCCGACGCCCCTCGCCTCGGACGTGGCCTCGGACCCCGGCTCCTCCTCCGAACGCTCCTCGCCGTCGGCCGAGAAGCGACGGCGGTCGATCACCTTGAAGCCCGGGTCCTTGCCCCCGCTACCGGGGCCCGCCGGGCCGCGTTCGTCGTGCGCGTCGCTCATCGGGTTGCTCGGGCTGGCGGGAGGTCGGGGGCTCTCGGGTTCAGGCCGAGGCGCTGGCCATCGCGCGGAGACGCGCGATGCGCTCTTCGGTCGGCGGGTGGGTGCTGAAGAGCCGCGACAGGGAGACTCCCTGGAGCGGGTTCACGATGAAGAGGTGGGAGGAGGCCTCGCCGGCGTTCATCGGCAGGCGACGCGCCATGGATTCGAGACGCGACAGCGCGGACGCGAGCGCGAGGGGGTCTCCCGTGATGCGTGCGGCGGTCGCGTCGGCCTCGTACTCGCGCCCCCGTGAGATCGCCATCTGGATGATCGTCGCCGCGATCGGCGCGAGGATCACCATCGCGAGAAGCTCGAACGGACCTCCGCCCTCGCCGTCGTCGCTCCGGCCGCCGCCGAACAACGCTCCCCATCGGAGCATGTTGGCGAGCATCATCACGCCGCCCGCGAGCGTCGCGGCGATCGCACCGGTCAGGATGTCGCGATTGCGGACGTGACCGAGCTCGTGCGCGAGGACGCCCGCGAGCTCGCGGCGATCGAGTCGCTGGAGCAGGCCGCGCGTCACGGCGACGGCCGCGTGGTTCGGGTTCCGACCGGTCGCGAACGCGTTCATCCCGTCGTCGGGCAGGACGTAGACGGACGGAGTCTTGGGAAGCCCCGCCTTCTCGGCGAGGTCGGACACCAGCGCCAGGAGCTCCGGCGCCTGCTCCGCAGTGACGGGCTGCGCACCGTAGGAGCGCAGCACGATCTGGTCCGAGAACCAGTAGCTGCCGAAGTTCATGGCCGCGGCCATGCCGAGCGCCATGACCATGCCTTCGCGACCGCCGAGCAGTCCGCCGATCGCCAGGATCAGACCGGTCAGGGCCGCCAGCAGGATCGTGGTCCGCAACGTGCTTTCCATGGTGTTTTTCATGCCTAGTGACGCCCCCCGGGGCTGTCAAGGACGACGCGCCTCAACGCCCCCCACGCGCGGTCGATCGCGTCGGCGCCGCCGTCGAGCACGAGCCAGCCGAATCGTTCGCCGCGCGGCGCGAACGTCGACGGGTCGCTCGCTCGGAACAGCGCGAGCCCGGGAAGACCGACCGCCGCCGCGAGGTGGCTCGGACCGGAGTCGTTGCCGAGGAAGGCCGCGGCTCGGGCGAGCTCGCCCGCGAGTGCCGCGGCATCGGGCGGGCGGATCACCCGGAATCCCCGCGTCGTCCAAGCCGCGGCGAGGTCCTCGTCGGCCGGGCCCACCACCCCGCCGGCGTCGCCGTGCCCGCCGCGACGCCAGCGCGCGGCGACGCCGGCGAGGACGTCGAACGGGGTGCGCCGCTCGCGTGCCCCCGCGCCGGGATGCACGAGCAGCAGGCGATCGCCCGG
>JBJTJV010000345.1:0-5574 GCA_046352645.1 Chloroflexota bacterium | reverse complement strand
GCGCCGCACCGGCCTCTGGCTGGTGGCGCCGGCGCTTCTTGTCCTCCTCGGCGTCCTCGGGTGGCCGATCGCGGACGCCCTCCTCCTCTCCGTCTCCGACGTCACCTTCCAGGCCGGCGGCATCGCGCGCGAGCTGACCGGCAGCGCGAACTACCTCCGCCTGCTCGACGACCCGGTCGTCGCGCTCGCCCTGCGGAACTCCCTCTGGTTCATGGTCGTGGAGGTCAGCGTCGTGCTGGGGCTCGGCCTCGCCGTCGCGCTCCTCCTGAACACGCCGGCCGGCCGGCGCGGCATCTTCCCCGTGATCCTGCTCGTGCCGTGGGCGCTCGCGCCGGTCGCGAACGCCGTCCTCTGGAAGTGGATCTACAACGCGAACCACGGCGTGCTCAACGCGATCGGCCTGCAGACCGGGCTGATCGACACGAAGGTCGTCTGGCTCGGCGATCCCTTCCTCGCGCTGAACATGATCCTCATCGCGGATGCGTGGAAGGCGATCCCGTTCGTGGCGCTCCTGCTGCTCGCGGGCCTCCAGAACATCCCGTCGCCCCTCTACCGTGCCGCCCGGGTGGACGGCGCGGGGGCCCCGGCGCGGTTCCGCCACGTGACGCTGCCCGGATTGCGGGTGCCGATCCTCGTCGCCGTCGTCCTGCAGAGCATCTGGGCGCTCAAGGTCTTCGACCTCGTCTACGTGCTCACGAAGGGCGGCCCGCGCGACGGCACGGTCGTGATGAACTTCCTCGCCTGGCGGGTCACGTTCAACTTCCTCGACGTCGGCTACGGCGCCGCGATCGCGAACGTCCTCTTCGTCCTCATGTTCGTGCTCGCGATCGGGTACGTGAAGGTGCTCGGCGGCGATCGCAGGCGGCGCCGCGGCGGCCCGGCCGCGGTGACCGCGCCCACCGATCCCGAGGCGCCGGGTGCCGCCGGGGCCCCCGCGTGAGCGGCATCGCGGCCCCCGCGCGGCCCGGGCTGCTCACGCCGCGTGCGCGGCGCCGGGCGGGGCGCTGGGGCGTCCGCTTCGGCCTGCTCGTCTTCGTGGTCCTCGCCCTCGGGCCGGTCGCCTGGGGCGTGGCGACCAGCCTCCTGCCCACGAAGGCGCTGACCCAGGTGCCGCCCGACCTCGCCCTCGCGAACCTGACGCTGACGAACTACGTGGAGGTCCTCACGACCCGCGGCTCGCTCGTGGACGCGCTCTTCGATTCCGCGGTGATCGCCACGCTCACCGCGGCCGTCTCGCTCGTCCTCGGCTCCGCGGCCGCGTACGCGCTGGCGCGACTTTCCGTGCCGGGTGCGGACCGGATCCTGCTCGCCGTGCTCGCGACGCAGATGCTCCCCGGCATCGTCATCGCGATCCCCCTCTTCCTCGTCTTCAGCCAGCTGCGCATCGTCGATACGTACCCGGCGCTCACGCTCACGTACCTGTCCTTCACCCTGCCGGTCGTGATCTGGATCCTCAAGGGCTTCTTCGAGGCGGTCCCGCCGCAGCTGGAACGCGCGGCGGCCGTGGACGGCGCGAGCGCCTTCCAGACGTTCCGGCTCATCGTCCTGCCGATCTCGCTGCCCGCGCTCTTCGCGGCCGGGGTCTTCGCCTTCATCGAGGCGTGGAACGAGTTCTTCTTCGCGATCATCCTCACGCGCGTGCAGATCAAGACCGCGCCGATGGCGATCGCGGAGTTCAGCGGCCAGTACCAGACGCTCTATGGACCGATGCTCGCGTCGGCGGTCCTCGCGAGCCTGCCCGTCGTGGCGCTCGCGCTCATCTTCCGGCGCTCGATCATCCGGGGGTTCGTGGAAGGTGCGGTGAAGGGCTGATGGCGGACGTGCTCCTGGCCGGGGTCGGCAAGCGGTACGGCGAGGTCCACGCCTGCCGGGACGTGGACCTCGCGATCGCGGACGGCGAGCTCCTCACCCTGCTCGGGCCGTCCGGCTGCGGCAAGACCACGACGCTCAACCTCATCGCAGGGCTGGAGGAGGCGACGAGCGGCGAGATCCGCATCGGCGGCCGGCTCGTGAACGATCTCGGTCCGTACGAGCGGGACATCGCGATGGTCTTCCAGAGCTACGCGCTCTACCCGCACATGACGGTCGCGGAGAACATCGGCTTCACCCTGCGGCTGCGCAAGCGGCCGAAGCCGGAGATCCGCGAGCGGGTCACCCGTGTCGCGGAGACGCTCGAGCTCGGCCACCTCCTCGACCGGCTCCCGCGGGAGCTCTCCGGCGGCCAGCAGCAGCGCGTCGCGCTCGGCCGTGCGCTCATCCGCGAGCCCGCGGTCTTCCTCTTCGACGAACCCTTCTCCAACCTCGATGCGGCGCTGCGCGTCCGGATGCGCGGCGAGATCCGCGAGCTCCACGACCGGCTCGGCGCAACCTCCGTCTTCGTCACCCACGACCAGGAGGAGGCGATGTCCATCTCCGACCGGATCGCGATCATGCGCGCGGGCCGGGTCGAGCAGGTGGGCACGCCGGAAGAGGTCTACGCGCGGCCCGCGTCCACGTATGTCGCACGCTTCATCGGCAGCCCGCAGATGGAGATCCTCGCGGGCGAGCCGGTGGCCGCGAACGGCGGCCACGGCTACCGCGTGGGCGCGGTGACCTTCCCGCTGCCCGATGCGCACGCGGCCGCGCTACGTGCCACGCCCGCCGATCTGGGCATCCGCCCCGAGCACATCGCGCTCGGGGCGTCGGGCGTGCCGGTGACGGTACGCGTGGTCCAGCCGCTCGGGCCCACGAGCCACGTGACCGTCGGCTGGGACGGCGGGCGGCTGACGGCACGCGTCCCGGGGATGGCGCACCATCGTCCGGGCGACACGGTCGGGCTGACGCTCGATCCGGACAACATCCTTCTCTTCGACCGCGCGAGCGGCCGGCGCATCGATCCGACGGGAGTGGACCATGGGTGAGCTGTTCGACGTCACGTACGGGCGCGGGGTCGCGCGGGGGCTCGGTGCGGAGCTCGCCCGTCGGCACGGGCGACCCGTCGTCCTCACGCAGCCGGAGCCGTGGGCGTCGCTCGCGCCGGACTTCGGCACGGAGCCCGCGGCAGTGGTGATGGTCGAGGGGCTCGAGCGGGCGTACCTCGACGCGCTCGTGCGCGACCTGCCGCCGGGGCCGGTCCTGGGCATCGGCGGCGGCTCGGCGATGGACGCGGCGAAGTGGGTCCACTACCACGGGAAGCGGCCGCTCTGGCAGGTGCCCTCGCTCCCGTCCGTGAACGCCTGCTTCACGCACATGGTCGCCGTCCGCGACGCAACGGGTGTCCACTACTCCGCGGACGCGATCCCGGAGATGGTCTTCGTGGACTACGACCTGATGCGCGAGGCCCCCGCGCATCTGCTGCGTGGCGGCATCGGTGATGTCTTCACCTGCCATACGGCGCGCTGGGACTGGGAGTACGCGGTGGCGCGCGGGCATGCACCCGCGTGGGACGATCACGCGGCCGCGGAATCGCTGCGCATCGTGGCGCGCCTCCACGAGATCGCTCCGGAGGTCCACGAGCGGACGGACCACGGGATCCGCGAGCTGATGGAGCTCCACCGGCTCATCGGGAAGATGTGCGACGACTACGGGCACGCACGCTTCGAGGAGGGCTCCGAGCACTTCTTCGCGTACTGCTTCGAGTTCGTGAACGGCCACACGATCATGCACGGGGAGCTCGGCTCGCTCGGCGTCCTGCTGATGTCCGCGCTCCAGGGGAACCGCCCCGAGCTCGCGCGCGAGATCGTCACCCGCGCGGGCGTCCGCCACCGGCCCGACGAGCTGGGGATCACCTGGGACGAGATCGCGGCCGCGCTCGTCGCGCTGCCGGACTTCGTGCGCCGGGAGAAGCACTGGTACTCGATCGCGAACGACCTCGTCGTCGGGGAGCGTGAGCTCGCGATCGCGCGCGCGGCGCTCGACTTCTGACCCGGCGGCGGCCGTCCGGGCGACCCGCCGTCCGGGCCGCCCGACCCTGCTAGAGTCCCGCGGAGATGCGCCCGGTCGGGATCATCGGTCTGGGCTACGTCGGGCTGCCGCTCGCGGTTGAGTTCGCGCGCGCGGGCTGCGACGTCGTCGGGCTGGACACGGACGCCCGCAAGCCGGACGCGATCGCGGCCGGCCGCAGCTACATCGAGGACGTGCCGTACGCGCTCCTCGCGGAGGTCGTGGCGTCCGGCCGCCTGCGCGCCACCACGGACCCGGCGGCGCTCGCCGACCGCGAGGCCGTGATCATCTGCCTCCCCACGCCCCTCGACGAGCACCGCAACCCGGACCTCGCGTACGTCATCGCCGGCGCGGAGACCGCGGCCGCGCACCTCGCGCCCGGCGCGCTCCTCGTCCTCGAGAGCACGACGTGGCCGGGTACGACGCGCGAGGTCGTGGCGCCGATCCTCGCCCGCCACGGCCGGACGCCGGGGACGGACTGCCACCTCGCCTTCTCGCCCGAGCGGGTGGACCCGGGGAACCCGACGTGGGGGATCCGGAACACGCCGAAGGTCGTCGGCGGCATGACGCCCGCCTGTGCCGAGCACGCCGCGGCGCTCTACCGGCTGGTCGCCGAGCGCGTCCATCTCGTCTCCACCCCGGAGAGCGCCGAGCTCTCCAAGATCGTGGAGAACACCTTCCGCGCGGTGAACATCGCGCTGGTGAACGAGCTCGCCATGCTGGCCGACCGGATGGGCATCGACATCTGGGAGACGCTCGGCGCCGCGGCGACGAAGCCGTTCGGCTTCATGCCCTTCTGGCCCGGGCCCGGCCTCGGCGGGCACTGCATCCCGGTCGATCCCTTCTACCTCACCTGGCGGGCAAAGGCGTTCGACATGAACACGGAGTTCGTGGAGCTCGCGGGCCGCGTGAACACGAACATGCCGTACTACGCGGTCTCGCGGATCGCGCGCGCGCTCAACGGCCGCGGCCGGGCCGTGAACGGCGCCTGGATCCTCCTTCTCGGCATGGCCTACAAGGCGAACGTGGGCGACCTGCGGGAGAGCCCGTCGCTCAAGCTCGTGGAGCTCCTGCGCGCGGACGGCGCCCGGGTCGAGTACCACGACCCGCACGTGCCCGAGGTGCCCGAGCTCGGCCTTGCGTCCGTGCCGCTGAGCGCGGAGCGGCTCGGCGCGGTGGACGCGGTCGTCATCGCGACGGCGCATGCGGCGGTGGACCTCGCCCCGGTCGTCGCGGGCGCGCGCCTCGTGGTCGATCTGCGGAACGCCGTACGTAC
Organism: Chloroflexota bacterium; assembly: GCA_046352645.1. Classification (GTDB taxonomy): domain Bacteria; phylum Chloroflexota; class Limnocylindria; order Limnocylindrales; family CSP1-4; genus JAFMJV01. Next base: position 377 of record JBJTJV010000345.1, on the reverse strand, counting down.
GCAGGTCGGCGGCGATCCCGCGGGACCGCTGCCGCCGAACGTCGACGTCCTCTAGGCGCCGCGCCCATGGCCCGGCCGCCCAAGGTCTGGATCGACTGCACGACCTCGCCCCATGTCCACTTCTTCCGGCCGATCATCCGCCGGCTGGACGCGGCGGGCGTGGAGACCGTGGTGACCGCGCGCGACTTCGCGCAGACGCTCGGGCTGCTCGATCTCTACGGGATCCCCCACACCGAGATCGGCCGGCACGGCGGCGCCGCCATCGCGGGCAAGGTGCTCGGCCTCGCGCGCCGGAGCACGGCGCTCATCCGCTTCGGCCGGGGCCGGGGGTTCACCCGCGCGGTGAGCCACGGCTCGAACGACCTCGCCGTCGCCGC
>JBJTJV010000344.1:0-9012 GCA_046352645.1 Chloroflexota bacterium | reverse complement strand
GATCCCCGCGACGGAGATGCCTGCCACCTGCCAGCCCGCGGCCACGGCCGCGTCGCAGGCGGCCCGGGCGCGGGAGCCGGCGTCGGCGCCGGCAGCACGAGCGCCGGGAAGGACGAGCGCGAGGACCCCGTCGGCGGCGAGCCGCGGGCGCAGGCCGGCGAGCAGCCGACCCGTCTCCTCGGGGAGGGGCGCCCCCGCGCGCACGGGTGCCGGCACGCCCGCGATCCAGCGGCGCAGGTCGCTGCCCGCACCCGGCCGCTCGGAGCTGCCGATGCGGGCGATGACGAGACGGGCGCGATCGGGCAGGGCACGGGCGCGCAGCGCGAGGCCCGCGGCCGTCAGGGGGTCCGCCGTCCCGGCCCCGATCACGAGGCCGCGCGTGCCCGGTGGCAGGGAGCGGTAGAGGCGCGCGACCCGGAGCTCCAGGAGCCGCCCCAGGTCGTCGTCCGGGGGGAGCGCGGCCGGGGCCGAACCCGCGCCCGCGACGAGCCCGGCGAGCGCGACCCGAAGGAACCGGTCCGTCCGCTCGTCCGTGGCGAGCTCCGCGCGCAGGAAGAGGAGCGCCGCGACCGTCGCGGCGGGCAGCGCCGCAAGAGCCGGGACCGCCGTCCGCGCCGCCACCACGTCGTCCATGGCCGCCGCGCGTGCATGGGTCCAGCCGATGCGCAGCTCGGCGACGCGGGCGAGGGCCTCGCGGCGCGCGGGCGCGTCGAGGACGGCAGCCGTGGCGAGCGCACCGAGCGGGTCGTCCGCGATGCCGATGCCGACCCGGCGGCGCAGGCTCGCCTGCAGGGGGACCGTGCCGCGGCCGCAGGCCGGGTCGAGGACGACGTCGCCCGGCCGGGTGAAGCGCTCGATGAGCGCGTGGGCGAAGGCAGGCGGCACGGCCCCGGCCCAGGGCAGGATCGGATGGAACGGATGGCCCCAGCCGCGCGGGAGCTCGCGCCAGCCGTCGGCGGCCGGGAGGTCCGGAGTGCTGCCCGGCAGGGGCCCGAAGAAGGAGAGCTGTCCGGGGACGGTCATGGGCGGCGGAAGGTAGCACGGGGTGCGCCGGCGGGCAAGGGCGGGATGCGCGGGGCGGCACCGGCGGTAGACTCCGGCCTACGTCCCCGTAGCTCAGCTGGATAGAGCAGCCGCCTTCTAAGCGGCCGGTCGTGCGTTCGAGTCGCACCGGGGGCGCCACCCCGACCACGTCCGCCGGACGACGAGACGGCCGGCACCCTGCGGGGGATGCCGACCGTCTGCTGCGTGCGTGGTCCGCCCGGTCGTCCGGGCGCGGATGTCAGGCGTCCGCTTCGCCCGGGTTCATCACCTTCCAGACGACGAACGCCACGACGGCGCCGATCACCGGGCCGACGATGTAGATCCACAGGTGCGCGATGTCACCGCCCACGAGCGCCGAGCCGAGGCTCCGGGCCGGGTTCACGGAGGCGCCGGTGATCGTCGCCATCGCGAAGTGGAGCGCGACGAGCGCGAGGGGGATGACCAGGCCTGCGAGCGACGCCGCCTTCTTCGTGACCGTGAGGATGACGAGCAGGAAGCCCATCGTGCCGACGGCTTCCATGATCACGGCGGAGACATCCGTGATCCCGGCGCCCGGCCGCGTGATGCCGTCCGCGACCGCCTGCTGCGAGATCGTCGCCATGACGAGCAGCCCGGCGCCGATCGCGCCGATCGCCTGGGCGACGATGTAGCCGACCGCCTCGGGGACCGCGATCCGCTTGTCCAGGATCATCGCGATCGTGACGGCCGGGTTGAAGTGGCCGCCGGAGATGTGGCCGAAGCAGTGGATCGCCGCGAGCAGGCCGAGTCCGAAGGCGAAGGGGACGACGAGCAGGCCCGGTGCGACGACGCCCTCCTGGTTGAAGGCCGCGACGGACATGTAGCCGATCCACAGGAACCCGAACGTGCCGATCAGCTCGGCCGCGAGCTTCTTCCAGTTCATGGCCATGGGGTCAGTCTTCCTCCCTGGGCGGCCGCGCTCCCCGGCAGCGACCGCGACGGCCCACCGCGAACGCCGCGGCAGCTCCATGACCACCGAGGATACCGGCCGCGCCAAGCCATCGCGTGGTCATCGTGCAGCGCACGGACCGAAGGTACGTTCGGTCCGTGCGTCCGCAGCCGGATGCGCTCAGGGGGCGGGAGGGACGGTCCCGACGAGACGGACGACGTCGCCCGCCTGCGTCGCGCACGAGAGCTCGAAGGTGGCACCGGCCGGCGGCGCCGGCACGAGCTCGGCGTCCCAGGTCCCGTCCACCCCGATCGTGAGCCCGCGGTAGGACCGGGTCTCGCCCGACCCCCACGCCAGCGCGCCCGTGCCGCCGGGCAGGCAGACGCCGCTCGCGGCGGATGTCCCGCCGGTGACGGAGATGCTCACGCTGGATACCTCCAGCTCGGCATCGCCGGCGAACGGAGCACGGACGATGTCCCCCGCCGCCACGGCGACGTTCCGTCCGGCCGCGTTCCGAAAGCGCGCCCAGATGAAGCCGACCGTGCCGTAGCCCAGCGCTCGTGCGGTCGCGACCCGCCGGCCCGACCGCTCCAGCGACACGCGCGAACGGCTGCCCGGGAGGATGGCGCCTTCCAGGCGGGATGTGCCGATGCGGACGGAGAGGAACGGGAAGAGGCCGGGCACCAGGACGGTGCTCCCTCCCGACGACCAGGTGGCGTAGATCCGGTCCCCGCCCCGCGGTTCCTCGCTCGCGGCGTTCCAGGACCAGCGGCCCTTCGCGTCGACCGGTCGGTCCACGTCCATCCCGACGTCGCAGGTCCCGATATCGGCCAGCCCGGTCGGGCACGTGATCAGGCGGACGGAGACCGTCGAGCCCGCGGGCGCCCGGCCGCGCACGCGGTCGGTGACCCGGTCGCCCTGCACGGTCAGCTGCGGCACCCGCAGCGACCCGACCGTGACCGACCCGACGCGCGCCCGGAACCGGTCGCCCGCGGCGATGTTGCCGCGCGCTCCGACGCTGCTCCTCCAGTAGCCATCGCTGTCCGCGGTGATCGTCTCGCGGTCCTTCACCGTCCCGTCCGCGCCGGTGACCACGACCGTGAAGACGAGATCCGGGTCCGCCGTCCCTTCGAAGCTCGCGTTCCCGATGGCGAGCTGGAAGCGCACGGACGGCGCAGCGAGGCTGCCGGCCGGCACGAGCGCGCCCGCCGTCAGCACGAGCGCGAGCGCCGCGCACGCCCGCCGCCATCGGTTCGCGTTCCCTGGTCCGATCGTGCGCATGACCCTCCCTCGCGTGCGTGGTCGCCACAGGGTAGCGGCCGCGCGCTACCGGCGGGGCATCCGCCTGTCGCCGCGCCGCGAACCGCCTACGATGGACCGACCGACCGGTCGGTCGGTCCACGCACCAGAGGAGCGTCGTCCCACCGATGGCCCCGCGCACGAGCCCCGATCCCGGTGAGCAGAGCCGCTCGCGCCGCGAGCGGATCCTCGATGCGGCCTTTGGCACGTTCGCCCGGTCCGGCTACCGCGACGCATCCATGGACGAGATCGCAGCGTCGGCGGAGACATCGAAGGGCGGCGTCTACTTCCACTTCCCGACGAAGGAGGCGATCTTCCGCGAGCTGATGCGCACGACCGCGGACAAGCTCGTCGCGAAGGTCGAGCGCGCGGTCGCCGAGGAGGCGGACCCGATCGCCCGCGCGGAGACCGCGCTGCGCACCGTGCTGGCGACCTTCGCGGGGCATCGCACCATGGCCCGGCTCCTCTTCCTCGACGTGATCGGCGCAGGGCGGGTCTTCCAGGCGGAGGCGGACGCGCTCCACGACCGCTTCGCGCGGCTCATCGCGGGCCACCTCGATGACGCGGTGGCCGAGGGGGCGATCCCGCCCTGCGATACGCGGATCGCGAGCGTCGCGTGGTTCGGTGCCCTCAACGAGGTCGTGGGGCGCTGGCTGAACGCCGACGCGCCCGGCCGGCTCGAGGACGCCTTCCCCGCGTTGCGGGCGATGCTCCTGCGCAGCGTCGGCGTCCCCGAGGCACGCATCGCGCGGATCCCCGCCCCGACGGCGCCGAGCCGGTTCCCGGAGCCCGGCGCATGACGGTGGCGATCGGCGTGGAGGGCTCGGCCGCCCGCCTGCGGGCCGCGCTCGCCGGGGTGCGGCCCGGGCGGACCGTCCGCGCCGTCACGATCGACCTGCCCGCGGACGCCCCGGACCCGGTCACGCTCGCGGCGCGGGCGATCCGCGCGGGCGAGGAGGTCGCGGCGTGGGTCCGGCCGTCGGAGGGCGTCGCGCTCGCCGGGGTGGGCCGCGCGTGGGCGAGCGAGCCCGCAGGGCCCGACCGCTTCGCCGCCGCTGCCGCGGCGTGGGCGGCGATCGCCGACGATCTGGCGCCCGCCCTCCGCCCGGCGCCCGCCGGGCCCGTGCTGCTCGGCGGCCTCGGGTTCACCGGCGAGCAGCCGGCGCCGGAGGATCCGTGGGCCCCCTTCCGTGCGGCCTCGCTCGTCCTCCCACGGCTCCTCCTCGCCATGGTGGACGGCCGTGCCACGCTCACCGCCGTCCTCGCCGCCGATGCGGACGACGCGGCGATCGCGGCCCTTTCGCGCACCTGGGACGCCCTCGCGGCCGGGGCGGCGGACCGGTCGGAGGTCGCGCCCGTGGCCGGCGCCGCCGGCGCGGACCGTCCACAGGCGATCTCGACACCCGACCGCGCCGCATGGGACCGGCTCGTGCGCCTCGCCGCGGGCGCGGTCGGGCGCGGCCGGCTCGACAAGGTCGTCCTCGCGCGCCGCGTCGCCCTCGAGCTGTCGGCCGCCGTCGACCACGGCGCGCTCCTGCGGCAGCTCGTCGCGAGCGCGGGCGACGGGGTCGCCTATCTCTTCTGCCGGGCTGGACGCACGTTCGCCGGCGCCACGCCCGAGCGGCTGGTGCGGACGGACGGGCGCGCGTTCCGGACGGTGGCGGTCGCAGGCTCCGCGCGCAGGGGCACGAGCCCCGCGACCGACGCCGCCGCCGCGGCCGCGCTGCTCGGCTCGGACAAGGACCGCGAGGAGCACGCCATCGTCGTCGCCTCGCTGCGCTCGCTCCTGGCGCCGGTCGCCACGCAGCTGACGGTGGCGGACGCGCCGGTCGTCCTCTCGCTGCGCCACGTGCAGCACCTCGCGACGCCCGTGGAGGGCGTCCTGCGCGACAGGACCGGGACGCTCGCGCTCGCCGGGCTGCTCCACCCGACCCCGGCCGTCGCGGGAGCGCCGCGGGACGCCGCGCTCGCGTTCATCGCGGAGCAGGAGGGGTTCGACCGGGGCTGGTACGCGGGGCCGGTCGGCTGGCTCGCACCCGATGGGGACGGCGAGCTCATGGTCGCGCTCCGCGGCGGGATCGTGGAGCAGGAGCGGGCGTGGCTCTTCGCGGGGTGCGGGATCGTCGCGGATTCCGATCCCGAGCGCGAGTGGGAGGAATCGCGTCTGAAGCTCCGCCTGATGCTCGAGGCGCTCGGCGCCGGGGAGCTCCCGTGACCGGCGATCCGCTCGCGACCGCGGTGCGCGCCTTCGTCGAGGAGCTCGTCCGTGCGGGCCTCGCGGACGTCGTGGTCTGCCCCGGATCCCGCTCGACGCCGCTCGCGCTCGCGGTGGCCGCCCACCCGGGGCTGCGGACGCACGTCCTCATCGACGAGCGCTCGGCCGCGTTCGTCGCGCTCGGGCTGGCGCGCACGGCGCGCCGTCCCGTCGCGGTGCTCGTGACGTCGGGGACCGCGGCGGCCGAGCTCCTGCCCGCCGCGGCCGAGGCCGCGCTCGCCCGCGTGCCGCTCCTCCTGCTCACCGCCGACCGGCCGGCCGAGCTGCGCGACCGGGGCGCGCCGCAGACGATCGAGCAGCCCGGCATCTTCGGCGCGCACGTCCGCTGGGCGGCCGAGGCCCCGCTCCCCGACGGTCGGCCCGACACGATCGCCCATCTCCGCTGGCTCGCGGGCCGCGCCGTCGCGGAGGCGGTCGCCGGTCCGCGCGGCGCCGGCCCGGTCCACCTGAACCTCCCGTTCCGCGAGCCGCTCGTGCCGGGCGGGCCGCTCGGTCCCGATCCGGACCTCGCCGGTGCGCCGTTCGCGCCGGCGCTGACCGGGAAGCGGACGCTCGATGTGGGCACGCTCGATGCGCTCGCGGAGCGGATCGCCGCGACGCCGCGCGGCCTGCTCGTGGCGGGGCCGGACGACGATCCCGCGCTCCCGGGCGCGGTCGCCGCGCTGGCGGCCGCGGCGGGCTGGCCGGTCGTCGCCGATCCGCTCTCGGGGGTGCGGGCCGGTGCCCACGACCGCACGCACGTGCTCGCGCGGTCGGACCAGCTCCTCCGTCCGGGGCCGTGGATTGACGCCCACCACCCGGCGATCGTGGTCCGGACCGGGGCGATGCCGACCGGCAAGCCCGTGACCGAGCTGCTCGCGGCGGCCCGGCCGGCCACGTGGATCCTTGATGGGGACGCGGGCTGGCGGGAGGCGGCCCTCGTGCCCGCCACCTACCTGCACGCGGATCCCGCCGCGACGCTCCACGCGCTCGCAGCGCGCCTGGCCGCGCGCGGTCACCGGCCGGACCCTGCCTGGGCCGCGGCGTGGCGTGCGGCGGACGGGCGCGCGGACGCGGCGATGCGCGCGTGGCTCGGCGGGCTCGATGAGCCGTTCGAGGCGCTGCCCTTCGCGATCGCGCCGGAGGTCCTGCCGGACGACGCGGTCCTCTGGGTGGGCAGCTCGATGCCCGTGCGCGACCTCGACGGCTGGCTCCCCACGAGCGAGCGCCCGCTGCGGGTGCTCTCCAGCCGTGGCGCGAACGGGATCGACGGGGTGACCTCGGCCGCCGTCGGCGCCGCGCTCGCCGATGCCGGGCCGGTGCTCCTCGTCACCGGCGACGTCGCGTTCCTCCACGACATCGGCGGGCTCGTGAGCGCACGGCTGCTCGGTGTGCCGCTGACGATCCTCGCCATCGACAACGACGGCGGCGGCATCTTCTCGTTCCTGCCCCAGGCGGCCGCGGAGCGACCCGAGGTCGGGCTGCCGGCCGCCTTCGAGCGGCTCTTCGGCACGCCCCACGGCATCGACCTCGCCGTGCTCGCGGCCGGGACCGGCGCAGCCGCGCGCGTCGCGGATCGGGCAACCCTCGCGCCCCTGCTGCGCGATGCGCTCGCCGATCGGCGACCGGGCGTGCGGGTCCTCGTGCTGCGCAGCGACCGCGCACGCAACGTCGAGCTCCACCGGACGGTCGCGCGGGTCGCCGCCGCGGCGCTGGCCCGCGAGGACGCGCCGTGATCCGGCGGGTCGCCGCCCGGGATGGGGTGGGCTACGCGCTGGCCGACGATGGCCGCGGGTCCGCGCTCGTGCTCCTCCACGGCTTCACGGGCTCGGGGGCCGACTGGGCGCCCTTCGTTCCGATGCTCGCGCGCACCACCCGCGTGCTCCGGCCCGACCTGCTCGGCCACGGGGCGTCCGATCACCCCACCGATCCGGCCCGCCACGACGTCGCCCGCCAGGCCGCCGACATCGCGGCGGCCCTGCGTGCCGAGGCGATCGAGCGGATCGACCTCGCGGGCTATTCCTTCGGGGCGCGCGTGGCGCTGCGGCTCGCGCTCGACGATCCCGCGCTGGTCCGGTCGCTCTTCCTCGAGAGCCCGTCCGCGGGGTTCGCCGACCCGGCCGCCCGTGCCGCGCGCCGCGCGGCGGACGACGCGCTCGCGGCGGAGCTGGAGCGCGACGGGATCGCTGCCTTCGTCGCGCGCTGGGAGGCGCTGCCGATCTTCGCGCGCGAGCGGGCGCTGCCGCCGGAGGTCCGCGAGCGGCAGCGCGCGGCACGGCTCGCGAACGATCCAGCCGGCCTCGCGGCGTCGCTGCGCGGCGCGGGCCAGGGGGTGATGGCGCCCATGCACGGGGAGCTGGGACGGCTCGCGACCCCCGTGACGGTCCTTGCCGGCGCGGACGATGCGACCGGGGCCGGCCGGGCGCGCGAGGTCGCCGCGGCCGTACCGGGCGCGCGCCTCGTGGTGGTGGGCGATGCCGGGCACGCGCCGCATCGCGAGAAGCCCGAACGCTACGTCCGCGAGCTCGCCACCCACCTCGTGCGCACGATGGAGGTCTGCTCCCGCGATTCCTGCGCCGTCCATGTCCCCGACGATCGACCGATCCCCGCCCCCACCCCGCACAGGAGCCCTGCATGAGCGCCGTCACCTGGACCCCCGCCGCGACCTACGGCGACATCCGCTACGAGCATTCCGGCACCGGGCTCGCGAAGGTCACGATCGCCCGGCCGGAGGTGCGCAACGCGTTCCGCCCGGAGACCGTGAGCGAGATGATCGATGCGTTCGCCCGGATCCGCGACGACAGCTCGGTCGGCTGCGTCCTCCTCACGGGCGAGGGCGACAAGGCGTTCTGCGCGGGCGGCGACCTGCGGGCGAAGGGCCACGGCGGCTACGTCGGCGGCGACGGGCTGGCGCGCCTCAACGTCCTGGACCTCCAGCGCCAGATCCGCTCGCTGCCCGTCCCGGTCATCGCGCTCGTCAACGGCTTCGCCATCGGCGGCGGCCATGTGCTCCACGTCGTGTGCGACCTGACGATCGCGTCGGAGAACGCGATCTTCGGCCAGATCGGGCCGCGGACCGGCTCCTTCGACGCGGGCTTCGGCATCGGCCTCCTCGCGCGCCTCGTGGGCGACAAGAAGGCGAAGGAGATCTGGTTCCTCTGCCGTCGCTACGACGCGCAGCAGGCGCTCGACATGGGCCTCGTGAACGCGGTCGTGCCGCTCGTGGAGCTCGAGGCGGAGGGTGTCCGCTGGGGGCACGAGATCCTCGAGATGAGCCCGACCGCGATCCGCTTCCTCAAGGCGGCCTTCCTCGTCGCGACGGACGGCCTTGCCGGGATGCAGGAGTTCGCGGGTCACACGACCGGCCTCTACTACACCACCGACGAGGCCCACGAGGGATCGAGGGCGTTCCTCGAGAAGCGCGACCCGGACTTCCGGCGCTTCCCCCGGCGCCCCTGACCGCGCCGCGCAGCGACGCCGCGAGGCCGGCTGGATCGTTCGCGAGCCG
>JBJTJV010000343.1:0-14055 GCA_046352645.1 Chloroflexota bacterium | reverse complement strand
CCGGTGCGGACGTCGCCGGGCGGGCGGCGGGGGCGGGCGCTGCCGGCGCGGGATCCGCGCCGTCGGTCCCGGACGGGTCGGCCGCAGCGTCCGTCGCCGCGTCCGTGCTCGCGGCCGGTGCGCCCGCCGCCACCGACGCGGCGACCGCGGCCGTGGCACGAGCAGCCTGTGCTGCGCGCGCCGCCTCGGCGCGCGCCTTGAGCGCGGCAAGGACCTCGGGCGAGGGCATCTGCATCGGCGCGGGGGTCGGCGGCTGCTGCTGGACCTGGACGTTCACGCGGAAGATCGTGGATGCGACGCCGTGGCGGATGAAGCCGCGGAGCTCGTCGTAGAGCTTGAACGCCTCGCGCTTGAACTCCACGAGCGGATCCGTGCCGCCATAGCCGCGCAGGCCGACACCGCGCCGGAAGTCGTCCAGCTCGGTCAGGTGGTCCACCCAGAGCTGGTCCATGGTGCGCAGGAGCACGAGCCGCTGGACGGTGGCCCAGGTCTCCGCGCCGTAGCGCTCCTCGCGGGCGGCGAGCGCCGCGTCCGCGGCCTCCAGGACGGCCCCGACGATCTCCTCCTGGTTGCGCATCTCCGCGATGTCGTCGCCCGTCAGCCCGTCGCCCTCGATGCCGAGCGTCGCGATGGCGCGCGCGAAGCCATCCGGGTCCCACTCCTCGCGGCTCGGGCCGAGATGCTGGTCGGCGAGGAGCCGGACCTCGTCCTCCACGAACCCGAGGAGCGTGCCGGTGAGGTCCTCGTTCCGCAGGACCTTGTCGCGCTCCGCGTAGATCGTCTCGCGCTGCTTGTTGATGACGTCGTCGTACTCCACGACGCGCTTGCGGATGTCGAAGTTGTAGCCCTCGACGCGCGACTGGGCGTTCTCGATGGTCTTGGAGACGAGCTTGGACTCGATCGCGACGTCGCCTTCGAGACCCATCCGCTCCATGAGCCCCGCGACCCGGTCGGACGCGAAGCGCTTCATGAGCATGTCCTCGAGGGACAGGTAGAAGCGCGACGACCCCGGGTCGCCCTGCCGGCCGGCGCGGCCGCGCAGCTGGTTGTCGATGCGACGCGCGTCGTGGCGCTCGGTGCCGATGATGTGGAGGCCGCCCGCCGCGACGACGCGGTCGTGCTCCGTCGCGCACTCGGCCTTCGCCTTGGCGAGGGTCGCCTCGTAGACCTCCGGAGGGGCATCCGCGAGCGTCAGGCCCTGCTGGTGGAGCATCGTGATCGCGAGACCCTGGGGGTTGCCGCCGAGGAGGATGTCCGTGCCGCGGCCGGCCATGTTCGTGGCGATCGTGATCGCGCCCGTGCGGCCCGCCTGGGCGACGATCGGCGCCTCCTTCTCGTGGAACTTCGCGTTCAGCACCTCGTGCTTCACGCCGCGGCGGCGGAGCATCTCCGAGAGGACCTCGGACTTCTCCACGCTCACCGTGCCCACGAGGACCGGGCGGCCCTTCTCCTGCATCTCGACGACCTCGTCGATGAGCGCCCGGAACTTCGCGTCCTCCGTCTGGTAGACGAGGTCGGCGTCGTCCTCGCGGACCATCGGCCGGTGTGTCGGGATCGAGGTGACCTCGAGGCCGTAGATCTTGTAGAACTCCTCCTGCTCGGTCATCGCCGTGCCGGTCATGCCGGAGAGCTTGCTGTACAGGCGGAAGTAGTTCTGGAAGGTGATCGTCGCGAGCGTCACGGATTCCCGCTGGACGCGCAGCCCTTCCTTCGCCTCGATCGCCTGGTGCAGGCCCTCGGACCAGCGGCGGCCGGGCATCTGGCGGCCGGTGAACTCGTCCACGATGACGATCTCGCCGTCCTTGACGATGTAGTCGCGGTCGCGCTTGTAGAGGGCGTGCGCGCGGAGCGCCTGCTCGAAGTGACGGGCGAGGCGCGGGTCCGCGGAGACGTCGTAGAGGTCCGGCACGTTGAGGAGCTTCTCGATGCGGTCGATGCCGTCTTCCGTGGGCGAGACCGCGTGCTCCTTGAGGTCGATGAAGTAGTCGCCGCCCTCCTCGGCGCCGGCCGGGCGCTCCTTGAGGCGCGGGACGAGGCGCGCGAACGTGTAGTAGAGGTCCGCGGATTCCTCCGCCTGGCCGCTGATGATGAGCGGCGTGCGCGCCTCGTCGATGAGGATGTTGTCCACCTCGTCGACGATCGCGAAGTAGCGGTCGCGCATCACCCGCTCGCGGGCGTCCGTGACCATGTTGTCGCGCAGGTAGTCGAAGCCGAGCTCGTTGTTCGTGGCGTAGGTGACGTCCGCCCCGTAGGCCTCCTGCCGCGGGACCGGCCGGAGGTACATGAAGCGCTCGTCCGCGGAGCGGAACCCGGGGTCGAAGAGGAAGGCGGAATCGTGCTGGATGATGCCGACCGACAGCCCCAGCCCGTGGAAGATCGGGCCCATCCACTGCGGGTCGCGCTTGGCGAGGTAGTCGTTCACGGTGACGACGTGGACGCCCCGGCCGGACATCGCGTTGAGCGCGGCGGCGAGCGTGGGCAGCATCGTCTTGCCCTCGCCCGTCTTCATCTCGGCGATGCGGCCCTGATGGAGCACGATGCCGCCCATCAGCTGGACGTCGTAGTGGCGCATGCCGAGCTTCCGCCGTGCGACCTCGCGGGCCGCCGCGAAGACGTCCGGCAACACCGTGTCCAGCGCCGACTGGAGGCGCTTGTCGTTCTCCTTCTCGCGCGCCCTGCGCAGGTCCGCGCGGCGCGCCGAATCGGCGGACGCCTCCTCCTCGTCCGCCTCGCGCCGGTCCGCGAGCTGGGCGACCTCCGCCCGGACATCCGCCATCTCGGCGACGATCTGCTCGTCCGTGAGCGGCTGGTAGTGGGCCTCGAGCTCGTTGATCTTCGCGACGATCGCCCGGAGGCGGGAGAGCTGGGCGTCGTTGCCGCCGCCGATCAGCCGGGTGAGAAGGCTACGCATAGGCGTCGGAGTATAGGGCGCCGGAGGGGGAGCGCCACGGCGGCGCCTTCCAGCGACCGCGCGATCGCACGCCCGCGTGCGCGAGGCCGCCGGCACGCTCCGCCGAGCGTGGCGCCCCGGCTGGTCGGCCGAGCCGTCCACGATCTTGCTGAAATCGTCTCCAGACCCCCTTGTCTCCGGATGGATACGTTTTCTATACTCGCCATCGGTGCGAGAGCGGCAGGGGGCCTGCCGGTCCGGCCCGAGGGAAGGGAGAGGGAAGGATCGTGAAGGCGCTGCCCGCCATGCCGGACGCCGAGGTCGTCGACGCGCCGATGACCGACCTCATCGCGTGCGAGCGCGACTGCCGCTCGTGCAGCTACGCCGCGTACCTGGACTGTGACGGCGACTGTGGGGTCTGCGTCCATAACGGGTATTGTCCCTGCGTGAACCCCGTCGTCGCCCGCAGCAAGACCGCGCTCCGCATCATCGAGCTCCGGCCGCTGCTGCTCCAGGACCTGCAGGCGCGAGGCTGATGGAGCTCTCCGCCATCCGCGACCTCGCGGCCAGGATCCAGGCGACCTCGGGGCGTCTTTGACCTCGCCGGACGCAGCGCACGCCTGACCGAGCTGGACGCGGCCGCCGCCGCTCCGGGCTTCTGGGACGACCAGCGGGAGGCGCAGAAGATCGTCCGCCTCGCGGACGGGCTGCGCGAGGACCTCGCCACGTGGACCGGCCTCTCCGGTCGTGCCGCCGACCTCCTCGAGCCCGCGGAGCTCGCCCAGGCTGCGGGCGACGCGGAGATGGAGGCGGGGATCGACGCGGAGCTCGGCGCGCTCACGACGGACTACGAGCGCGAGCGCACCGCGCTCCTCTTCTCCGGCCCCTACGACAGCTCGGACGCGATCCTCACGATCAGTGCCGGCGCAGGCGGGACGGAGGCGACGGACTGGGCGGAGATGCTCTTCCGGATGTATCTCCGCTGGGCGGAACGGCACCGCTTCTCGACGGAGGTCCTCGACCGGCTGGAGGGTGAGCAGGCGGGCATCAAGAGCGCGACGATCTCCGTGCACGGCCGGCGGGCCTACGGCTGGCTGCGTGCCGAGCGCGGCGTCCACCGGCTCGTGCGCATCAGCCCCTACGACGCGCAGAAGCGCCGCCAGACGACCTTCGCGCTCGTCGAGGTGCTGCCCCAGGTGGAGGACGCGGTGGAGGTCGGCGAGATCCGCGACGAGGACCTGCGGGTGGACACCTACCGCGCGTCCGGGGCCGGCGGCCAGCACGTGAACAAGACCGATTCCGCGGTCCGGATCACGCACCTGCCCACGGGGATCGTGGTGCAGAGCCAGAACGAGCGGTCCCAGCACCAGAACCGCGATCTCGCCATGACCGTGCTCCGGGCACGGCTGCTGGAGCGCAAGATCGCCGAGCGCGAGGCGGAGCTCGCCGCCATCCGCGGCGAGCACGTGGAGGCGGGCTGGGGGAACCAGATCCGCTCCTACGTCCTCCACCCCTACCAGATGGTCAAGGACCACCGGACCGAGCACGAGACGAGCGACACCGGCGGCGTGCTCGACGGCGAGCTCGATCGATTCATGCTCGCGGAGCTGGAGCGCGTCGTCACCGCGACCGAGAGCCGCTGAGCGGGACGCCGGCCGGGTTGCCGGTGGACCGCAGGCACGCACAGGAGAGAGGACGCATGTACGTGGAGCCGGATTCGACCCTCGTCCTGCCGCCCGCCGGGAGCGAGATGCGCACGTGGCTGGACGCCGCGCAGGCCGCCTGTGACGCCGCGGACGTTATCGCGCTGCGCCACTTCCGCCAGCACCTCCACATCGAGGAGAAGCCGGACCGCTCGTTCGTGACCCAGGCGGACACGGCCATCGAGGCGGCGATCCGCGCTCGGCTCACGGCGGAGTTCCCGCAGCACGGCCTCGTCGGCGAGGAGTACGGAACGCAGGAGGGCGCGCATCCGGTCCGCTGGATCATCGACCCGATCGACGGCACGCACAACTACATGCGCGGTGTGCCGCTCTTCGGCACGCTGCTCGGCCTCGAGGTCGAGGGCGTCCTCGTCCTCGGTGTCCTGAGCGCCCCGGCGCTGGGGCACCGATGGTTCGCCTGGTCCGGCGGCGGCGCATGGGAGGCGAGTATCGCGAACGGCACCTGGGACCCCGCGACCGCCGCCCGCCTGCGCGTCTCGGGGATCTCCGAGCTCGGCAACGCACAGCTCGTCTACTCGTCCGTCCCGCAGCTCATCGATTCCGGTCAGGTGCCCGGGTTCACCCGGCTGATGCGCACGGTCTGGCGCGACCGGGGCTTCGGCGACTTCTGGGGCTACGCCCTCGTGGCCGGCGGCATGGCCGAGGCGATGGTGGAGATCGGCTGCAAGGCGTGGGACCTCGCCGGGCCCGCCGTGCTCGTACACGAGGCAGGCGGCCGCTTCTCCGACCTCTCGGGGACCCTGGACATCTACGGCGAGGGGATCGTCGTCGCGTCCAACGGCGTCCTTCACGAGGAGATCCTGCGGGAGCTCCGCAGCGCCTGACGGCCGTCGCTCCGGCCCCCGCTGCGGCAGGCCGTTGCGGAACGGCGCGGCAGCGTGTAAGGACCCGCGTACGTCCTCCGGTCGCACGGGCCCTCTCGGCACGCGCTCGCGAGCACGACTGAACAGGGATCGCAGTGAACCGTCCCGCACTCCGCGCTGCCGTCGTGGTCGCCACGGCCGCCGCCATCGCCATCTGGATCGCCCCCGGGTCGAGGAGCCGTACGCCGGACGCACCGGAAGTCCGCAGCGCCGCTGCGGAGCCCGCGCGCCAACGCTCGACCCCGCGTCCCACGGGCACGCCGCGTCCCACGGCGACCCCGCGTCCCACGCGCACGCCCCGTCCGACGGCGACCCCGCGTCCCACGGCGACCCCGCAGCCGACCGCGAGCCCCTCGCCCTCGCCGCAGACCACCACGACCACCACGACCGCCGTCTCCACCGACGTCACGACGATCACGGAGACCGGCACGGTGACGATCACCGGCACGGTGACCGACACGTCCACGATCGCGGAGACGCAGACGGAGACGGAGACCGCGACCGCCACGGTGACGACGAGCGTCACGCAGACGGACGCGGTCACGACCACGCAGACCACGACCGAGGTCGTGTCGGACCTGGCCACCGTGGTCGCGACGGTCACCGAGGAGAGCACCGAGGCCGTGACCGAGACGACCACGGAATCGTTCTCCACCACGGAGACGACCACGGAGTACGTCACGCTGACCTGCGACTACACCTACGTCGGGGGCTTCTACTACCTGATCAGCGGCTCCCCGCCCGAGTGGCCGGGCGACTGCGCTCCCTCCTTCTGACCGAGGATGCCGACCATGCTGACCCGATCCGTGCGGCTTGCCGGTGGAGCCACCGTCGTCGCGATCCTCGCCGTGGCCCTCACCGGGGGAGCCGGCCGCATCGTCGGCCCCCCGTCGCCGGTCGTCACGGTGACGTCCACCGTCTCGACCGTGACGAGCGAAACCTCCACGACCTCCGAGACGGCGACCGAGAGCGCGACCGCAACGGCGACCATCGCGGTGACCGCGACCCGGACGGAGACCGCCACCGCCACCGCGACCGCCACCCAGACCGATCTCGCGACCGTCACCGTGACGTTCGACGAGACGTTCACGGAGATGTCCACGGTCACGGACACGGTGACGGACACGTCCACCCTGAGCCTGACCGTCACGTCCACGGCCACGGATACCTACTCCGAGACACAGACGTTCACCGAGACGGAGACCACCGTCGGCTCCATCGAGTGCCTCTCGGAAGGGGTCACGCCGATCGGCTGCGCTGCCTAGCATCAGGCCGCGCCGAGCGGCACGCCCCGCCGGCCGGGGCCGCTCGCCACGGAGGTCCGCCGTGGCCCCTGTGCTACGCTCGGCCGCATGAGCCTGGCCGAGCCCCGCGTGGCGGTCCCCGGCAGCCCGGACGCCGGCTGGGGACCGGGAGCCTCCCTCCCTGCGTCCGCGGATGCCGCGGAGCCCCGGATCGCCGTGCGGCTCGACGAGGTCGTGAAGCAGTACCCCAACGGCAAGTACGCCCTGGTGGACGTGGACCTCGTGGTGCCGGAAGGTGACTTCGTCTTCCTCGTCGGTCCGTCCGGCGCGGGCAAGTCGACCCTCATCAAGCTCCTCGTCCGCGACGAGGAGGCGACGAGCGGGCTCGTGGAGGTCGCCGGCCGTGACCTCACCCGGCTCGCCCGCCGGCACGTCCCGCGCCTGCGCCGCGACATCGGCATCGTCTTCCAGGACTTCCGGCTGCTGCCGCGCAAGACGGTCCGGGAGAACGTCGCCTTCGCGCTCGAGGTGACCGGGACGCGGTCCGCCCGCATCCGCACCACGGTGGACCGGCTGCTCGCGCTCGTCGGGCTCACGGCCCAGGCGGACCAGCTCCCGGGGCAGCTCTCCGGGGGCGAGATGCAGCGCACCGCGATCGCCCGCGCGATGGTCCACGACCCGCGCCTCATCATCGCCGACGAGCCGACCGGGAACCTCGATCCGCTCATCAGCTGGGAGATCATCCAGCTCCTGCTGCGCATCAACGAGATGGGCACGACCGTCCTCATGGCCACCCACGACGCCGAGGTCGTCACCGCGCTGCGCAAGCGCGTCGTCGCGCTCGAGGCAGGCCGGATCATCCGCGACGAGGTGGGCGGCTACCACCGGGACTACGCCTGAGAAGCCCCGTGCGGTTCCTCCACTTCTCCCTCCGCCAGGCGCTCGAAGGTCTGCTGCGCAACCGCGTCATGACGCTCGCGGCGAGCGTGACGATGGTGCTGATGCTCCTGCTCCTCGCCGCGCTCGTCATCGTGCTCTCCGGCATGCAGGCCGGTCTCGCCTTCGTCGAGAGCAAGGTGGAGATCCGCGCGGAGCTCGCCGGGGGGTCGCCACCCGACCGCGTCCGCGCGCTCGAGGAGCGGCTCATCGCGCTGCCCGAGGTGGCGGACGTCCGCTACATCAGCAAGGAGGAGGCGCTCGAGGAGTTCCGCGAGCAGCGCGCAGCCGCGGGTGAGGAGGACCTCAGCGCCTACGCGGGCTACAACCCCTTCCCGGCCCAGCTCTCCGTCCGCCTGCGCGACCCGCGCCAGTCGAGCCAGGTCGTCTCCACGCTCCGCGACGAGACCGGGATCGTGTCGCGGATCGTGGACCAGCGGGAGAGCATCGACCGCCTCGTGGGCATCACCGGGCTGCTCCGTACGGTCGGCATCGCGGTCCTCGTGCTGGTGGGCCTCACCGTGCTCCTCATCGTCGTGAACTCGATCCGCATGGCGATGATGGTGCGCGCCCAGGAGATCGAGATCATGCGCCTCGTCGGCGCGTCCGACCGCTACATCCGCTGGCCGTTCATCGTCGAGGGCGTGCTCATCGGCCTCATCGGCGCGCTCATCACGCTCGCCCTGCTCGTGCTCGCGTACGGCCCGCTCTCGCGCGTCGCGGACCTCGTAGCGGGCCAGCTCCCGCCGGGCTTCACGGATGCGCTCGCGGGCCAGGTCGGCCTCCTCGTGCTCGCCGCGGGCGTGCTCCTCGGCGGCGCGGGTGCATGGCTCTCCGTGCGCACCTACCTGCGGCGATCCTGAGGCCGGTGGGGGAGCGTCCCATCCGCACGATCGCGGGCCCGCGCCCCGACATCGCCCGCGTCTCCGGCCCGCCGTGGAGCGGCGGCCCGGACAGCGGCTGGCCCACGGGCGGCGCCGGCGTACCTGGCGGCACGGGCCACGGCAGCGCCCCTGCCCCGGACGCGGACCCGGGCCCCGGCGGCCCCGGCGGCCCCGGCGGCCCCGGCGGCTCCGGCGGCCCCGGCGGCTCCGGCACGCCCGCACCCGAGCCCCCCGAGCCGGGTCGGCGCGCGGTCGCGGCGGGGCTTGCGCTCGTCGCGCTCCTCACGGGCGCGGCCCTCTTCGCCGCGGGCTTCAGCATCGGCATGCGCCAGGGCGGCACGTCCGCGGATGACGGCCTCGCACCGGTCGTGGCGGCCTGGGACGCGATCATCGGCGAGTACGTCGGCGAGGTGGACCGCGACGAGCTCGCGGCGGCAGCGGTCGAAGGCCTCTTCCGCGCCCTCGGCGACCGCTACTCGGAGTTCATGCCCGCCGAGGACTACGGCGACTCGCTCGACGACATCTCCGGCCAGTTCGAGGGGATCGGGGCACGGATGGTGGCCCGGACCCCCGACGGCACGGAGTGCGAGGTCCTCGGGGACGACTGCCACCTCATCGTCGAGGAGGTGATCGCGGGCGCCCCTGCCGAACGCGACGGGCTGCTCGCCGGCGACCGCTTCCTGAGCGTGGACGGCACGCCCGTGGCCGGCGAGACGATCGACGACGTCATCGGCCGTGTCCGCGGCCCGCGCGACACGCCCGTGACCATCGGCATCGAACGGGACGGGGAGCAGCTCGAGCTGACGATCGTCCGCGGCGTCATCGCCTCCGACGACGTGACCACGCGGCTTCTCGCCGACGGGCAGGTGGGCTACGTCCGCATCGATGGCTTCACCGGCTCGGCGGAGGAGGACTTCCGGACGAGCCTCCGCGCGCTTCTCGATGACGGCGTGACGGGCCTCGTCCTCGACGTGCGCGACGACCCGGGCGGGTACGTGGACGCTGCCGCAGGCATCGCGAGCGAGCTGATCTCCGACGGGCCGATCCTCTGGGAGGAGGACGCCACGGGACGCCAGGTCCCCACGGATGCGACCGGCGACGGGATCGCCACGGACCCGACCCTCCGCGTCGTCGTCCTCGTCAACGAGGGCACCGCGTCCGCGAGCGAGATCCTCGCCGCGGCCCTCGGCGAGAACGGCCGGGCGACGATCGTCGGCGAGCAGACCTTCGGCAAGGGGACGATCCAGCAGTGGCGGGAGCTGCCCGGTGCGGTCGGCGGCTACCGGCTCTCCGTGGCGAAGTGGCTCACTCCGAAGAAGCGCTGGATCCACGAGACCGGCATCACGCCGGACGTGGTCGTCCCCGACCCGAGCCCGGGCGCCGGGGACGACCCGCAGCTCGCGCGCGCGCTGGAGCTGCTGGCCGCCCCGGTGGCGACCGCGCGCCCCGCCGCATCGCCGAGCCCCGACCCCGATCCGTCGGCCGTACCGGCGCCTCCCGCGGGCTGACCCCTTGCGCACCGGCGCGCCTCTGCGCTATCGTAAGCGGGCACGAAAGGAGGTGATGTGCAGTGACGGATAGTACCCAGCGCTGCACCACCTCGGAGGCGCGGTCCTAGGCACCAGCGCCACCGGGTGGTGACGACAGCCACGAGACGCCGGCCCACCGTGGGCCGGCGTTCGTGTGTCCGGCAGTGGATCCGCAGGCCCACGTAGCCGACGGGTCGACCGGCAGCCACCCACCAGCACCGGGAGTCGAGCCATGGGCGAGACGATCGCAGTCAACAGAAGAGCGCGCCACGAGTTCTCCATCGAGGAGACGATCGAGGCAGGCATCGTGCTGCGCGGAACGGAGATCAAGAGCGTTCGCGAAGGCAAGGTGAACCTCCAGGACGCGTACGCCCGGATCGAGCGCGGGGAGGCCTGGCTGATCGGTTGCCACATCGCGCCCTGGGGGACGGCGCACGTCCGCTTCAACCACGAGGCGAAGCGCGAGCGCAAGCTCCTCCTCCATCGCGTCCAGATCGACCAGCTCCTCGGCAAGACCAAGGCGAAGGGCCTCACCCTCGTCCCGCTGCGGCTCTACATCGACGACCGCGGCCATGCCAAGGTGGAGCTCGGCCTGGCCCGCGGAAAGCAGGCGTACGACCGGCGGCGGGACATCGCCGAGCGCGACGCGAAGCGCGACATGGCGCGGGAGATGGCGGACATCCGGACCGGTCGCCGCTGACGGGACGGGGGCCTGCCCGGGCCGGCCCGCCGCGGGCCAGGCGCCGCGCGCATCCGGGTCTCCCTGCCAAAGAGAATGCTTGTTCCTGTGCACCCCCCGCGGTAGAATGGAAGGGTCCGGGAGCGGTCCGCCGCCACCGGCGATCCTGGGGATGCGTGGTCTCGACAGGGCCAGAAACCCGGGGAACGCGAGCCGAGGTGCCGTCAGGCCTCGTAAAAAGGCGGCAAAAAGAAGTACCTGGCAACCGCCAGCCTGCTCTCGCCCTCGCCGCTTAAGGCGGTAAGGTGAGCGTGGAAGCAGCCTCATCCCCGTGGGCTGTGGAAGCGTCATCCAGCGGGGATGCGGCCCGGATCAGCGTCACGTAGTCCGGGATCAAGCCCGAAAGGGGACGTGGCTGGATCGGTGGGAACGGTGCCGATGGTGGGCCCACCGCTCGACGACAAAGCATCGGACACGCTCGTAGTGGGCTCCGGCAGACGGTTCTGGACGGGGAGTTCGACTCTCCCCCATCTCCACCAGATGGTGGTTCACGGAGGCGCCGATCGGTGACGGTCGGCGCCTCCGTTCGTCCGGACGCCGAGCGCTGCCCGCATGGCGCCCGACCAGCCGGGTCGGGTCGACCACGAGCTGGGCGTGACAGACGGGATCCGCGGGGCCTGCCGACCGTGCGCGCCCTCCGCACCCGCCGCGATCGCGCCCATCGATGGCGAGTCGCCCAGGTGTTCAGGACCGCCGGCCATCGATGGCGGCGCCATGCCACAGACGTCTTCGGCACGACGGTCCGACCCCGATCCGATCGCGGGCCGACTCCACCGGGTCAGCCCGCGAAGGTCAGGGCTGAGCGCACGGCGTCTGGGCGAACGCCGTGCCACCGGAGAAGGTGTAGCAGTAGGTCGTCGTCGCCACTGTCGAGGTGATCGTTGCAGCCGTGCTCGTGGACGTCGTCGTGTCCGTCGAGACGGTCGTCGTCGCGGTGTCGATGAACGACGTCCCGGTCGTGACCGTCTGCGTCGACGTCCAGGTCGTCGTCGTGCCGGTCGTCGTGGTATTGGTGGCGACGGTGGTCGTGTCCGTGGCGGCCGTCGTGGAGACGGTCGAGCAGGCGAGCACGCCCCCCGCGGGATCGCAGTCGCCGGTCAGCGTGGTCGTCGCGGTCGACGTCCCGGTCGTCTCGGTATCGGTGGCGGTGAAGGTCGTCGTCGTGCCGGTCGTCGTGGTATTGGTGGCGACGGTGGTCGTGTCCGTGGCGGCCGTCGTGGAGACGGTCGCCCCCGTCGTGGTCTGCGTGGCCGCAGTGGACGTCAGCGTGCCGGTCGTTGTCGTGTCCGTGGCGACGGTGGTAGTCGTGGTGTCCGCGGTCGTGCGCACGGTCGAGGTCGCGGTGACGGTGGCGATGACACCCGTGGCCGTCACGGTCCGCGTCGCTGTCACGATGGGCCGTGGCGTGGCCGTGGGCCGTGGCGTGGGGAGCGCACCGGTGAGGAAGCACGCGGAGAGCGACGTCCCGTCGATGAGGGTGACCGTCGCGTAGACCGCGGTGTTCGGCGTGGCGGGGGACAGCCAGCCGATCTTGAACTTCTTCGACGAGCTGTTGTAGCTCAGGCTGGGCAGGCCGACATGGGCAGGCGTGGTGCCCGGGGAAGGCTTCGGGGCACCGTCCGGCGTGGTGACGCAGCCGGGGGTCGTGGTGAGCGAGGCGACGACGCCCGGGTGCGAGACGAGCGACCCGGTCGGTCCACCACGGCGGACCTGGAAGTAGAGGTAGATCTCCTTGTTCGGGGCGATCGGGTTGACGCTCGGGGGCATGACGATCGGGCTGTCGAAGCCGAGCATCGTGTACGGGCCGGCGGGCGGGGTCGCCGTGGGCCGGGGCGTGCGGGTGGCGGTGGTCTGGCCGGGCACGGCACCGGTGCCGCCCACCAGGGCGAAGAGGGCGATCAGCGCCGGGATGAGGAGGAGGATCGAGCGGGGTCGTCGCAGGGTCGGTGCCTCAGGGCTAATTGGTCGGGCAGGTCAGCCCGCTCGGGTAGGAGAAGAGGAAGAACTGGAGCGAGGCCCCGTAGAAGCAGTCGAGCCGCGTGCTCTCGGTCGTCGTCACGGTGATCGTCGTGGTGGCCGTCTCGGTGGCGGTCGTGGTGGAGGTCGTGGTCTCGGATGCCTCGATCGAGGTCGTCGAGATGTCCGACACGGTCGCCTCGACGGAGGTCGTGGAGGTGACGCTCTCGGTCGTCGTCAGCGATTCGGTCGTGGTGGCGGTCGACGTGTCGGTGGCGGTCTCGGTCGCCTCGATCGAGGTCGTCGAGATGTCCGACACGGTCGCCTGGACGGAGGTCGTCACCGTAGCCGTGAAGGTCACCGTCACCGGCACCGTCTCCGTCTGTGTGACCGTGAGGGTGACGACGTCCGTGGCCTCGACCGAGTCCGTGAACGTCGCGCTCACGGTGGCGGTATCCGTCGCGGTCGCGGTGCGGATCTCCGTGGACGTCGCAGAGCTCGTCGATGTGACGGTCACGAACGTCGTGGAAGCACCGCCATTAGCCGGCGACTGACCGGAGGCCGTACCTACCAGGGCGAAGGAGGTCAGGGCAGCAACGCCGACGGCGGCCAGCCGAAAGGGTCTTGTCACTCGCTTCAACCCGCATGGCGGACGAGTTCACGGCACGGCGCCGTGACTGCTCAGACCCCGACAGTAGCACAGCACGTCAAGACCCCGAACGCGCGCAGGGACCCCGCAGGAAGCCGCCGTGCGGTCGGATGGACGAAGCCGTGGGGCTCGCCCGTCCCTTCTCTCCACCAGATGGTTCATGACAGGAGCGCCGATCAGGCCTGGTCGGCGCTCCTGTCCGTCGTCACGAGCCAGCCCGCGGAGCGGCGACCCGGCCCGATGGCCGGCGCCGCCCACGATCACCCCGGGAGGCAGCTCCCACCGCCGCTCGGGCTGACGCACGCGGTCGACGTGAAGGTGTAGACGGTGACCGTGCTGACGTAGGTCGTCACCGTGACCACGTCGGTCGCCGCGGTCACGGTCTGCGTGGCCGTGTTCGTGCCCGTGACGTCCGTGGCGGTGGCCGTGTAGACGGTGTCCGTGCCGGTGGTCGTGGTGACGGTCGCGTCCGTCACGGTGTCCGTGGCCACGTACTCGGTGGCGGTCGCGGAGACGGTCACGGTCTGCGTGGCCGTGTTCGTGCCCGTGACGTCCGTGGCGGTGGCCGTGTAGACGGTGTCCGTGCCGGTGGTCGTGGTGACGGTCGCGTCCGTCACGGTGTCCGTGGCCACGTACTCGGT
>JBJTJV010000342.1:0-2017 GCA_046352645.1 Chloroflexota bacterium | reverse complement strand
GGTATGGACGTGCTTCAGCGCACTGCGCAGCGCGGGCAGCGGCCGGCTCATCGGTCGAGCCCCAGGAGCGCGAGCGCGTCGCGGCCGATGATCGCCTCGATCGCGTCCTCCGGGACCCGGGGCATCCCCGTCCCCGCGATCGGGGCGTTCACTGCCCGCAGGCCGTCGATCGTCTCGCGCGCGGTCGCCACCGGGAAGTCGGAGCCGAGGAGGAGCTTGCCCAGCACGTTCCACTCGGCCGCCAGGCGCATGGCGCTGTAGAACGACCACGGCCGGTAGAAGCCGGCCGATACATCCGCGTAGACGTGCGGATGCTTGCGGATGACCGCGATCGTGTCCGCCTGCCACGGGTGGCCCAGGTGCGCCATCACGATGCGCAGCTCCGGGAAGGCGATGGCGATCTCGTCCATGACGATCGGGTGCGCGTAGCGCAGCGGCGCCGTTCGGATCGGGGACGTCCCCTGGTGGAAGAGGATCGGCCAGCCATGGCGCTCCGCCCAGCCGTAGACCCGCCGTGCCTCTGGTCCGAGCGGCTCGAAGCCCTGGTAGTTCGGGCCGAGCTTCATCCCCCGTAGCCCGAGCTCGGTCCGGCAGCGCTCGAGCTCGTCCATCGCGCTGGGTTCCTCCGGGTGCACCGAGGCGAACCCGATCCGCCGTGCCGGGTCCGCACGGACGAAGTCGGCGGTCGAATCGTTGACGCGGTCAAGGTCGACCACCACGCCCGCATCCCCGGCCCGCCGCGTGGCGATGTTGAAGACGAGCGCCACGTCCACCCCGGCCGCCCGCTGGGCCGCGTCGTGGTCCGCCCAGGTCGTCGAGGCGACGACCGCCCGGTCCGGGCGCCACGCCGTGTTCACGATCCGCTCCGCCTCGGGGACCGTGTCCCGGTGGGATGGGGTGTGCGTGTGGACGTCGACGATCATCGGAAGCGGGCCGCGATGTCCGCGCGCGGCTCGACCCCAAGGCCGGGACCGGCCGGCAGCCGGGCGACGCGGCCGTCGATCTCGAGCGGCCGGGCGAGGATGTCCTCGTCGTAGTAGTGGTGGCCGATGATGTCGCTCGGGAACGGCGCAAGGCTCTCCGCCGCGCAGGCCACATGGATCTGGGCCGCGGCGCCGAGGCCCATCTCGCCGTTCGAGCCGAGGATGCTGGGCATCCCGAAGACGGCGGCGGTCCGGATCTCCCGGAGGGCGCGCTCCATCCCCGACGCCTTCCCCACGTAGACGTTCAGCGCGTCCGCCGCCTCGCCGAGGACGATCGCCGCGACATCGTCCAGCCCGTAGACCGCCTCGTCCGCGAGGACGGGGATGCCGAAGGTGCGGCAGGCGCCCATGCCCACGAGGGCGCGCGGCTGCGTCGGCTGCTCGATGAATGCCGGATCCATCTCCGCGAGCCCGCCGATCGCCCGGATCGCATCGATCCGCGACCAGCCGCCGTTCGCGTCCGCTCCAAGGAATGCGTCCGCACCGCATGTCTCGCGGGCGAGCCGGAAGCGGGCGACGTCCGACTCGGGCGTGATCCCCACCTTGACCTTGTGGGAGTGGAAGCCGAGCCCGTGGATCGCCTCGATCACCTCGAGGAGCCGATCGCCGTCGCCGGAGAGCGACATCTTCGTCGGGACCTCGGTCCGGTGCGGGCCGCCGAGCAGGTCGACGCAGCGGAGCCCCCAGGTGCGCCCGAGCGCATCCCAGAGCGCACACTCGAGCCCTGCCTTCGTGAACGGGTTCCCCGTGAGGGCGAGGTCCATCCGCGCCGCCAGCGCCGTGACCGGGTGGAGGGGCATGCCCAGGATCGCCGGGGTGAGCACCCGCCGGATCGCGTCCTCCGCGGTCGTCGCGTCCTCGCCGGACCAGCGGAGCGTGGCGCTGACCTCGCCGTAGCCGATGGCACCCCGCGAGGTCGCGACCCGTACGAGCAGGAAGTCGGAGGCGTCATGGGCGCCGCGCGCCCCGCGCACCGCCAGGCGCGGGTTCGCGCGCAGGCTGTAGGGCGCGGTCTCGACGGCCCCGCGCGTCCC
>JBJTJV010000341.1:0-4880 GCA_046352645.1 Chloroflexota bacterium | reverse complement strand
CGCTTCACCACGCTCGCGCATGCCGGGCGGGCGATCCTCGGCCCGCTCGACGATGCGGACCTCGACGCGGTCCTCGCCGATCTGCCCGTCGAGCCGGCATCGCGTGTCCTGGACATCGGCTGCGGCAAGGGCGAGCTGCTCGTGCGCCTCGCGGCGCGCGGCGCGTCCGGGGTGGGGATCGACCACAACCCGTGGCACCTGCGTGACGCGCGCGCCCGCGCCGCCAAGGCCGGCGTCACGGGGCGGCTCGACTGGGACCGCGCCGATGCACGCGCAGCACGGATCGCCGACCCGTTCCATGTCGTCGCGTCCATCGGGGCGAGCGGGGCGCTCGGCGGTGCGGGCGCAGCCCCCGGGGCGCTCGCCGCGCTCGTCCGTCCCGGCGGGCACGTCCTCATCGGCGAAGGGTTCTGGCGCGCCGCACCGGACCCGGCGGATGCGGCGGCCTTCGGGATCGGGCCGGACGAGATGCTCCCCCTCGCTGCGACGCTTGCGCGGATGACGGGCGCAGGCCTCGCCCTCGCGGCCGTGCACGAGGCGACCGATGCCGCCTGGGAGCGCTACGAGACCGGGTACGCCGCCGCGATCGACGATTGGGCGGCCGCCCACCCGGCCGATCCGGAGCGGCACGCGTTCCTGGAGCGCGCATCCGTCATGCGCGCGACCTGGGCGGCGTGGCGCCGGGACGCGATGGGCTTCGCCGTGGCCGTGCTGCGACGGGCATAGGGCACACGGTCCCACCCGCACCGTGCGCCCGGCGACGTGGCCGCGCATCCGTCATCCTGTCGCGGAGCGCGTCGCCCGGGTGCCGGGGCGGGCGGTCGCCCACGAGGAGGAGCCGTGACGGACGGGATCGCCGCAGCGCGCGGGCGGCGCAGCGCACCGCGCAGCTGGGTCGCGTCGTGGACGCTCTACGACCTCGCGAACACGATCTGGTCCTACGGCGTCCTCTCGTACGCGGTCGGGCTCTACCTCACGTCCGACGCGGGCTTCGGCGAGGCCGCCGGGAACATCTGGCTCCAGGTCGCGATCGCCGCGTCCGTCGGCCTGAACGCGCTCCTCTCGCCCGCGATCGGGGCGCTCTCGGACCGGACTGGCCGGCGTCTCCCCTGGCTCTTCCTCTTCACGCTCGTTGCGATCCTCCCGTCCATGGCGATCCCGTTCGTGCCGCCCGTGGCGGGCGTGCTCCTCTTCTGCGTCGCGAACTTCGGCTACCAGTCCGCGCTCATCCACTACGACGCCTCGATCCGGCTCGTGAGCACGGTCACGAACCGGGGCTGGATCTCCGGCCTCGGCAACGGGCTCGGCTACCTGGGCACGGTCCTCATCGGGGCGCTCATCCTCTTCGGCGGGCTCTCCGTGCAGCAGGTCTTCATCGTCGCGCCCCTGCTCTTCGGGCTCCTCGCGCTGCCGATCTTCCTCGTGCTCCGGGAGACGCCGGCGCCGCGCACCGGGCCCGCCGTCGGGATCCTCCCGGTCCGGGCCACCCTCCACACGATCCGCGAGCTCGACCGCTACCCCGGCCTCCGGCGCTTCCTCATCGCGCGCTTCTTCTACACGGACGCCCTGAACACGGTCATCGTGGTGATGGCGGTCTTCGCGGTCCAGGCGGTCGGGTTCACGGAGGCGCAGGCGAACTACGTCCTCGTCGCGCTCGCCACGACCGCGGTCGTCGGCGGCATCATCCTCGGCCGCGTCACGGACCGGTTCGGTCCAAAGCGCACGCTGATGATCGTCCTGACCCTCTGGGCGGTGGGCCTGCTCATCGCGTCGCTCGCGATCGCGCCCGTCCCCTTCATCCTCGCCGGTGTCGTCATCGGCTTCGGCTTCGGCGGGCTCTCCGCGTCCGATCGTGTGCTCATGCTCCGGCTCTCCCCGGCGGACCGGCTCGGCGAGTTCTACGGGCTGTACGGGCTGGTGGGGAAGGGCTCCCAGGTCATCGGCGGCATCGTCTACGGCCTTACCGTGGGCGTCCTCCTCGGGCCGCTCGGTGTCGTCGCCTACCAGATCGGGCTGCTGACGCTCCTCGGCACGATGCTCATCGGGATGTGGCTGCTCCGCGGCGTCCCGGAGCGCGCGGAGGCCTGACGCGGCGCGTCCGCGGAGAGGTCCGCACGGTCGCGGCCCGGGGGTCCGGCGGCACTCGTCGCGCCGTGCGGGAGCGCGGATGATCGCCCGGCCAGGACACAGGAGGCTCCCCATGCGCAGCACCGCCGGCTTCCTCGTCCCGCTCCTCGCGCTCACCCTTGCCGCGCCCCCGGTGACGGTCGCGGCCACCCCCGACGCCGGCCCTGCGGCCTGGACGGTGACGCGCCTGCCGCCCGTCCGGGGCGATGCGGCATACGTCCGCCACATCGCCGCCGGGCCTGCCGGGCTCGTCGCCATCGGCCTGCGCGTCGGCACCACGGACGGGCAGCCGATGCGCGCCTGGGGCGAGGTCTGGCGCAGCGCGGACGGCGTGTCGTGGACCGCCGTCGACCCGGTCGCGGGGGGCCTCGCGCTGGGCGCCTACCGCCCCGTGCTCAGCGGGCCGGAGACGGGCCTCATCGATGTCGCGGCAGGGCCGGACGGCTTCGTCCTTGTCGGGCGCGGCACGTTCGGGCCGGTGGCGGACCGCCCGATCGCCGTCTGGCGCTCGCCCGATGGCGCGACCTGGACGCGCACGGACGCGCGCTTCCCCGCCGCGACCCGCCCGACGCGCCTCGTCCGCGGATCGGACGGCTACCTGCTCGCGGGCGTCATCTACGGCGAGCGCGCGCCGCGTGCGGCCGTCTGGTCCTCGCCGGACGGGCGGATGTGGACGCGCGCCGCGGACGACGACGTCTTCGGCGTCGGGGGCTACATCGACACGATGGAGGACCCCGCGTCGGGCGGCATCGGCGCGCTCACCGCGGTCGGGGGCGGCGCGCTCGCGGTCGGGCTCGCCTGCTTCCCGTCCTTCGACCGGACCCGCTGGGCGTGGAGCGGTGGCTGCTGGGGCGACGGCTGGGTGAGCCCGGACGGGACCGGCTGGGCCGACGCGACGCTGCCGCAGACGGCCGGAAGCTACACCGGCGCGGCCGCGCTCGGCACGCGCGCGATCGTCACCACGGAGATCTGCCCGGACTGCCCGCCGGCGGTCCTCGTCGCGGACATCGACGTGGACGGGGACGGCGCCCCGGACGCGGATGCCCCCTGGCGCGTCGCCTACGGCGCGCCGGTCGGCGGCCGGTTCCTCGCCATCGCCGCCGGTGCGGACGCCGCCTGGATCCTGCTCGCCGGACCGACGGGCGGTCTCCACCTGTGGCGCTCCGCGGACGGCGAGCGCTGGGCCGAGGTGCCGGACCTGCCCGCCATCCCCGGCGGCGCGACCTGGGTCGCGGAGGGCGACCTCGCGATCCACGACGGCCACGTGGTCATCGTCGCGAGCGTGGAGGCGGGGACGCCCGGGGCGTGGGTCCTCCGTGGGCCGGCCGCCGCGGGCTGAGGACGGGGCGCGCGACCGCGCGGATCGGCTGCGCCGGCGCGCGACGCATCCGCCTGCCCCCCTCGCTCCGCTAGCATCCCGGCACGCCACGCCCACCGCCCTGCCTGGGAGACCCCGACCGCCATGCGTCCCGGATCGTCCATCCCCGTTCGCCGGCTTGCCGCCGTCCTCCTGCTCGTGCTCGCGACCGGCGCTCCCGGCGCAGCGGCCCGGGCCGCCGACCCGGCCGCGACTCCACTCACGATCGAGTTCTCCGCGTCGGCCGGCGACGGCGACGACCGGACCCGCCGGATCGGCCCGGACGAGACGGTCCGCTACGGTACCGCCCGGATCCGCGGCACCGGTAGCGCGGGCGGCGTGCCGATCGCCGCGGAGGTGCTCGGCAGCCTCGTCTACCGCGACGGGAGCGGGCCGTTCGGCGGCGCGATCACGATCACCTGGCCGGCCGGCGACCTGCTCGCCCTCGACTACGCCGCGGTCGTGCGCGCCACGGCCGAGGGGACGCGGATCCTCGGCTCGGTGACCGTGCTCGGCGGGACCGGCGCGCTCGCGGGCGTGGCGGGATCCGGCGTGGTGGACGGCGGCCGCACCGGGGAGATCGGCACGCCGACGCGCTACACGCTCTCCCTCGCGCTCACCGGCCTCCCCGACCCCGCGGTCCTCGCGGCGCCACCCGCAGACCCGGGCGCTGCCGTCTTCACGGACCCGGAGGCGGCCGGCGCCGCGCTCTTCCGCGCCTACGGTGACCTGATGATCGCGAAGGACCTCGCCGCGCTCGATGCGCTCCTCGATCCGGCCTTCCTCATCGCCCGCGCCGACGGCAGCTTCGCGGACAGGGCGACCTACCTCGCGCGCCTGCCCGACGTCCGCTCCTTCACGGCCTCCGACGTGACCGAGGCACGCTCGGATGGGGGCGTCACCGTGCGTCTGCTCGTCGCCGCGGAGCTCTTCGTGGACGGGCGGATGTTCCGGCCCGATCCCGTGCCCCAGCTCGTCGCGTTCCGCTGGACCGGCCACCGCTGGCGGCTCGTGAGCCAGGCGAACTTCAGCACGCCCGTGGACGGGCCCGCGCCGCTCAGCCCGCGTCCGTGACCACCACCGGGTCCCCCAGCCGGACCATGCCGGGCGTCACGACCCGCGCGTAGACGCCGAAGGGCAGCCGCTCGCCCGTGGCCCGGTGGCCGCGGATCTGCCGCAGCCAGCGGAGCGTGTCCGCGTCCGGCTCGCCGGTGTCCGGGTCGCACGTCGTCACCGCGCAGCGCACCACGTCCCCGCCCGGCCGGATCGCAGCCGCCCCCCCCTGGAGCGTCCGACCCACCCAGCCGGCCTCGGCCCACGCGGGCGCGCCCTCCGCGCCGAGCGTCAGGCGGAAGCGGCGCTGGGCGCGCGGGTCGTCCAGCCCGGCCGCCAGGGC
>JBJTJV010000340.1:0-4591 GCA_046352645.1 Chloroflexota bacterium | reverse complement strand
GCTCGTGCGCACGCGGACCGTGAACCCGCCGGGTGACGAGGCGCCGCTCGCCGCCGCGCTCGGCCGCCGGCTCGCCGCCGCCGGGTTCGCGACGGAGATCCTCGACCACGGCGACGGCCGCGCCAGCCTCCTCGCCACGATCGGCGCGGGTGACCGCGCGCCGCTCATCCTCTCCGGCCACCTCGACACGGTGCCGATCGGCGAGGTCGCCTGGACGGACGACCCGTTCGGCGCCACGATCCGCGACGGCCGCGTCTGGGGCCGCGGCACGACGGACATGAAGGGCGGCGTCGCCGCGATCGTCGTGGCGGCGGAGCGGCTCGCGGCCGGGCCGCTCCGGGGGCCGCTCGTCGTGGCGCTCAGCGCGGACGAGGAGGTCGGCACGCGCGGGGCACGCGCGCTCGTCGCGCACCCGGGCTTCCCGCGGGCGGGGAACCTCGTCGTGGGCGAGCCGACCGGGCTGCGCCCGGGGATCGCGGAGAAGGGCGCGCTGTGGGTGGAGATCCGCTGCCACGGGAAGGCCGCGCACGGCGCGTACGCGCACGAGGGCGCGAGCGCGACGCTCGGGCTCGTCGCCGCGATCCCGGGCGTCCTCGACGTCGTCCGGCCGCTTCCCGCGCACCCGCTCCTTGGGCCCACGACCGCGAACCTCGCGATGCTCGGTGGCGGCTCCGCGCCGAACATGGTCGCGGACCGGGCCTGGGCGAAGGTCGACGTCCGCTCCGCGCCCGGCACGCCGCACGCGGAGATCCTCGCGGCGATGAACGCCGCGCTCGCCGCCGCGCCGCTCCCCGCCGGTGTGCGCGCCGAGATCGTCGTCGTGAGCGACCGGCGCTCCTTCGCGACCGCGCCGGACCACCCGCTCGTGACTGCGGCGACCGCTGCCCTTGCCGGCGCGGGCGTGGCGGACACGACGCCGCTCGGCCTCAGCTACTACACGGACGCGGCGGAGATCCTCGCCGGGGGCGACTACACGGCGCTCATCCTGGGCCCCGGCGTGCCCGGGCTCGCGCACCAGGTGGACGAGCACGTCCCGGTGGATGACCTCGTCCGCGGCACGGACGCCTACACCGCGCTCGGTCGGGCGCTCCTCGGGTAGGGGAGCGGCGCGGCCGACCCGCCCGCGCCCCCCGTCAGCCCTCGGCCGGGGCGATGCCGAGCTTCGCGCCGAGGATGTCGTCCGGCGGCTCCACGAGGTACGACCCGTCGGGGAAGACGATCGTGGGGATCGACCGACCGCCGCCGGTGATCCGCTCGATCGCGGGGTAGCCCTCCGGGTCCGCGTCCGTGTCCACCCACGTGTACGTCACGTCGTTCCGGTCGAGGAACCGCTTGGACCGGCGGCAGTCGGGGCACCACATCGCGCCGTAGACCGTGATCGTCTCCATCGTCATCTCCTGTCCATCTTCGGTGGGGTCATCCGTTCGTCGTCCCGTCCGTGCCGAGCACCGCCCCGAGCTGGCCGAGGACGCGCGCGGTCGCGCCCCAGACGCGCAGCTCGCCCACGGGGAAGGCGCCGTAGCGCAGCCGCCACCCGTCGCGCTCCTCCTCCACGATCTCCACGGGTGCGTCCGGCAGGAAGGCGCGGACGGGGACGCGGAGGATCCGGGCCACCTCCCGCGGGTCCGCCGCCAGGGACGGGTCGCGCTCCGCGATGCCGACGACGGGCACGAGGAGGAACCCCGACACGCGCACGTCCACCGGATCGAGCGTGCCGAGGAGGCGGACCGGGTCGCGCACCGGATCGAGGCCCACCTCCTCGGCCGCCTCGCGGAGCGCGGTGCCGTCCGGGAACGTGTCGCCCGGGTCGCGCTTGCCGCCCGGGAAGCTCACCTGGCCCGCATGCCGGTCGTTCGGTGCGGCGGGCCGCTCGATGAGCACGAGGTGCGCCTCGCCCGCGGCGTCCGGGTAGAGGAGGACGAGGACGGCGGCGTCGCGCGTGGCGGCCGTCGGGCGTGCCACCCGGGCCGGCGGCTCGCCGGGTCGCCCGAGGACGACCGGGTCGAGCGCAGCGAGCCCCGGCGGGAGCGGGTCATGGCGCGCGGCAAGGCGCGCGACCGCGTCGGCGAGCTGCATCAGCCGGGCCGGCCGGAGCGGAAGGCGAGCCCGGAGAGGACGGGGATGCGCTCGATGCCGCGGCCGAGCGCGACGACGCGGAAGCCGCCGAGATGGCGCGGGTCGAGGAGCCGGAGGACGGCGGCGCGGGCAAGGAGGTAGGCGTCGCCGTCCGTCGCTGGGTCCAGCCCCATCCGCCCGAGCAGGTCGCCCAGGCCGAGGCCCACGAGCATCTCCGCCTGGCTCGTCGTGCCGAGATCGTCCAGGCCCGCGGCATGGGCCCCCCGCGCGAGCGCCGAGAGGTTGACGTGCGCCGTGAGGTCCGCGCGGCCGACGGCCGCGAACGGGTCGTCGCCCGCGACATGGTCGCGGTATGTCATGAGCGTCCCGGCGAAGCGGCGTGGTGCGTAGAGCTCGGACGCGGGGTGGCCGTAGTCGATGACGAGCAGGAGCCCCCGGTCGAGCTCCGCGGTCGCCTCCGCGACCCAGTCGGCGAGCCCCGGCCGGATCTCCGCGACCTGACCGTCGCCCAGGGTGATCCCGTCCGCCGCGAGCTCGGCCGCGAGCGCGGGCGTGGACGGCTCGCCGGCCTCCTCCGCGAACCAGCCGTCCGCCCACGTCACGTACCGCTCCAGGAGGACGCCCCCGCGCCTGCCCTCCACGCGGTGGACGGGGAGCGCGTCGAGGTACTCGTTCGCGAGGACCGCGCCGGTGAAGCGGCCCGCGGGCGGGGCCGGGTGGCGGCCCGGCACGTCGATCGGATCCCAGAGGAGCGCGTCCGCGAGGCCGGAGCCGTCGATGGCGAGCCCGTCCACGACGCCACCCGCGAGCGTGCCGCGCCCCGCGCCCCACTCGCGCACCCGGAACGGCGCCGGCCGGCCGAGGCGCTCCCAGACCTCCGTCAGCTGCCGTCCGATGCAGCGGCCGAAGAACGGATGGAGCTCGGGCGCGGTGAGGAAGTCGCCCGCGCGGGTCGGCCGGAGCGCGCTCGTCGCGTAGGAGCCGAGGTCCGGCGCGGTGAGGGCGCGCTCCATGAAGCGCGCGAAGGTGATCCGCCGGTCGGGCGCGGCGGCGATCTCGTCGCGGAGCGCGCCGACGAGCGCGGGGACGCTCGCGGCGGCGCGCGGGTCGGCAGCGGAGGGATCATCCCCTTCCACGGGCGGGGGTCTCACCGGCCGAGTCTAGCCGTGGTGCGCGTCGGCCCGCGTCCGGCACGGCGCACGCGGATGCCGCCGGACGGTGGCCCCCCGCGGTCGACCGACCGAGGGGACCGTCGGGTACCCGACACCCGTGGTCCTCGCGCGCAGGCCGACCGATAGGCTTCCGACTCCCTCGATCGGCGTCGGTCCACCCAGGATGGAGGAACGCCCATGCGTCCGGTGACCCAGCGGCCTCGTGCATCGGGATCCGCACGCGGCCCGCTCCTGTCCGCCGTGGAGCGGACGCGGTCGGCCGGTGCCGCCATCGCGGGCGTCCTCGGCATCGCCCTGCTCGTCATCACGCTCTGCTCCAACCCCACGACCGGGTACTCGTGGTCCGCCCCCGAGTCCTCCGATGCCACGGTCGCTTCCGTGAGCGGCTGGACGACCGTGGATGCGCCCTCGGACATGGCGGGTGCGCCCGGCGCCGTCCAGGTCACCGTGGAGGCCCTTGCCGCGGGCAGCGCGACGATCGGCTCCAGCTATGGCCAGCCCTGGGATGGGGGCCAGAAGGGCGCCTGGACGGCCGAGCTCACCGTGAACGTCCGCGACGGCGTGGAGGTGGCGGTCGATTGCGATGCGTTCGCAGCCACCCCGAACGCCACCGCGGAGATCGCGATCGCGGCCGGCCAGAGCGCCGTCCTCACGCTCTGCTCCAACCCGACGACGGGCTATGCGTGGGGCGACGCGGCCTCCTCCGATGACGCCGTCGCATCGGCCGGCTCGTGGACCTACGTGGCCCCGGCCGCGGGGGCGATGGGCGCCTCCGGCACCGACACCCTCACGATCACGGGGAACGCCGCGGGGACCGCGACGATCACCGCGAGCTACGGCCAGCCGTGGGACGGCGGCGAGAAGGGCGCCTGGACGGTGACGCTGACGGTGACCGTTTTCTGACGTACACCCTCGATGTCCGGGTCGTGCCGCGTGCGCGACCCGGACATCGGCCTACTCGCGGCCGAGCCGGCAGCTCCGGGCCGCATCGCCGAGAGGAGACCCGCCCCATTACCGCATCCCGCACCCGCACCCGCCGCCTCGTGGCGGTCGTCCTCGCGGTGACCGCGCTCGCCGCGCTCCTGCCCGCCGGGGCGTCGGCGGCCGAGCCGACAGCCGAGCCCGAGCACGCCTATGCCGTGATCCGCGGTGTCGGCGGACCGGAGGGGATCGTCCTGCTCGAGGAGCGATCCGCCGGGGTCTTCGTGGGCATCGGCATGACCGGCGTCCGCGACCGCGTCGTCTCCCTCCACGGTGCATCCGCACCCTGCGGCTCCGTGGGCTTCTCCACCGTTCGCCTCGGTACCTTCCACCCCGTGAAGGGCCGCTTCGCCGCGGGCTAC
>JBJTJV010000339.1:0-5283 GCA_046352645.1 Chloroflexota bacterium | reverse complement strand
GGGCGCCGCGCCCGCGGCGATCGCGGCGTCCGTGGCCGCGCGAGGGGCGGGGGCGGGCAGCCGCTCGGGGTGACGCGCGGCGCGGTTGCCCGCGCCCTGCGCCGCGGCCCGCGCCGTCCGCGCGGCCGCGGCCGCCGGGTCGCCGGCCGCCTGGGCCGCGCGGCGGTCCGCGTCGCGCCGGTCGAGCGCCGCGAGGAGCTCGGCGATGCCCGTGCCCGCCGTACCGCTCACGAGGAGGACCTCCGGCCGGCGCGGCCGCGGCCGGTCGCCCGCGGCACGATCATGCTGCGCGCCCACGGTGAGCATCGCGCGCAGGTGTGCGGCGGCGAGGTCCGCCCCCGGTCGGTCGCCCTTCGTGACCGCGACGATGTCCGCGACCTCGAGCAGCCCTGCCTTGATCGCCTGGACCTCGTCGCCCATCTCGGGCGCCTGGACGACGAGCGTGGTGTCCGCGACGGAGGCGATCTCCACCTCGCTCTGGCCCGTGCCCACGGTCTCGATGCACACGAGCGGGAAGCCGCAGGCGGCGAGCGCTGCCGCCGCGTCCACCGTGGCCGTGGCCAGCCCGCCGAGGTGGCCGCGGGCCGCCATGGAGCGGATGAAGACGTCCGGGTCGCCGGCGTGCTCCTGCATCCGGACACGGTCGCCGAGGATCGCGCCACCGGTGATCGGGCTCGACGGGTCGATGGCGAGCACCGCCACGGGCCGGCCGGAGGCACGTACGGCACCGGCAAGCGCCGCGACGAGCGTGCTCTTTCCCGCACCGGGTGCGCCCGTCACGCCGACGAGGTGCGCGTCCGCGGCGTGCGGGTAGAGGTCGCGGAGCGCGGCCTCCGCGGCAGGGCTGCGTGCCTCGATGAGGGTGAGGAGCCGGGCGAGCGCCCGGCGCGACCCGGCACGTGCCTCCGCGGCGAGGGCGCGTCCGCGCGCCGCCGCGTCGTCGGTCACGCCGCCCGGTCGCGGATGTGCGCGCGGACGTAGTCGGCGACCGTGCCGATCGCCGTGCCGGGGCCGAAGACGGCCGCGACGCCCGCAGCCTCCAGCGCCGGGATGTCCTCCGCCGGGATGATCCCGCCCGCGACCACGAGGACGTCGCCGAGCCCGGCGGCGCGGAGGAGCTCCACGATCCGCGGCAGGAGGGTCAGGTGCGCCCCGGAGAGGATGGAGAGGCCGACGGCGTCCACGTCCTCCTGGAGCGCCGCCGAGGCGATCATCTCCGGGGTCTGGCGGAGCCCGGTGTAGACGACCTCGAACCCCTCGTCGCGGAGGCCGCGCGCGAGCACCTTCGCGCCGCGGTCATGGCCGTCGAGGCCGGGCTTCGCGATGAGGACGCGGATCGGTCGGGTCGCCATGGACGGGATGCTAGCACCCGGCCCGGGCGTCAGGGCACGCCCGGACCCGTCCGGGCAAGGTGGCTGAAGAGCTCGGCGCGGGTCTTCTCGTTGCGCCGGAAGATGCCCAGGACGGCGCTCGTCGTCATGAGCGTGCCCGGCTTGCGCACGCCGCGCATCACCGCGCACAGGTGTGTCGCCTCGATGACGACCCCGACGCCCTCCGGGCGCAGCCGCTCCATGAGCAGGTCGGCGACCTGCTGCGTGAGGCGCTCCTGGACCTGGAGCCGGCGCGCGTACATCTCCACGATGCGCGGGATCTTGGAGAGCCCGACGACGCGCCCATCGGGGATGTACGCGACGGCGGCCGTGCCGAAGAAGGGCAGCAGGTGGTGCTCGCAGAGCGAATGGAAGGGGATGTCGCGCACCACGACCATCTCGCTGTACGGCACGTCGAAGACGGCACCGTTGAGGAGCCGGACGGGATCGACGTGGTAGCCCGCGGTGAGCTCCGCGTACATCCGCCGGACGCGGCCGGGGGTCTCGCGGAGACCGGGACGCTCGGGGTCCTCGCCGATCTCCCGGAGGATGCCGCGGACCGCGTCCTCGACGGGGCTGTCCGCGCCGGACGGGGACGCAGCACGGCTGCCGCGCCCCTCGATCTCGTCGACGAGCGCGCGGACGTGGTCGGGAAGGGCGCCGGCGCCCTCCGCGGACGTGCTCAGGAGGCCGCGCCCCCGGAGGATCCGCCCGCCCCGTCCTCCTTGTCCTTGTCCATGATCGTGCCGACCTCGCGCTTCGTCTCCTTCACCGTCCGGCCGACCGCCTCGCCGATCTTCGGCAGCATCTTCGGCCCGCGCAGGACGACGAGGGCGAGGAGGACAAGGATGAGGATGATCATCACGTCGTTCATCCCCGCATCCTACCCCTCCAACCCGGCAGCGTGCCGCTCGCCTGCGACGCGCTCCGCGAAGGCGAGCAGCTCGGCGGCCATCGGGCCGGGCCGGTAGCGCATCAGGTTGTGTCCCGCGCCGGGATAGCGCACGACGTGCGCCGCCGGCATGCCTGCCGCCGTCCTGCGGGCGAGGACCTCGGCGAGCGCCAGCCCCCGCTCCCGCTCCGTGTCGTCGTCCGGGGAGCCGGAACCCGCGACGAGCACGCAGAGAGGCAGGTCGAGGGCGGGGAGCGCGTCGGTCGGCTCCCACGGGAAGAGCCCCTCCGCGATCGCCCGGAGGGCCCAGCTGCGCGTGGCGGGACGCACGTGGCCCGCGTGCTTCTCCACGACCTGCGCGCGCGCCGCGCGCTCCTGGTCCGCGTCCCACGACGCCGGGTCGAAGGCGCGCCGGTCCGCAAGGAACGCGTCGAGGGAGCGCAGGACCTCCGGCGGCTCCTCGAGGGCCGCGACGTACTGGGCGCTCGACATGCCGGTCGCGTCCGCGAGCCCCTCCCAGCCTCCGTCGACGAGCACCAGCCCGGCGACGGACGACGGCGCCAGCCCGGCCGCGGCCGCGGCCACGATCGCCCCCGCACCGTGCCCCGCGAGCACGACGGGCGGCCCGCCGACCGCGCTCCCGTACCCGCACGCCGACGCGACGGTGAGGACGTCCCAGCCGAGCGACGCGGGGTCGTACCCGGTCCGCGGCCCGCCCGAGACGCCGTGGCCGCGGAGGTCCGGCGCGAGGACGCGCATCCGGTGCGCCAGCCGGCGCGCGACGGGCGCCCAGGTCCAGCCCGTCTGCGCGACGCCGTGGACGAGGAGGAGGGCGGGCAGGTCGTCCCGCGCGGGCGGGCCCCAGTCGAGCCACGCGATCTCGTCGCCGGTGTCCACGCGCACGACGAGCGTGTCCGGCATGCGGGCGTGATCGGGGGGAAGGTCGCCGGTGCGCACGCCGCTAGGATAGGCAGCGATGCCGCTCCGCCGCCGCGGCGGGCTCGCCCGCCGCCATCCCGATCGCCGCACCGCCCCGGTCTCCGGTCCCGCGCGACCGCCGGACGCGTTCGAGCGGCTCGTGGAGGACGCCCTCGACCGGCTGCCGCCGGACGCGCTCCGGCTCCTCGAGAACGTGGCCATCGTGGTCGAGGACTGGCCCACCGCCGACCAGGCGTGGGAGGGGACGGGCGAGGAGGAGGGCTGGCTCTACGGGCTCTACGAGGGCACGCCGCTCGCGGCGTGGGCGGCCGACCAGGTCCCCTGGCCCAACAAGATCACGCTCTTCCGCGGCCCCCTCGAGGAGGACTTCCCGCATCCCGGCGAGCTCGCCGAGGAGGTGCGCCGGACGGTCCTCCACGAGCTCGCCCACCACGTGGGGATGGAGCACGACCGGATCGCTGCGCTCGGGCTCGACTGACGGCGCTCAGCCGCCGACCGGGGGCGCGTACCGGTCCCGCCGCAGCCAGACGACGAGGCTGACGACGAAGCGCAGCAGCAGGCTCACCGCGTAGAGCGCGCACCACATGCAGACCGCGCCGATGACGAAGATCTCGAGGTACGTGAAGTACGTCTCGAGGATCACCCCGACCATGGAGAGCGCGTAGTGGAGCAGGAGGAGCGTCGGGCTCGCCGTGCGCCACCAGGCGAGCGCGAGCGTGAGCAGCGCGATCGACAGGAAGACCCCGAAGACCGCGACGGGGATGCCCGCGATGCGGGAGTACTCCGACAGGGCGACCTCCTCGCATCCCTTGAGCACCGCGCAGGTGGGCGTCTCCCCGCGCAGCGCCGTCCAGGAGAGATAGCCCGCGATGCACAGGCCGAGGAAGTCGAGGATCGCGAGGAGGATCCCCGGGTGGCGCCGGCTGCGCCCGACCGGTGGCCCGGGCACCGCGATCGCGTCCGTCCCGTCACCCATCGCCGACCTCCGATCCGTCGTCCGCGCGCGGCCCCGCGCCGCCTCGCCGTCAGGGGGAGGATGCCCCGGTGCGGTCCGTTCCCCACAGGGTCGTCCGGCAGGGGGGTACGCGGACCGACGGCCCCGACTTTCCGGCCCGGCCGGCCCGCGGCGGACCGGTGGATCCGCCGAAGCCCGGCGGCCGGCAGCGGAGCGCTTGCGTGATTGCGCAAACGGCGATACAGTCTGCGCCATGACCGCTCCCTCCGACGGCGGCACCGCCGCTCGCAGCACCGCTCCCCTGCCGGGGGACCTCGAGCTGCGGCGCTATGCCGCCATCGGCCGCGCGCTCGCGGACCCCAAGCGACTCTGTGTCGTGGAGCTGCTCGCGCAGGGCGAGCGCTCCGTCGGGGACCTCTCGCGGGAGGCGAGCTGCCAGATCCCGAACATGAGCCAGCACCTCGCGGTGCTGCGGAGCGCGGGCCTCGTGGCCACGCGTCGGGAAGGCAGCACGGTCTACTACCGCCTCGCGGACCCGCGCGTCCTCGAGGCCTACCGGATGATCCGCGCGCTCGCCGGGACGGCGGGCTGAAGGACAGGGCCCCATGACCAGGGAAAGGAACGGACGACGATGGCGATCCTGAACGCGACCGAGGAGACCTTCGAGGAGCTCGTGCTGAACAACCCGCGGCCGGTGGTCGTGGATTTCTGGGCGACCTGGTGCGGCCCCTGCCGCATGGTCGCGCCCGAGCTCGAGAAGCTCGCGACGAAGTACGAGGGCGCGGTGGACGTGGTGAAGGTGGACGTGGATGCGAACCCGGGGATCTCCCAGGCGTTCCAGATCCAGAGCATCCCGACGATCGCCTTCTTCCGCAAGGGCGAGGCCCCCCAGGGCGTGGTCGGCTTCCGCCCGCTCGAGCAGCTCGAGCAGCAGTTCCAGCTCGCCCGCTTCGCACCCGGGCCGAAGGCCTGAGCGCGGGGCATCCGCCCCGTTCCGCCACCCGACGCCCCGGCCCCGGCCGGGGCGTCGTCGCGTCCGGGCGCGTCGCCGCCCGACCGCTGCCTACGCCCGGTGCGTGCCCCCGGGCGCGGGGCCGCCCGGCGCCGTGCCGGGGGCGCGCGCGCTA
>JBJTJV010000039.1:0-7909 GCA_046352645.1 Chloroflexota bacterium | reverse complement strand
GCGGACCCGGCGCGATGCAGGCGGTGGCACGAGCCCGGTCGTAGAATCAGCCCGTGCCCGATCCCGACCAGCTCCCCGCCTTCCCGGACGCCCTCCCGGACCCCGCGGGCGCCGCCGCCCCGGAGCCCGACCCCGGCTGGTTCTCGCGTGCGGCGGCGATCCCGGGCCGCGGCCTCGACCCGCACGGCGTCGCGGGCGGACCGCGCGCGGACGCCGCCGCGGCCATCCTCGCGCGCCTGAACCCCGAGCAGGCGCGGGCGGTCGAGACGACGGAGGGGCCGCTCCTCATCCTCGCGGGGGCGGGCTCCGGCAAGACCCGCGTCCTTGCGCACCGGATCGCGTGGCTTGTCGGTGTCCGGAACGTCGCGCCGTGGCGGATCCTCGCGGTGACCTTCACGAACAAGGCCGCGGGCGAGATGCAGGAACGGATCGAGGCGCTCATCGGGCCCGCCGCGCACGAAGTCGCGATGGGCACGTTCCACAGCCTCTGCGCGCGCGTCCTGCGGCGCGAGGGGACGCGCATCGGGATCCCCCGCAGCTTCGCGATCTACGACACGGACGACCAGTCCGCGCTCATGAAGATCGTCCTCCGCGACCTCGACCTGCCCGGTGGCGGCGACCTCCGGCCCGCCGCGGTCCTCGGCGCGATCGGACGCTGGAAGAACGACCTCGCCGATCCCGCCGAGGCGGCGGAGCGCGCGAGCGGCTGGTTCGAGCAGGCGTGCGCGCGCGTCTATGCCCGCTATGCCGAGCGGCTGCGCCAGGCGGGCGCCCTCGACT
This sequence comes from Chloroflexota bacterium, assembly GCA_046352645.1. GTDB lineage: Bacteria > Chloroflexota > Limnocylindria > Limnocylindrales > CSP1-4 > JAFMJV01. The sequence continues at coordinate 7,129 of JBJTJV010000039.1, read as the reverse complement.
TCGACGACCTTCTTCTCGAGGCCGTCCGCCTCTTCGACGAGGCACCCGAGGTCCTCGCCGCCTATCAGCGGCGCTGGCGCTACCTCCACGTGGACGAGTACCAGGACACGAACCGCGCCCAGTACCTCTGGGTCCGGCACCTCGCGGCCGCGCATCGGAACCTCGCGGTCGTCGGCGACGACGACCAGGGCATCTACAGCTGGCGCGGCGCGGACCTCCGGAACATCCTCGACTTCGAGCAGGACTACCCCGAGGCCGCCGTCGTCAAGCTCGAGCAGAACTACCGCTCCACCCAGCGCATCCTCGAGGCCGCGCACGCGGTCGTGTCGCGGAACACCGCGCGCAAGGAGAAGCGCCTCTGGACGGAGAACGCGCAGGGCCTGCCGATCGAGCGCTTCGAGGCGGACGCGGAGGACGCGGAGGCCGAGTGGATCGCCCGCCGGACGGAGGCGCTCCTCACCGGCCGCGAGCCGTACGCGGGGCTTCACGCGCGGCGCGCCGCGGAGCCCGGGGCGGATGCGGAGGGCGAGCACCGCCACGGGGCGCGCGGCATCGCCGTCGCCTACCGGACGAACGCGCAGAGCCGCGCGATCGAGGAGGCGTTCCTCCGCTATCGGATCCCGTACGTCATCGTCGGGGGTACCCGCTTCTACCAGCGACGCGAGGTGAAGGACGCCCTCGCGTACCTGCGCCTCCTGCGGAGCGACACGGACATCGCCGCCTTCGAGCGGGTCGTGAACGTGCCCGCGCGCGGGATCGGCGACCGGACGATCGCGGCGGTCCGGGCGCTCGCGGATGCACGCGGCGGCGACCTCCGGGTCGCGCTCGGCGCGGCCGCGGCCGGGGAGGGCGAGGTCGCGGGTCGCGGCCGGAACGCGCTGGCGGCGTTCGTCACGCTCCTCGACCGGCTCCGGGGGCGCGTCGGGATCGTGCCGCTCCCCGAGCTCCTCGACCGCGTCCTCGAGGAGAGCGGCTACCGGGTGATGCTCGAGGACGGATCGGAGGAGGGGTCCGACCGCTGGGGCAACCTGCTCGAGCTGCGCACCGTGACCGAGCGGTACGCGGACCTCACGCCGGAGGATGCGCTCGACCGGTTCCTCGAGGAGACGGCGCTCGTCGCGGACCAGGACGCGCTGGCCCGCGGGGGCGACGCGGTGACGCTCATCACGCTCCATGCCGCGAAGGGCCTCGAGTTCGATGCGGTCTTCATCGCGGGGATGGAGGAGGGCGTCTTCCCGCACGCACGCGCCCTCGAGGACGAGCGCCAGATGGAGGAGGAGCGCAGGCTCGCGTACGTGGGCCTCACGCGCGCGCGCCACTGCCTCCACCTCACGCACGCCGCACGCCGGTCGACCTGGGGGCGCGGCGGCTTCTCGCTGCCGAGCCGCTTCCTCCTCGAGATCCCGTCCGAGCTGATGACCGGACCGCGGATCATCGCGGACGACCCGTCCGGCGACGACGACCAGCGACCGCCGGACGAGCGGATGGACGACTTCCTCTCGGGGATCCTCGGGTCCGGTCGCGGCAGCACCCGTGCCGTGCTCGGGCGCGCACCGGTCGGCCCGCGGCGGCTCCCGCCGGGCGGCGGGCACGTCCCTGCGCCGGGCGCGCCGCGGGAAGGGGAGACCTTCCGCCCGACCACGGGCCTCGCCGTCCGCCGCGCCGCGTACTACGGCACGCCTGCGGAGCAGGGGATCCCGGGGCTCAGCCTCGGGCGCTTCGGGGAGCAGGCGGCCGCGGGCGCCGGCGGGGACGCCGACGCCCCGGACGACGGCGCGACCCGGGCCCCCGGGATGCCGCCGCGCCCGGCCGGGATGCCGCCGCGCCCGGCCGCCGGCGCCGGGAGCAGCCGTGGCGTCGTGCCGCCCCGGCCGGTCGTGCCCGGCGAGCGGCGCTACCGCGATGGCGACCGCGTGCGCCACGCCGTCTACGGCGACGGCGTCGTCGTGATGTCCCGTCTCACGCGCTCCGACGAGGAGGTCACCGTGGCGTTCGCGGGCGCCGGCGTGAAGATGCTCCTCGCGAGCCTCGCGCCGCTCGAGCTCCTCGGATGAGCGAGGCGACGGTGCCCCCGGAGGTCGCGGCGCGCGCCGCGGACCTGCGGGCGCGGATCGAGCGTGCGAACCACCGCTACTACGTGGAGGACGCGCCGGATCTGACGGACGCGGAGTACGACGCGCTCTTCCGCGAGCTCGTCGCGCTCGAGGCGGCGCACCCCGCGCTCGGGACGGCCGATTCCCCGACCCGGCGCGTCGGCGGCGCGCCCGCGCCCGGGGGCCGCTTCGGCGAGGTGCGCCATCGCGTGCCGATGCTCTCCCTGGACAACGCCTTCTCCGCGGACGAGCTGCGCGCCTTCGACGGCCGCGTCCGGCGCGGCCTCGCGCGCAGCGCGGCCGCGTCGGCGACCGCGTCCGCGCCGGGCCTGTGGGACGCCGACGCGGTCCCGGCGACAGCCGACGCGGCCGCGACGACCGCCGCCGATACGGCTCCCACGGCCGACCCCGGCCCCGTCCCGCGCTACGTGGCCGAGCTGAAGATCGACGGCCTCTCGATCAGCCTGCGCTACGTGGACGGCCTCCTCGTCGGTGCGGCGACCCGTGGCGACGGCACGACCGGCGAGGACGTAACCGCGAACGTGCGCACGGTCGCCGCGATCCCCCACCGGCTCCCCGAGCCGCGCACGCTCGAGGTCCGCGGCGAGATCTACATGCCCAAGGCGGAGTTCGCGCGCATCAACGCGGAGCGCGAGGAGGCCGGCCTGCCCCTCTACGCGAATCCGCGGAACAGCGGCGCGGGCTCGCTCCGCCAGCTCGATCCCGCGGTGACCGCGAGCCGTCGCCTGTCCGCCTGGTGCTACATCCTCCTCGAGGAGGATGCGGAGGGTCGGCCCGTCGTGGCCCTGCAGTCCGCGGCGCTCGACCGGCTCGCGGCGCTCGGCTTCCCCGTGGAGCCGAACCGGGCCGCCGACCTCTCCATCGAGGAGGTGATCGCCTTCACCGAGCGCTGGCGCGCGCCGCGGCACGACCTGCCGTACGAGACGGACGGGGTCGTCGTGAAGGTGGACCACCTCGATGCCCAGCGCCGGCTCGGCATGGTCAGCCGCGCCCCCCGCTGGGCGGTCGCGTACAAGTTCCCGCCCGAGCAGGTCGAGACGGTCGTCGAGGAGATCGTCGCGTACGTCGGACGCACGGGGTCGCTGACGCCGGTCGCGCACCTTCGGCCGGTGATCGTCGCGGGTTCCACGGTCGCGCGAGCGACGCTCCACAACCTCGACGAGGTCCGCCGCAAGGACGTCCGCGCCGGGGACACGGTCCTCCTCCACAAGGCCGGCGACGTCATCCCCGAGGTGGTGCGCGTCCTGCCGGAGCGCCGGACGGGGACGGAGCGCGAGTTCCACATGCCCGAGGCCTGCCCCGAGTGCGGGACGGGCGTCGTCCGCGACCCGGGCGCGGTCCGGCACTACTGCCCGAACACCGGCTGTCCGGCACGGATCCGGGAGGCGCTCGCGCACTTCGTGGGCCGCGGGGGCATGGACATCGAGGGCGCGGGGGCCGCGGTGCTCGCGCAGCTCCTCGCCCGCGGCCTGGTGCGCTCCCGGGGCGACCTCTACCGGATCGGCGTGGGCGAGCTCGAGGCGCTCGACCGGTTCGCCCGGAAGAGCGCGGAGAACCTCGCCGCTGCGATCGAGCGGGCGCGCGTCCGGCCGCTCGGGCGGATCCTCTTCGCGCTCGGCATCCCGCAGGTCGGCGAGCAGACGGCGATCGACCTTGCGACCTGGATCGCGGCCACCTGGCCGCCGGCGGACGACGAGCCGATGGCGGGCGCGGACGGCTGGCTCGCGCGTGTCGCGGGCGCCCTGCGCGACCTGCCGGCGGAGCGCTTCGAGGAGGTCAGCGGGATCGGCCCCGTCGTGGCCGCGGCCATCGCGGCCTGGTGCACGGACCCCGCGACCGCGGACGTCCTGCCCGACCTGGTCGCCGCGGGCATGGCCCCCGAGCGGCCCGCGCCCCCCGTCGCGCGCGCGGGCCCCGGGCCGCTCGCGGGCAGGACCGTCGTCGTGACGGGGACCCTGCCCGGGCTGGACCGGCGGGCGGCAGAGGAGGCGATCCGCGCCGCGGGGGGCAAGGCGTCGGGCTCCGTGAGCCGGCGCACCGACTACGTCGTGGCGGGGGAGGGCGCGGGGACGAAGCTCGCGACGGCGCAGGAGCTCGGCATCCCCATCCTCGACGAGGCAGCCTTCCGGCGGCTCCTCGCGGGCGAGCCCCCGGCCTGACGCCGCGCCGCCCGCGCCGCCGCTATCCTTCCGCCCATGCCCAGCCTCTCCCGCGCCGACGTCGTCCACGTCGCCCACCTCGCGCGCCTCGGCCTGACGGAGGACGAGGTGACGCTCATGGAGACGCAGCTCGACCTCATCCTCTCGATGTTCGCGGTCCTCGACGAGGTCCCCACGGACGCGATCGCGCCGACCGCACAGACGATCGCCGTGGAGAACATCCTCCGGCCGGACGTCGTGCGGCCCGGGCTCATGCAGGCCGAGGTGCTCGGCAACGCGCCCGAGCGGTCCGGCGCGCACGTCGTCGTGCCCGCCATCATCGGCGACGGGGAGTAGCCGCCGGATGGCCACGGACGGCGCGCTCACCCGGCTCCACGCGCACGAGATGGGCGCGCTCCTGCGGGACGGGCGCATCTCCGCGGTGGAGCTCCTCGATGCGCACCTCGCGACCATCGAGCGGCAGGACCGTGCCCTGAACGCCTGGACGTCCCTCGACGTGCCCGGCGCCCGCGCGGCCGCCGCCGCCGCCGATGCACGCATCGCGACCGCGCGCGCGGAGGGGCCGGCCGCGCTCGCGGCGCTGCCCCCGCTGCTCGGCATCCCCGTGGCGCTCAAGGACCTCGTCGTCACGCGCGGGCAGCCGGCGACCGCGGGCAGCCGCATCCTCGACGGCTTCGTCGGCCCCTACGACGCGCACATCGCGGAGCGGCTGGCCGCCGCGGGCGCGGTGATCCCCGGCAAGACGAACATGGACGAGTTCGCCATGGGCTCGTCCACCGAGCACTCCGCCTACGGCCCGACGGTGAACCCGTGGGACCTCGAGCGCGTGCCCGGCGGGTCGTCCGGCGGCTCGGCCGCCGCGGTCGCCGCGTACCACGTGCCGCTCGCCATCGGCACGGACACCGGCGGCTCCATCCGCCAGCCCGCCGCGCTCACCGGCACCGTCGGCATGAAGCCGACCTATGGCCGCGTCAGCCGCTACGGCATCATCGCCTTCGCGAGCTCGCTCGACCAGGTCGGGCCGTTCGCGCGCGACGTGCGCGACGCGGCGCTCCTCCTCGCGGCGGTCTCCGGGCGCGATGCCCGCGATTCCACGTCCGCGGACCTGCCCGTGCCGGACTGGGCGGGCGAGCTGCCGGCGGACGACACCGCGGCCGTGGCGTCGGTCCGCGGCATGCGCCTCGGGCTTCCACGCCAGTATTTCGTCGACGGCATGGAGCCCGGCGTGCGGGCGGCGATCGGCGCCGCCGTGGACGCACTCGCGGACGCGGGCGCGGAGATCGTCGAGGTCGACCTGCCGCACACCGGCTTCGGGCTCGCCACGTACTACATCATCGCCCCCGCCGAGGCCTCCGCGAACCTCGCCCGCTACGACGGGATCCGCTTCGGCCATGCGGTCCGCGGCGGCGATGTGCTCGCCGATTACCTCGCCACGCGCGCGGCCGGGTTCGGTCCGGAGGTGAAGCGCCGGATCATGCTCGGCACGTACGCCCTCTCCGCGGGCTACTACGACGCCTACTACCTCAAGGCGCAGAAGGTGCGCACGCTCCTCAAGCAGGACTTCGACGCGGCCTTCTCGCAGGTCGATGCGCTCGTCGCGCCGACGAGCCCGACGGTCGCCTTCCCGCTCGGCGCGCGGACCGGCGATCCGATCGCGATGTACCTCTCCGACGTCTGCACGCTGCCGGTGAACGCGGCGGGCCTGCCCGGCATCAGCGTGCCGTGCGGGCTCTCCGAGGGCCTCCCGGTCGGCCTGCAGCTGATCGGCCGCGCCTGGGACGAGGGGCGTCTCTTCCGGCTCGGCCGCGCCTGGGAGGCGCTCACCGCCACGGCCGGGTGGCGTGCGGTGGAGCCCGCCGGGCTGCACCGTCTGGATGACCCGGCGACGCCGACGCGCAAGGGCGGCCGACAGGCCTGACCCGCTCGGGCCGATGCCGCCGCGGCCCCGTCAGAGGCGCGCGAGCAGCTCGGCCTTCTTCGCCGCGTAGTCCTCGGCATCGATCGTGCCCGCATCGCGCATCCGGGCGAGCTCATCGAGCGCGGCGAGGATCGTGGCGGCATCGGCCCGGGGGTCGGTCGTGGCCGCGGCTGCCCCGGGCGTCTCCTGGGACCCGGCATCGGACGCCGCCTCGGGCTCGGGCTCCGGATCCGGCCCCGGCTCGACCGCGGGGAGCGCCTCGGCGGTCCCGGCGATCGCCTCGATCACGGGCGGCAGGGCGGCCGGCAGGCCCGCGGCCGCACGTGCGTCCGCCTCGCGCACGGCGGCGCGGGCCGCGGTGAGGGCATCACGCGCTGCCACGAGCCGGTCACGGAAGGCCGCCGGGTCGCGGAGGTCCTGCAGCTCGACGGCGGGGCCGGTCTCGGCCATGAGGAGAAGGTCCCCGTAGCCGAGCCGGCTGCCGAGCGGTCCGTCGCGCCGCACGATGTCCGTGATCCGGTCGAGGGGCAGGTCCGCCGTCACGCGGGCGCCCAGCCCCTCGCGCCGGACGACGCGGCGGTCGGTGAGGATGCCCCGGACGGAGCGCCACGGGATCGCGACGCCGACGAGGATCGCGACGCCGGAGATCGCCGCCGCGAGCGCGGCGATCCCGACGATCGCGTCGATGATGCCGACGATCCCGCCGTCGGCGGGGAGCGCGAGGCCCGCGAGCGTGAGCGCGACGGACGCGAGGAGCAGCAGGAGCGGCGCGACGGCCTCCACGAGGAAGGCCGCGGGGTGGCGCCGCGGGGTGGCGATCTCGCGCTCGTCGTCGGCGAGCGTCAGGCGTTCGGCCGGCATGCTCGGTCCTCCACGGGGGTGCCCCGCCACGGCCAGCCACCGCGCGCGGCAAGGCGCGGACGCGCGAGGGCGGCGGT
>JBJTJV010000338.1:0-9284 GCA_046352645.1 Chloroflexota bacterium | reverse complement strand
CGAGACCGGATCTGCTTCAAGGCGCTTCTGTACACGATCCCGTACGCGGGCGACCTCGTGGTGGGATGCGTGGGCCTCTCGCTGGTCCTGGCGGCGGCGATCTTCCCGCTCGCGCGGCGCGCCCAGGCCTTCTTCAAGATGGCGTTCTACCTGCCCGCGGTCGCCTCGATCGTCGTCGTCGCGCTCGTCTGGCGCTGGATGTACCAACCGGCGTTCGGGCTCTTCAACCACCTCGCGAGCATCATCGGGCTCGGGCCCTTCGGCTTCCTGACGGAGACCTCCCAGGCGCTCCCCTCGATCATCCTGATGCAGATCTTCTCCAACCCGACGATCGGTATCGGGGCCTCGATCATCCTCGTCCTCGCAGCGATGAACAGCATCCCCTCCCACCTCTACGAGGCGGCGATGCTCGACGGGGCGGGGGCCTTCGCCCGGTTCCGCCGCCTGACCGTGCCGCTGCTCCGGCCCACGATCGTCTTCCTCTTCATCATCGGGACGGTCGAAGCCTTCCGCGAGTTCACCGCGATCTACCTGATGACGAGCTCGTCCCAGGGCCAGGTCCTCTCCGGCGGCGGACCCTACTACTCCACGACGACGCTCGCCTACCACGTCTACGTCCAGGCGTTCCTCGCCCGCCAGGTCGGGCTCGCCTCCGCGATGGCGATGGTCCTCCTCGCGATCGTCTTCGTCGTCGCGGTCATCCAGTTCCGGCGCCTGATCACGGAGATCGAGTACTGAGATGACGACGCTCGAGCGCCCCCTTCCGCCGCTCCCGGACGCGCCGGGGTCCGCCTCCCGGCTTCGACGGCTCCGGCCGGATACGCTGCCCAAGCTCGCCGCGTACGTCGTGCTCGGCTTGATGGCGATCGCCGCCCTGATGCCGCTCTACTGGATGTTCACGACCTCGCTGAAGGGCCAGGCGTCGTACATGGCCCAGCCACCGGAGATGTTCCCGGCGGACCCGACGTTCTCGAACTTCCAGCAGCTGTTCGCGAACCCGAACATGATCCGCTGGATCTTCAACAGCCTCTTCGTCGCCCTCTCCGTGACCGGCCTGAACCTCGTCTTCGCCACGCTCGCGGGGTACGCGTTCGCGAAGATGACCTTCCCCGGGCGGCGCTGGATGTTCTGGGTCTACCTCGCGACGATGATGGTCCCCTTCCAGGTGACGATCTTCGCGCTCTTCCAGCTGATTGCCACGATCGGCTGGGTGAACACGTACTGGGCGCTGATCATCCCCTCGATGGCGCTCCCGTACAACGTCTTCCTCATGCGCCAGTTCATGCAGTCGCTGCCCACCGAGATCCTCGACGCGGGCCGGATCGACGGGTGCACGGAGGTCCAGCTCGTGCGCCGGGTGGTCGTGCCGATGAGCACGAACGGGATGGCGGTCGTGGGGATCTTCACGTTCATCACGACCTGGAACAACTGCCTGTGGCCGCTCGTGGTGCTCAACACGGAGGAGATGCGGACCCTGCCGATCGCGCTCTCCACGTTCCAGAGCACGAACGAGACGGACTACGGGCTTCTCATGGCCGGCGGGGTCCTCATGGCGATCCCGATGTTCATGATCTTCTTCGCCTTCCAGCGCTACTTCCTCCGGGGCGTCACCTTCGGCGGCCTCAAGGGCTAGGAGAGCAGACCGGATGACCCTGCGCCTCGGCTTCGCCGGCAACGGCTACATCGCCCGCATCCACGCGACGGCAGCGCACGCGGCAGGCGCCCGGATCGCCTCGGTCGCCAACCATCGGGCGGAGAGCCGGGCGGCCTTCGCCGAGCGCTTCGGCGTGGAGCGGCAGTTCGATTCGGTGCCCGAGATGCTCGCCGGCGGCGGCATCGACGGGCTCGTCGTGTGCACGCCGAACGCCAGTCACGCCCCGGAGACGATCGCGGCCCTCGCGGCCGGCATCCCGGTGCTCGTGGAGAAGCCGATGGCGATGAACGCGGACGAGGCGGCGGCGATGCACAGGGCATCGGTCGGCGCGTCGGTCCCGCTCATGGTCGCGCACTGCTGGCGCTTCGACGCCGAGGCGCGCTGGCTCCGGGCGCAGGTGCTCGAGGGGAAGCTGGGCCGGATCGTGAGGACGAAGGGCTACGGCGTCCACGTCAACTGGGGCCCGAAGGGCTGGTTCACCCAGAAGGCGTTTGCCGGCGGCGGTGCGCTGGCGGACATGGGCATCCATGCCCTCGACACCGTTCGCTACCTGCTCGGTGACCCCGCGCCCTCCCGCATCTACGCCTCGGTGGGGACCCACTACCGGGAGATGGACGTGGACGACACCGGGGTGATCGTCGTCACCTGGGCGGACGGGACGACCTCGTCCATCGAATCGGGATGGTTCCAGCCCCAGGCGGACGGGCCGGAAGCCGCGACGCAGCTCTACGGGACGCTCGGATACGGACGCATCTTCCCGACGGAGCTGCGGCCGGTGGAGGGCGAGCCCGTGGACCCTGGGTTCGTCTTCCCTCGCCAGCCCCATTGCCTCCCCGAGATGTACGAGACGCAGATGCGCGCGTTCCTTGACGCGATCGCGTCCGGGGTCGTGGTGGACGGGACCGCAGCAGAGAGCGTCGTCAACGCGCGCATCATGGACGCGATGTACGAGAGCGCCCGTACCGGCGAGGTCGTCCACCTCTGAAGGACGGTGCGCCCAACACCACCGGCTGACCCGCCTCAGCCGCTCTCGCAGCCGACGCCGTCGTTCCCGCCATCGAAGCGATGGGGATCGGGCGGCAGCACGCGGAAGCGCCGGTACGGCACGTCGCCGCAGTCCAGGTCCGGCGGCGCGGGCGGGATGCACACGTCCGGGTAGGCCGGGTCGCAGCCGCCGCGGTCCGTGCCCGCACCGCCCGCTGCCGGTGCCTCGCCGCCCGGCGGTGTCCCCCAGAGGCCGCGCCCGGCCGTCCGCGCCTCCGACTGCGCGGCGAGGTACGTGTCCACCCAGCGGACGTCCGGCGGGTAGGTGACGACCTGGGCGAGCCCGAGCGCGACGAGCGCCAGGTTGACGAAGAGTGGCTCGCCCCCACTCCCGGCGTCCTCCACCCAGACGTAGCGGAGGAGCCGGCCGTAGCGGTCCGTCTCCGAGATGTCCCGCTCGAGGAGGACCGTCCGCCCCTCCACGAGGGAGCGGTTCATCGCCGATGCCTCCTTCCCCATCCACTCCACCGGCCGGCTCGGGTGGACGGTCTCCGGGGTATCCACCCCGGTGTAGCGGACACGCTCCGGCCCACGCCCTCGGTCCACCTCGATCGTGTCGCCGTCCACGACCGCGAGGACGCGGGCACGCTCCGTCCGACCCACGGGGCCGATCCCCGCGGCCGCGGGCGCGATGGCGGCCGGTGCGTCCGTGCGGCTCGGCTGCGCGGCAGCCGTGGGCGTAGCAGGCGCGGCCGTGGCGACCGGACGGTCCGGGCGCGGGCTCGGCACGGCCGGGCCGCCGCAGGCGGCGAGGAGGGCCACGACAAGGAGGGCGAGGCAGGCGCAGAGCACAGGCGGATGCTGCCGCATCTTCGTGCCACCAGTGCGTCACGGGACGGGGAGACCGGTCGTGGGGTCCGTCGCCCTGCTATCCTCCCGCCGCCCTACGGGTATGACGATGCCCCCGGGCGCAGGCGGCCGACGCGGGATCGGCCGCGACACAGGAGGGAACCATGCCTGGATCCGCAGGCACTCGTACCCGGGTGCTCGTGCTCGGCGCGACCGCAGCCTTCGCGCTCGCCTGCATCGGCGGGCCGGCCGCCGCCACGGAGACCGCCGCGCCGCCTGCGGTGCCCGCCGTCGACGTCGCCGGCGTCGTCGCCGTACCGCCGAACGCGTGCCGCGTGTCGCTCGCCGGCACGGCGTACCGGAGCATCGCGGCGGCCGAAGCCGTCGCCACGGATGGCGCGACGATCCGCGTTCGCGGGACGTGCGTCGGCCCCACGGTCATCGACACCGACCTGACCATCCTCGGCGTCCGGAACGCGATGTCGGGGGCGCCTACGCTCTCCGGCGGCAAGGCAGGTGTCGTCCTCCTCGTCCGCGCGGGGACCGAACTGACGCTCCGCGACCTGACGATCCGCAACGGCCGGAACGGGGCCAACGGGGGCGCGATCATCGCCCGGAGCGCACTCGTCGTGCTGGACGACACGGTCGTCACGGCGAACCACGCCTCGCGCGGCGGTGGGCTCTGGGTGATCGACAGCACGCTCGAGCTGCGCGGTACCGCAACGGTCACACGGAACCGCGCCGAGCAGAACGAAGGCGGCGGCATCTACGCCGAGCGCTCGTCCGTGCGGATGTACGACACGAGCAGCGTCGCGGCCAACGTCTCCCTCGAGGATGACGGTGGCGGCATCTCCCTGTGCGGTTCCTCCCTCGAGATGTTCGACCGGGCGCGGATCCACCACAATCGTGTCCGGAACGACGACGGCGGTGGTGTGGACGGGGGATCGTGCGAGGGCTTCGATTCGTCGGTGACCATGCATGACGACTCCCGCATCGACCACAACGTCACTCTCTACGAGGACGGTGGCGGGGTCTACCTCTGCAACGGGCTCCTGCGGATGGAGGAGCGCGCATCCATCGACAGCAACACCGCCGAGGACGGCGGTGGAGCCGATATCGAGTGCGAGGCCTCCCTGGCCATGACGGGATCGAGCGTGATCGGAGGCAACACGGCGGCGCGCGGGGGCGGCGTGCACGTGTGCAGCGGGTCGTCGCTCATCGCTGCGGTCCTCGAGGACTCCAGCCGCATCCGCGCCAACGTCGCGACCGAGGAGGGCGGCGGCGTCTACCTGCGAGACTGCGAGTCCGCGACGCTCCGGGTCATCGACAGCGCGGCGATCCGGGGCAACAGCGCAGAAGGGAACGGGGGTGGCATCTGGTCCCGGATCCAGCCCGTCATCCTCGAGGGCGACGGTGCTGTCATCGCCAACGATGCGGGAGGGACCGGCGGTGGCATCTACTTCGGCGGAGTCGGGTACCTGACGATGGTCGATGACGCGAGGATCCGCGCCAACGTCCACGCCGCCGAGGCGAACGGCGCCGGCGTGAGCACCTGCGGAAACCAGCTCATCGGGGTCGTGGCGCTGACGAACGTCGTCGACAACCTCGCCCCGAACGGGCCGATCGGCTCGCCCGCGTCCATCCAGGTCTGGGAGCGGTGCGACTGACCGACCCACGGCCCGCGAGGGTGCCGAAGGCCAGGGAAGCCACGAATCCCCCGGGACGACCCGGGGGCTTCGGCTTGCGGAACGGCCCCCGTCCGCCGACCCCATCCCGCGCGTATCCTTCATCCGCCGCCCCGGCCGTGCGCGGACGGCTCCCGGCAGGACCGGGACGTGCGCCGTCGCACTACGTGGCGACAGAGCGGGGTGGCATGCGCAGCGACCGAACGGGACGCTGGGGACCGCTGACGGGACCGGCGACGGGTCCACCCGTGCGCGGTGGGCGCGCGGGCGCCTGGCGGCGGCTCGGCGCGCCCGAGGCCCTCGGGTGGCGCGTCCTCGCGATCCACGCCGGCACGATCGTCGCCGCGCCGATCCTCGCGGACGCCGCGGTCGCCCACGGGACGCCGGTGCAGTGGGCGATCGTGGCCCTGGTCGCCTTCGCGATCCCCACGGCCCTGTTCCTCCTCGGCCGACGGCTGCACGCCCGCGCCGCGCGCCGCGGGCACGGTGGACGCGGAGCTCGCCGCGTCCGTACGGACGCAGATCGCGACGGCGCTCGTCGCGATCGACGCACCCGCGGAGGTGCCGCCGTCGCTCGGCTCCGCGGTAGCGGTCCTGGCGGACCTGTGGGACGGGACCTGCACCATCGTCGCGCGCCTTGCCCCGTACGCGGACGCCCGCCTTGCCCGGGATCCCGGCGCGCGCGCCGCGGCCTTCGAGGTCATCCGCGAGGCGAACCTCAACGCGATCCGCCACGGTGCCGCGCAGCACGTGACGGTCGACGTCGTCCTCGACGGTCCGTCCACCATCACGGTCCGCGTCACGGACGACGGCCGCGGCTGGACGGGCACGCGGGGCCGTGGCCGGGGCAGCGGCATCATGGACGAGCTGACGGCAGGATGGGCGCACGTCGCCGACGCCGGCGGCACGACGCTCACGGCGACGATCCGCCTCGCCTGACGCCGACCTCCCGGCGACCGCGCAGACATCACCCATCCGGTGCGCCCGCTCCGGCCGGACGGGAGCAAGCCCTCCCGGCTACCCGACGGTCGCGGGCAGCCCATGCGCGTTCCGTGGCATCGTGCGCGCATGGAGAGAGACGGCGCAGCCGGCCGGTACACCGCGGACGCGTTCGCGCGTCGCCTTCTGCTCGTGGAGGACCAGGCGCTGATGCGCGACCTCCTCACCGGCGCGCTCGAGCAGCGCGGCTTCCACGTCACCGCTGTGGCGAGCGCGGTGGAGGCCGTTCGGATCGCGGTCGGCGTGGACCCGGACGGCGCGGTCCTGGACATCGACCTCGGTGCAGGGCCGGACGGCGTCGCGCTCGCGCACGCGCTTCTCGACCGCCTGCCGCACCTCGCGATCGTCTTCCTCACGGACGCAGCGGACCCGAGGGTCGCCGCAGCCGGGCCGCTGCCCCGCGGCAGCACCGTCGCGTGGCTCGGCAAGTCACGGATCACGGACCTCGAGCGCCTTGTCGCGGCCGTCGAGGCGACGCTCACGGATGCGGCGAGCGCTCGCTACCGGGACGACGAGCGGACCGACCGCCCGCTCGCGGCGCTCAGCCGAACGCAGATGGAGGTGCTCGGCCTGGCTGCCGCGGGCCTCTCGAACCTCGCCATCGCGGAGGCGCGGTCCACCTCCGAGCGGAGCGTGGAGCGCGTCCTCGCGAGCGCCTATGCGGAGCTGGGGGTCGATGCATCACCGCGCACGAACCAGCGCGTCGCAGCCGTGGCCCGCTACCTCGCCGCAGGCGGCCGACCGGTCACCCCGCAGGAGGCGCGGCGCCGGCGCTGAACCCGGCGCCGAGCCCGCGACGCTCGGGATGCACCGTCAGTCGTCCTCTGCGTCTTCCCGCGGATCGGCGGGCGACGCGCCGGGTGCGGGCGACGCGCCCGGGGGCGGGGTGACGGCGACGTGGAACACGGGCACCGCGGCCGGGCCCGCGAAGAGCGGCAGGTGGAGTCGCTCCCACTCCGGGACGAGCACGGTCAGCTCACCCGCGTACGCGGGGTCGTAGGCACGGTTCTCCAGCAGCCACGGGTCCGCGTCGAGGTCGTAGAGCTCCTCCTCGCCGGTGGCGTACCGGATGTAGAGACGCCGGCCCAGCGGGTGCGCCTCCGTGGTCCGGATGCCCTGCCATCCGGGGGTCCGCAGGCGGCGCACGATCGACCGGTGCTCCACCGGCAGGACGGTCCGCGGGACTGCGGGCGCCTGCCCGACCAGGTGCTGCCAGACCGGGACGCCGGACGCGACCCGCCCGTCCGGGTAGGGCCCAAGGGTGCAGCCCGCCGCCGCACACACGGAGGGGGCCACATCGAGGAGCGAGATCGTCGTCGCGAGCCGCCGCGGACGGTCCCCCAGCAGGCGCGGCCAGCTCGCGAAGAACGGTACCGGCATCGCGTACGGGTGGTTCTTCGTGACGAGCCCGTGCGCGCCCCAGGCCATCCCGTTGTCCGCGACCATGAGGACGACCACGTCGGACCGGCCGGCCCGCGTGAGCCCGTCCATCACGGCCGCGAGCAGCTCGTCCACGGAGAGGAGCGTCTCGCAGGCGCGCACGACCGGCCACTCGACCCGGCGGGCAGCGGGGTGTGCGCGCTCGCGGAGCCAGGCCGGCTTGTCGCCGACGTCCTCGCCATGCGCCGGCGTGACCCACGGCGGGACCCCCGCGCAGCGCGGATCCCCGCGGTGGCGCACCGCAGGCACGCCAGACCAGCCGGCGCTGCCGTCGCGATCCTCACCGCCGTGCGGGGCGAACGGCGAGAGGTAGAGGAAGAGCGGTTCGCTCGGCCGGCGCCGCCCGATCCAGCCGACGGCACGCTGACGGATCCGGTCGACCGTGTAGTCCCGCACGCGCGTGCCGATCTGCACCGGCGCGCCCTTGCGCCACCAGGTCGCGTCGTATAGTGCCCACCCGCCTGGAACGCGTCCCATCCCGGCGGCACGATCGTGCCGATCTCGCCGTAGCCGTTGAAGTACTTCCCGAAGAGCGCCGTCGTGTAGCCGCGGTCCTGCAGGGCCGTCGCGACGCTGACGCGCGGGTCGAAGAGGCGGGCGTCGTTGCGGACCACCCCGTGGTCGCGGGTGCGCAGACCGGTGAGCAGCGTCGCCCGCGCCGGGCAGCAGAGCGGCGTGTTGCCGATCGCCTGGTCCGCCACGACACCCTGCTCCAGAAAGAGCCGACGGATCGCGGGGAGGCGCTCCCAGATGCGGTCGTCCGTCACGGCCACGTCGTCGAGGACGAGCAGGACGATGTCCGGCGGGCGGGCCGTCACCGCGGGCGGCACCGCGACGAGCAGCGCGAGGACGAGCGCCAGAAGGCGGACGGGGCGTGTCCGTGCGCGCCACCGGACCCTGCGCGCGGCGGGCGGGCGGGTCCGCGGATGCGCGGCGCGCCGCACCCGCGCGGGCACGGATGGCCGCGCCGTCACCGTGCCCGCATCAGCGCGCGGGGAAGCGCGACCAGAACTCCTGGTCGGACATCGTGAGGTACCAGATCCCCTCGATGAAGCCGACGATCGCAGGGATGAACGTCCAGCAGAAGACGATGTAGAGGATGCCCTGGGCGATCTTGCCCGTATAGAACTTGTGGATGCCGAGACCGCCGAGGAAGATCCCGAGCAGGCCCGCGACGACCTTGGACCGCTGGCCGAAGCCCGCGTTCACGTTCGTCATCCCGCCGGGCCCCATGGAGAACGGCGTCGCCTGGCGGACGCCGCAGCGCGGGCAGATCTCGGCCCGGGGGTCGAGCATCGCCCCGCACGCGGAGCAGTACTTCACGGCACCACCGGGGCCACCCGGCTGATTCCCCATGGACATCGGATCCCTCCCTCTTCCGTGGTCGCTCAGGCGCGCTCGTCCGGCGGCTGCTGCGGGGGCTGCTGCGGCGTGGACTGCCAGCCACCCTGCTGCGGCGGCTGCTGCGGCGCCGACTGCCAGCCGCCGGGCTGCTGCGGCGGCTGCTGCCAGCCGCCCTGCTGGGGGGCCTGGGGCTGCTGCCAGGGGTTCGGCGGCGGCTGCTGCGGGGGCGCGGACTGCCAGCCGCCGGGCTGCTGCGGCGGCTGCGGCGGCTGCTGCCAGCCGCCCTGCTGGGACTGCTGGGGCTGCTGCCAGGGGTTCGGCTGGACCGG
>JBJTJV010000337.1:0-3280 GCA_046352645.1 Chloroflexota bacterium | reverse complement strand
GAGCGTCCAGCCGGCGCTCGCGAGCCGTGCCGCGGCGACGACGCGACGCTCCCCGGTCGCCGGGTCGGCCACGACGCGCGCGCCCGCGGCGGCAAGCTCGTCCGCACTCCGGCCGTAGGCTGCGGCGAGGAGCGCAGCCGGCTGCCTCCGCTCGCTCGGCAGCATCGCCCGGCCCCGGTCCGAGGTGCTCGCGACCACCCGCCCGCGCGCGCTGATGAGCCACGCCGAGGCATCGTCGGGCAGGAAGGCGTCGAGCATGGTGGCGATCGAGGAGAGCGAGCGGTCGACGCCCACGATCCCCATGAAGTGCCCGCCGATCACGATCGCGTGGGTCTGCTCCACGATATGCAGGCCGTGGTACTCGTAGGGCTCGGTGACCATCGTGGCGGTCCGGGACGCCTCGCTCGATACGGGCACCGACCAGTGGGCGCTCACGCGGCCGGCGATCGTCACACCCTCGGTCTCGGGGCGCAGCGCGAAGCGGTTCTTCACTGCCCGGAAGTAGAGGCTGGTCTCCATGTCGCGCAGCGGCTCGACCGTGAGGTCGCTCGCATCCGCAGCGTTGCGCCGGACCACGTACGGGAGGAAGCGGCCTGCGGCGTTGCAGGCGCCGGCGAGCGCGGGGCTCCTCGCCGCATCACCGTCGTGGCCGTCGGCGTCCGGCTCGTAGCCGACGTAGGCCGCGAGGATGCCGGGAACGGAACGCACCACCGCCCGCGCATACGAGACGAGCGCCTCGGAGTCGATGGGCTGCATGCGCAGGATCGCACGCCATCGCCCACCGCTCAAGGCACCAGGTCGGCCTCCGTGAACCGGTAGCGCGCGACGACCGCCTCGTCCACGGTCACCCCGAGCCCCGGCCCGGTCGGCGGAGCGACCCAACCATCGACCTGCCCGATCGGGTCGGTGACGAGCTCGTGCTGCATCGGCGAGGCGACCGGCTTCAGCTCGAAGAGGAGCGTATTCGGCGCGGCGGCCGCGAGGTGGAGGCTCGCCGCGGTGTTCAGCGCGGAGGACCACGAGTGGGCGTTCCACGCCTGCCCGGCGGCGCCCGCCATCCGGATGACGTCCCACGTCCCGGTGACGCCCTCGGCCTTCCCCGGGTCGACCATCACGACGTCCAGCGCGCCGGTCGCGATGAGGCCCCGGTAGTGCTCCGCGTGCCAGCCCTTCTCCCCGGTGCAGATCCGGGTCGGGACGGCGGCGCGGATCGCCCGGTAGCCCGCCAGGTCCTGCTCGGGGAGCGGGTCCTCGAACCAGTAGAGGCGCTGCCCCTCGTCGATCCGGCGGATCATCCGGATCGCATGCTCCGCGTCCCATCCGGCGAGGGCGACGACGTCGAGGATCATCTCCGTCTCCGCGCCGATCGCCTCTCGGACCGCCGCGGCCACCGCGAGGTCACGCCGCTCGTCCCGCCCGAAGGCGATCGAGAGGTCGTGGCCCCAGCCGCCCTTGACGAACCGATAGCCCTGCGCGACGAACCCCGCGAACTCGCGCCCGATCCGGTCCAGGTCATCCGTGGCGAGGATCGTGGAGGCGCAGGCGGGGATCCGGTCGTGGACCCGCCCGCCGAGGAGGGCGTGGAGCGGGAGTCCGGCGGTCCGGCCGGCCAGGTCCCAGAGCGCCATGTCGATCGCGCTGATCCCGAACGTGACGATCCCGCCGTTCCCGTCCCAGTACGACGCGTCCCGCATCCGGCGCCACGCGGCGCGGACATCCGGGAGGCCGCTGCCCACGAGGAGCGGGGCGAGCCGCCGCTCCACGATGAACGCGGTCGCGAGCGAGACCTCCTGGCCGCCGGTGATCGCCTCGCCCCAGCCGACCGTGCCGTCCGCACCCTCCACCCGGACGAGCGTGAGGGACCGCACCTTCCCGTCGTTGTTCGGCTCGGGGTAGCGCACCGCGAACGCGTCGATCCGGGCGATCCGGAGCGGCGCCGCGTCCGCCGTCGCCGGCGCGCTCATCGCTCGTCCCGCCGGCCGCGGTGGAGCTCGTCGTAGAGGACGGCGGCGAGGAGGATGCCGCCCTTCACGACCTGCTGCCAGTAGGAGGGGACGCCGAGGAGGGTGAGGCCGTGGTTGACGATCCCGATGACGAGGAGGGCGATCAGCGTGCCCGCGAGGCGGCCGCGGCCGCCGGTCAGCGAGGTGCCGCCGCGGATGACCGCGGTGATGACGTCGAGCTCGACCCCGAGCGCGGCGCTCGGCTGGGCGTTCCCCGTCCGGCCCACGAGGACGAGGCCGGCGAGCGCGGCGAGGCCGCCGCACGTCACGTAGAAGGCGAGGCGCCAGCGGTCCACGGCGACCCCGGAGAGGCGGGCGGCACGGGCCGACGAACCGATCGCATACGCGTAGCGCCCGAAGATCGTCCGCGGCATCGCCCAGCCGAAGACGAGGAAGGTCAGCGCGAGGGTCACGATCATCACCGGGATCCCCAGGATCGTCCCGGTCCCGAGCGCGAGCCAGGTGGGGTCGCTGATGACGATCTCCCGCCCGCCGGAGACGACGTAGGCGAGGCCACGGACGATCGCGAGCGTGGCGAGCGTCGTGATCAGGGGGTTGATCCGGGCATACGAGATGATCGCCCCGTTCACCAGGCCGATGAGGATGCCGAGGAGGAGGCTCACCGCGAAGGCGAGCGGGAGCGGCACGCCGAAGCCGAGGAGCAAGGCGGCGGTCATCCCGGACGCGGCCATCGTCGAGCCGACGGAGAGGTCGAAGCCGCCCGCGATGATCACGATCGTCTCGCCGACCGCGACGATCCCGGTGATCGCCACCGCCTTCCCGACGTTCAGGAGGTTCGTCTGGCTGAGGAAGTACGGCGAGGTGACCGCGAGGAGGACGAAGAGGATGACGAGCGCGGCGACGAGGCCGGGGTTGACCCCGCCTTCCGCCGGTCGGATCGCGGCGCGGAGCCGCGCGCCCGCGGTCGGGGCGGCCGGGCCGGGGGCGCTCGTCATGCGGCGGCGACCCGGTCGCCGGTCATCAGCTCCGTCATCCGCGCCATCGTCTGCTCCGGGGGCTGGGCGTGGGGCAGGAGGCTCCCGACGACCGTCCCCTGGCGGACGACGACGATCCGGTCGCAGACGTGGAGGATGTCCGTGAAGCGGTGGCTGATGAGGAGGATGCTCACCCCGCGGCGCTTCAGCTCCTCGACGAGGCCGAGGAGAACGCGGATCTTCTCTGCCGACAAGGCGGCCGTCGGCTCGTCCATGAGCAGCAGGCGGGGCTGGAACTGGAGCGCCCGGGCGACCGCCACCATCTGGCGCTCCCCGCCGGAC
>JBJTJV010000336.1:0-4001 GCA_046352645.1 Chloroflexota bacterium | reverse complement strand
CCGCGTCCATCGACGGCAGCCACGCGTACGTCGCCTTCGCGGCGCTCGCGGACGGGTCGCGCCGATGGCAGAGCGCGGACGCGCGTCCCGTCCGTGACGGCAGCCCAGACGGCGAGCGGGACGGCCGGGTCGACGAGCGTGGGGTCGTAGCCGATCGCCACCTCCGCGGGCCCGGTCGGCGGCGCGCTCGCGACGGTCCAGCCGACGATCCGGCCGCTCTCCGTGTCCAGGAGGGCGGCCCAGGCAACGGCCTTGCCGGAGAGCGTCCCCTTGTCCGTGCGCTCGACACGCGCGGTCACGACACCGGCGAGCGCGCCCGCGCTCCGGACGCGGACCTCCACGCCGTCGGTGGGGCCGCCGGTGATCACGGGGACGCCATCCGCGCTCTGCCATCGGCGCGACCCGTCCGCGAGCGCCGCGAAGGCGACGTACGCGTGGCTGCCGTCGATGGACGCGGCGTCGTACGCGACGGAGAAGCGGACCGGCGTGGCGGTCCCGGCCGCGGACCGCCGGACGCCGGCGACGACGGCAGCCCCGCCGCGGGCCGAGCGATCGACGAGCAGGACGTGCGCGATCGCGCCGGAGGCGAGGGTGTTCGGCTCCTTCGTGACGATCCGGCCAGTGACCGTCGGGACAGGGGCCTGCGCGGCGACGAGGCCGGCGGTCGCGAGCGTCGCGAGCGCGAGCAGGCCCATGATCCCGGCCGCGAGCAGCCCGCCCATCCGGGTCCGTCCAGCGTGGCGCATCCGTCCCTCCGTCACGTGTGGCCTGCAGACACGCCGGCCAGACGACAGGGTAGCGGAGGTGCGGCGGCGCAAGGGTCGGAGACCGGAAGGCTCGCTATCCTCCGGCGATGCGTACCGCCGCCTCCCCCGCCGACCTCGCCGCCGCCCGCGCCATCCTCCCGGGGATCGTGGACCTGCGCCGACGGCTTCACCGGACACCCGAGCTCGGGCTCCATCTGCCGCGCACGAAGGCGATCGTCCTCGCCGCGCTGCGCGACCTGGGCCTCGAGCCGGTGGAGGACCGCACGACATCCGGCGTCACGGCGGTCATCGAGGGCGGACGGCCGGGGCCGGTCGTCCTCCTGCGCGCGGACATGGACGGGCTGCCGCTGACCGAGGAGACGGACCTGCCCTTCGCGTCGGAGGAGGCGGGGCGGATGCACGCGTGCGGCCACGACACGCACGTCGCGATGCTCCTCGGGGCCGCGCGCCTGCTCGTCGCCGAGCGGGCGACGCTCGCGGGGAAGGTGCTCCTCATGCTCCAGCCCGGCGAGGAAGGCTTCCACGGCGCGCGCTACATGCTCGAGGAGGGCCTCCTCGAGCGGGCGGGCGAGATCCCGGCGGCCGCGTTCGCGCTCCACATCTCCAACGACTTCCCGGCCGACACGCTGAACATCCGCCCCGGGCCGCTCCTCGCGGCGGCCGACCGGATCACGATCGGCATCACCGGCCGCGGCGGGCACGCCTCCGCACCCCACAACACGCTCGACCCGATCACCGTGGCCGCGGAGCTGATCATCGCGCTCCAGCTCATGGTCACGCGCCGGGTGGACGCACCCGCCGACCCCGCGGTGCTCACGATCGCCCGCGTCACGGCCGGCACGACGAACAACATCATCCCCGAGCGGGCCGAGCTCGAGGGCACGATCCGGACGCTCTCCACGGAGAACCGCGCGGCCATGCGCGAGCGGCTCCACCAGGTGACCGCGGGCGTGTGCGCCGCGCACGGCGCGCGCCACGAGATCGCGATCGACCCGGGCTTCCCGGTCACCGTGAACGACGCGGGGATCACCGACCTGCTCCGGTCGGTCGGTACCGCCATCGCGGGCCCGGATGCGGTGCGCACGATGTCCGCGCCCCTCATGGGCGCAGAGGACTTCAGCTACGTCATCGAGCAGGTGCCCGGTGCGATGGCCTTCCTCGGCGCGCGGCCGCCGGAGCTGGACCCCGCGACCGCGCCGCGGAACCACTCCAACCGGATCGTCTTCGACGAGGGCTCGATGGCGCTCGGCGCCGCGACGTATGCCGCGATGGCCCGGAGCGTCACCACGGCCTGACGCCACGGGCTGGTGCGCGGCGACCCGGCCGATCGGTCGCCGACCGCGCGGGTCGCCGGACAGGACGACGCCCCCGGCGCTGCCGGGGGCGTGCGTGCGGCGGCAGGGCGCCGGGTGCTACCCGAAGCGCTTCCGCAGGAGCGGCAGGATCGTCGTGCCGTAGCGGGCGATCGCCTCCTCCTGGTCGTCTCCCGGGAAGTGGAAGACGAGGTGGGTGAAGCCCCACTCGATGTAGGGCCGGATCTGCTCGATGTGCTACTCGGGGTCGTCCGAGACGAGCCAGCGGCGGTGGGCGTTGTCCTCCACCTGCTTGGCCAGCCGCTCCATCTCGACGGGGTCCTCGACGCCCATCTTCATCTCCGCCGGGAGCGCGAGCGCGGCCCAGAGCTTCGTCGCCTCCATGGCGCGCGCCCGGTCCGTGTCGAACGAGACCTTCATCTCGATCGTCAGCGGGATCGTGGACGCGTCGCGGCCGGCCTTCTCCGCGCCCTCCTTCACGCCCGGGATGAGCGTGTCGAGGTAGAGCTCTTTCGGCTTGCCGGAGGTGCAGATGAAGCCGTCGGCGGTCCGGCCGGCGAGCTTGGCCGCAGCGGGGCCCGCGGCCGCGATGTAGATCGGCACCGGCTGCTCGGGCCGGTCGTAGATGGTCGCGTTGTGCGTCCGGTAGAACTGGCCCTCGTAGCTCATCCGCTCCTCGCGCCAGAGCCGCGCGATCAGGTCGAGCGCCTCCTTGAAGCGCGCGAAGCGCTCGCTCTGGTCCGGCCAGTCCATGCCGACCACGACCTCGTTGAGCGACTCACCGGTCCCCGCGCCGAGGATGACCCGGCCGGGGGCGAGGCAGGCGAGGGTCGCGAACGCCTGCGCGATGACACCCGGGTTGTAGCGGTAGCCGGGCGTCAGGACGCTCGTGCCGAGGATGACGCGCTTCGTCGCCTGCGCCGTGGCCCCGAGCCAGACGAGGGAGTTCGGCGCGTGGCCGTCCGTGTGCTTCCAGGGCTGGAAGTGGTCGCTCGTCCAGACGCTGTCGAAGCCGGCGTTCTCCGCCGCGACCGCGAGGTCGAGGAGGCGGCGCGGGCCGAACTGTTCCGCGGAGGCCTTGTAGCCGAGTGTGAGCATCGTCTCTCCGTGCTGCGCGTCCCGAACGGGTGGATGGGCCCCCCTCGCGGCCCCCCGGTGCGGGTCAGCCGTCGATGCGGAGGATCACGACGCGGCGCTCGGGCTCCTCACCGATCGACTGCGTGGAGATCCCCGGGATCCCCTTGAGCGCGATATGGACCCAGCGGCGCTCGAGCGGCGGCATCGGCTCCAGCTGGAGCATCGTGCCGCTCTCGAGGACCTTGTCCGCGGCGCGGCGGGCGAGGTCGGCGAGCTGGCGCTCGCGGCGGCCCCGGTAGTCCTCCACGTCCACGAGGACGCGGGTCCACTCGCCCATCTTCCGCGAGAGCATGAGGTTGACGAGGTGCTGGAGGGCGGAGAGGCGCTCCCCCTTCCGGCCGATGAGCGCGCCGAGCGCGTCACGGTCCTCGTCGTTCGCTCCCTCGATCTCGATCTTCGGCGTGCCGTCCGTGCGGACGCTCACCGTCGCCTCGAAGCCCATGAGCCGGATCAGCTGCTCCACGATCTCCCGGCCGGCGGCGAGCGCCTCCGGGGATGCGTCCGCGGCCTGGACCTCCTCGCGGGCCACCGCGGGGTGCGCGGCGCGCGCGGTCTCGACCTCGGCGGCCTCGCGCTGGGAGAGGCCGCTGCCGCGGCGATCGTCGCGCGGTGCGGGCCGGGCGCCCCGCTCCTCGGGGCGCGGGGGGCGGTCATCGCGCCGATCGGGGCGGGGGCCCCGGTCGTCCGTGCGCGGGCGGTCGTCCCGCGGCCGGTCGGCGCCGCGCGGGGGGCGATCGGCGCGCGGCCGGTCGTCCCGCGGCCGGTCGTCGCGGCGCGGGGGGCG
>JBJTJV010000335.1:0-7027 GCA_046352645.1 Chloroflexota bacterium | reverse complement strand
GCGCGGACGTGGTCCCTCCGGACCGCGGCCGCTGCAATCCCAGACCACGGCCGCGACACCGCCTCCCGTCGCGAGGTACCGGCTGCTCGGATCCCAGGCGAGCTCACGTACCTTGGTTTCGTAGCCCCACATCTGTAGGTCGCGCCCCGTCTGGGCGTACCAGAAGTGGACCGTACTGTCCTGGT
Source organism: Chloroflexota bacterium (assembly GCA_046352645.1). Classification (GTDB taxonomy): domain Bacteria; phylum Chloroflexota; class Limnocylindria; order Limnocylindrales; family CSP1-4; genus JAFMJV01. The sequence continues at coordinate 6,842 of JBJTJV010000335.1, read as the reverse complement.
CACCGGTCGCGATGAAGCGCGCATCCGGGCTCCATGCGAGCGTGAGGACCGACCCCTTCCACGTGAAGGAGCGAGGCTCCCGGCCGGATCCCGGACGCAGCAGCGTGACGCCACCGTAGCCGGAGATCGCAAGCACGGGTGCCCCGGGCTTCCAGGCGATGCCGGAGATCGAGGAGGACTGGTGTCGGTAGGTCGCCACCGCCTCACCGCCCCGATCCCGGACCGTCAGCGCGCGACCTGCTGCCGTTGCGAGGTGGCCTCCATCGGTCGACCACGTCACCGCAGAGACCCAGTCGTCGCCCGCCGGGTAGGCCGCCAGTTCCGCGCCCGACCGACCGTCCCAGACACGGACCCGGCCGTCCTGCCCCCCGGTCACGACGACCGCGCCGTCCGGGCTCCAGGCAAGGGCGGTCGTCCCGTGGCGGTGGCCGGCGGATCGTGCGAGGACCGATCCCGACGCACCGTCCAGGATCCAGACGGGGCCGGAGACCGCGGCCGCGGCGACGCGGGTCCCGTCGGGGGAGATGGACGCCACCTCCACGTGGTCAGGGAGCTCGACGACCCACGCCTCCGCCAGCGTGGAGGAGGCGGGGACCCGTGCGGGACGACTCAGACGAGGCACGCTCGGAACCCCTGAGTCAGCGCCGCGCGATCGAGCCGCCGGCCGATGAAGACCATCGAGCTGTACCGGACCTCGTCGCCCCAGGGCCGTTCCGCGGTCCCGCCCAGGAGCATGTGGACGCCCTGGAACACATAGCGCTCGGGCTCGCCTCGGACCGCGACGATGCCCTTGCTCCGGAAGATGTCCGCGCCCTTCTCGCGGAGCAGACCGCGGATCCACGCCCCGAATCGCTCCCCGTCGACCTCACCCTCGACGCGGATGCCGACGGAGCCGATCTCGCGGTCGTGCTCGTGAGCGGGCGCGTACGCGAGCGCGGCGACGGGGGCGAGCGGGCCGGCAGGGCCGTGGATCTCGAGGGTGTACTCGTCGGGCCGATGCTCCGTGTAGAGACCATAGGCACCACCGGGATCGATGAGGAACGGGAAGGACATCGGCATCCCCGCGAGGGTCAGGCGATGCAGGCCCCGTCCCGGCGTGAGGCTCTCCCCGGGGCGAATCTCGAAGGCAGGGTCGGAGAACATCAGGACGCGGTCCATGAGGCTCTCCTCCACGGCTGTGGCATCCGGTCTGGTCAGCCGCCCGAGGACGACATCCATCGTCTCGTCAGGCCCGGGCCCGAGCCGCAGCACGTATTCCCCCATGGAGAGCTCATAGACGCCCACGTGCTCGAAGGGGAGCTCGGGTTCGAGGAACGCCGGATCGACAGCGAGCGCGCGCGTGAGGTCGAAGCCGCCGACATCGAGGATGCAGTCGAGCTCCACCCGCGCCTGCTCGGTCCGGTGGATCGCTGCCGCCCCGTTGATGCCCCGGATCCGGTCCTCGAGAGCGTCGAGCCGATCGGAAGGTACCAGGTCGGTCTTGTTCAGCAGGATGACATCGGCGAACGCGATCTGCTCCATCGCCTCGCGCTCCACGCCCAGGTGGAGATCGATGTGGGCCGCGTCCACGACGGTGACGATCGCGTCGAGCCGGAGCCGCTCCTGCATCTCCTCGTCGACGAAGAAGGTCTGCGCTACGGGTCCCGGGTCGGCTAGCCCCGTCGTCTCGATGAGGATCGCGTCGAAGCGGTCGCGCCGCTTCATCAGGTTGCCGAGGATGCGCAGAAGGTCGCCTCGCACGGTGCAGCAGATGCACCCGTTGTTCATCTCGAAGATCTCTTCCTCCGCTCCGATCACGAGATCCTGGTCGACTCCGATCTCGCCGAACTCGTTCTCGATGACGGCGATCCGCTTGCCGTGGTGCTCGGTGAGGATCCGGTTCACCAGCGTCGTCTTGCCGGACCCGAGGAAACCCGTAAGGACCGTGACGGGCACACGGGGTTCCGCGGACCCGGCACCGTCCCCGGTCGTGGCTGTGTTCGTCATCGTCCGCCCGCCGCGGGGGCCGCCGCACCGGCGACCGCGGCTGCATGGACCGCGGTCAGCACCGTCGAGCGGTCCAGGCTCGCGATCCGGCCAGGGAGCTTCACGCTCAGTCTTCCTCCGTCCAAGAGGACGGCGATGAGCGTCTCGGTCGGCGGGCAGCCCGGGTCCGCGCAGGCGACCTCGGCGACCACGACCGTTACCGCGCTATCGAGGCCGAGGGCTTCGGTGGTCCAGCGCTTCAGGTCCGCGGCGCGCGTCCCCTCGCCATCGCCGCCGTCTCGCCGACTCTCCACCTCAGGTTCCGTCGGTCGGCTGGCCGCTGGTGGGTGCATTCCTGTGCGGCTGCGCGCTCGCATCGCTCTTCTCCCGATCTCTCCGAGCACGGCATCGGCGCCCGAGGGGCTAGATGATACTTAGTCTCATCTATGCTCGTCAACATCGGCGCTCCGTCAGCGGTCGCCCCGCGGGAAGAGAGAGTCCGTTGGTGCGCTCGGTCGCCTCGGGGCTGCGGACCGAGGGCCGGGCGCTACCCGGGTACGCAGGGCGCGGCGGGCGCCAGGGGCGGACCCGGGACCCTTGCCCTCCGTGGAGGCCTGCGGTCGCGCCGCCCCTCAGTCGTCCTCGTCGAGCTCCGCGCCGGTCGGGATCGGGCCGCGATGGACGGGGCCGCGGATGTCACGGAACACGCGCGCCGCGAGGACCGGCGGGAGCTCCACCCCGTTCCCGTGCCCGGCCGCGACCCATGCCGCCAGCTCCGCCACGAGCGCGTCGTCCGCCATCTCGCCGAGCCAGCGCGTGCGCGTCCCCTCGGTTCCGTAGCCCCGGACGACGATGACGTTCGAGCTCTCGCACGAGGTCAGGCAGCCGACGGTGGAGACGTAGGCGCCCGTCCGCTCCGCCGCGGCAGCCCGCACGGCGGCCAGGTGGCCCGGGTGGTCGATGCCCGGGTGCTTCTCCTCCGTGCCGCAGCAGCAGCCGCGGCAGACGAGAAGGCCGAGCGGCTCGGGGTCCGTGGCGTCCGGGGCGCGATCGCTGTCCATGCCCTGATTCTCGCGCGTCGCGCCGTCCCGTGCGCGGCACCCGCACGCGTCCGGGCGCGCCGTCCCCCGATATCCTCCACGCATGCGTCTGCGCGCGCTCCTGCTGCGCCACTGGCCCGCCATCCTCGCCCTCGCGGCGATCGCGATCCTCGTCCTCCTGCCCCCCGAGCCATCGCGGCCGGCGGGCGAGGTCCCCCCGGTCGAGGCGTTCCGCGCCCGCGTCCTCGAGGTCCGCGCGTGGGACGACGGGACCGGGACGAGCGTGGACCCGGCGGCCGATCCGGCCGAGCTCGACGGCGACATCCGCGTCGTCCTCCTGGAGGGCCCCGACGCCGGGACGGAGCGCTGGGCCTGGCTTGCGCTCCCGGATACCGAGGCGGCGCCCTCCGACTTCGCGCCCGGTGACGAGGTCGTCGTCACCGTCGCGCGCATGCCCGACGGGCCCGCGTTCGTCGGCGTGAGCGAGCGCTGGCGCCTCCCGGCGCTGGAGATCCTCCTTGGCGCCTTCCTTGTCCTCGTCGTGCTCGTCGGACGGGGGCATGGGGTCCGCGCGCTCATCGGGCTGACCCTGGGCGCGCTCCTCGTCCTGCGCGTCGTCATCCCGGCGATCCTCGGCGGTGCGCCACCGGTGCCGGTCGCGCTCGGGGTCGCGAGCCTGGTGGCGGTGGCGTCCATCGTGCTCACGGAGGGGACCGGCCGGACGAGCGCGGCGGCGCTGGCGGGCACGCTCATGGCCCTCGCGGTGACCGGGCTGCTCTCCGCCCTCGTCGGCGTGGCCGCGGCCTTCAGCACGGCCGGGACGGAGGATCTCGTCTTCCTGCGCACCGCGGCGGGCGCGATCGATGTCCGCGGGCTCCTCCTCGCGGCCTTCATCCTCGGCGCCCTCGGCGTCCTCGACGACGTCACGGTCACCCAGGCGGCGACCGTGGCGGAGCTCGCCACGCCGGACGGGCCGCGCGGCCGGGCGCTGTGGGCCGCGGCGATGCGGGTCGGGCGCGCGCACATCGGCGCGACGGTGAACACGCTCTTCCTCGCCTACGTCGGCGCGAGCCTGCCGCTCCTCGTCCTCTTCGCGGTCTCCGATCTGCCGGCCGCGCTCGTGGTGAACCGCGAGCTCGTCGCCATCGAGGTCGCCCGGACGCTCGTGGGGAGCATCGGCATCGTGCTCGCGGTCCCGTGCACCACGGCGATCGCCGTCGTGCTCGCCGACCGCGCGGCGCGCGCTCCCGGGGCAGCGACGGCGCGGGGGAGCGACTAGACTCCGCGCCATGGCAGACCCGACGACCACCCCGACCCAGGGCGACCGCCCCTATTCCCCCGGCCTCGAGGGGGTCCTCGCCGGAGAGACGACGATCGCGCTCGTCGATGGCCTGAACGGCCGGCTCATCTACCGGGGCTACCCGATCGGCGAGCTCGTCCGCTCCGGCACGTACGCCCAGGTCGCGGAGCTCCTCTGGACCGGCGAGTGGCTGCCGAAGGCGCACCTCGCCTGCGCGCCGCTCTCCGAGCGCGTCGTCGCGTCGCTGCGCAACCTGCCGGTCAGCGCGCATCCCATGGACGCGCTGCGCACGGCGATCTCCACCTGGGGTGCGGAGACGAACCCCGCGTGGCCCGCGACCGTCGAGCAGGCGCGCGCCGTCACCGCGCTCGCGCCGTCCGCGCTCGCCGCCTTCGGCCGGATCCGCCAGGGCCTCGACCCGATCGCCCCGGACCCGTCGCTCGGCCTCGCCGCGGGCTTCCTCTACCAACTCAACGGCGTCCGCCCGGACGAGGGCCGCGCCCGCGCCCTCGACGCCTACTTCATGGTCGGCGCGGAGCACGGCTTCAATGCCTCGACCTTCACGGCGCGCGTGATCATCGCCACCCGCTCGGACATCGCGAGCGCGGTCTGCGGCGCCATCGGCGCGATGAAGGGCCCGCTCCACGGCGGCGCCCCGTCCGAGGTCGTCTCGCAGCTCCACGAGATCGGTACGCCGGAGAACGCCGCGGCCTGGATCGACGACGCGCTCGCGCGCGGCGAGCGGCTCATGGGCTTCGGCCACCGCGTCTACCGCGCCTACGACCCGCGTGCAGCCGCGCTCCGCGAGGTCGCGGAGGGGATGGCGAACATCGCCGACTGGCTGTCGCTCGCCGTCGCCGTGGAGGACATCGCCCTCCAGAAGCTCGCCGAGAAGTCGCCCGACCGGTCGCTCAAGACGAACGTCGAGTACTACACCGCGGCGGTCCTCCAGGGCGTCGGCCTGCCGCCGGACCTCTTCCCGTCCACCTTCGCGCTCGCACGGATGGCGGGCTGGACCGCCCACGCGATCGAGCAGGTGGCCGCCAACCGCCTTATCCGGCCGGACGTCCGCTACGTCGGCCCCGCCGAGCGCCACCTGCCCGGCGCGGGTTGACCCGGGGAGGCGCGCCCGCGGACGGGGGCGCGGGACCGCGCGTCCTCGTCGTCGCGGGGAACTCCTTCCTCAACGGCGGTGACGCCGCGCTTGCCCTCGCGCTCGCGGGCGAGCTCACCCGGCGTCTGCCGGACGCCACGATCACCTGGAGCACGCGCCAGCCCTCGCTCGCCGCCGCCCTGCCCGGCCGGCGGATGGGTCAGCCCGTCCAGCCGTGGGCGGGCCGGACGCAGACGTTCCTCGACCTCCTCGGCCGGCTCGGTCCGGACTGGCGCGTGGCCGGGTCCGTCACCTGGGTCACGCTCCTCCGCCCCGCCCTGCGTGCGTGGGCGCTCCTCCACCGACGGGCGCCGCGCGTGGCGCTCCGGCTCCTGCCGCCGGTGCTCCGACCGATCGTGCGCGAGACCCTCCGCGCGGACGCGGTCGTGGCGATGCCCGGCGGCTACCTCGACAGCCTCGGTCGCGACGACGTCCGCTGGATGTGGGCGGCCACGCCGCTCGTCATCGCGCACGCGCTCCGCGTCCCCGTCGTGCTCGCGCCGATGACGATCGGGGCGTTCCCGGGCCGCCACATCGGCGCTGCCCGGCGCGTCGTCCGGGACGCCGCGCTCGTCCTGCTCCGGGAGGAGCGCTCCGTGCCCTGGGCGCAGCGCTGCGGCGCGGACCCCGCGCGCACCGCGATCGTGGCGGACATGGCATGGCTCACGGAGCCGGACCCCGAGCTCGCCCCGGCCACGGCGGCCGCGCTGCCGTCCGCGGCGGACGGGCCCCTCGTGGCATTCGCCGTGCGCGCCTTCGGCTTCCAGAACGCGGCCGACCCCGCCGCGGCGCAGGAACGCTACCTCGCGGCGCTCGCCGGGCTGGCGGACGAGCTCGTCGAGCGGCGGGGCGCACGGATCGTCTTCGTGCCCCAGTCCATGGGGCCGCCGGTCACGAGCCTCGACGCGGCGCGCGACGTCGTCGCGCGGATGCGCCGCCCCGAGGCGGCGACGGTGCTGGAGATCGCGCCGGAGCCCGGGCAGCTCGCGGCGATCTACGCGCGGATGCGGCTCGTCGTCGGCGTGCGGATGCACGCGGGGATCCTCGGGATGGCGGCGGGGACACCCTCCCTCGCGATCGCCTACTCGATCAAGCACCAGGGGATCATGGACGCGGTCGGCCTCGGCGACCTCGTCCATCCGATCGACGCGCTCGACGTGCCCGCGCTCCGTGCGAGCGCCGAGCGGGCGCTCGACACGGAGGTCGAGCTCCGGGCGCGGCTCGCCGAACGGGTGCCGCTCCAGCGGGCCGCGGCCGCGGACGCCGGGGCACGCATCGCCGCGATCGTGCGCGACCGGGCGGCGCGTCGGACGCGTAGGGCCCGGAAGAAGGCGGCCGGACGGCAGGGGGCCCGGTCGGGCGGCGGGCGGAGCGGTGGGAAGGG
>JBJTJV010000038.1:0-8302 GCA_046352645.1 Chloroflexota bacterium | reverse complement strand
CCGCGACGCGCTGCCGTGGCTGCTCGCGGGCGTGAAGTCCACCTCGTACGCGGTGAACCTCGCGGCCCGTGCGGAGGCCGTCCGGCGGGGCGCGGAGGATGCCCTCTTCCTCGCCGCGGACGGGACGATCCTGGAAGGACCGACGAGCAACGTCTGGTGGCGCCGCGGCAGCACCCTGCGCACCCCGTCGCTCGACCTCGGGGTCCTCGCGGGCGTGACGCGCACGCAGATCGCGTCCCTCGGCCGCGCCGCGGGCTATGCCGTGGAGGAGGGCCGCTGGCCGCTCGCCGAGATCGCGGGCGCGGACGAGGCGTGGATGTCCTCCTCGCTCCGGGAGCTGATGCCGATCGTCGCGCTCGACGACGCACCGGTCGGCGACGGTCGGCCGGGGCCGGCGGTCGCCGCGCTCCAGGCGGCCCTCCGCCGTCTCGCGGGCGCGGCCTGACCGCGATGCGCTCCCGCCTGCGGGCCGACCTGGGCCTCGCGACCGGCGGCCTGCACTCGGACCGCTCCGCGATCCTGCTCGTCACGACGGCCCGGACGGGGCTCGTCTGCGCCCTCCTCACCGCGCTCTTCGACGCCGACCCCGCGATCGTCATCCCCCTCGTGATCGGGGCGCTCCTCGTGGGGGCGGCCGATCCGGCGGGCTCCTTCGGGCTGCGGCTGCGCGCGATGGGCCTGGGCACGCTCCTCGTGACGTGCGCCACGCTCGTCGGCCTGCTCGTCGCGGGCGTCCCGCTCCTCCACCTCGCGGCGGCGCCGCTCGTGGCCGCCTTCTGCGGCTACATCGGGATCGGCGGTCCGCGGGCCGGGCTCGCCGGGATGATCGCGCTCGTCACCTTCTCCGTCTTCGCGGGGAGCCCGGGGGCGCTCGGCGAGATCGTCCCGGCCACGCTCCTCGTCCTCGCGGGCGGGCTGATCCAGATGGCGGTCGCCCTCCTGCCCGAGCTGCTCGGGACGATGGAGGCCGCGCGGACGGACCTCGTCGTGGCGTGGCGCGCGCTCGCCCTCGGCATCCCGGTCCACGCGGGCCGCCAGGGGATCCTCGACGCGGCGACGCGCGTCGGGGCGGCCGGGGACCGCGTGCGCGCCGCGGGGGCATCCGGCGCGACGCGTGCCTGGCTCGAGACGCTCGCGACGGGCGCGGAGCAGGTCTGGCTGGCGGCCGTCGCACTCGGTTCGGGGATCGCCGCCCAGCCCGCGGCCGCGACGGGACCCGCTGGCGGCGCGGGCGGCGCAGCAGGCGTGGCCGCCGCGACCGATGCCGAGCGTGCCGCCGTCACCCGCATCCTCGCGGCCGCCGCGCGTACGGCCGGAGCGATCGGCTGGGGCCTCCAGCTCGGCATCCTCCGTCGGCGGGTCCCCGGCGCGCTCGCCCACTTCGGCGCGGAGCTCGCCGCCGCCCGCCCGGGGCTCTCGCCGGCACGCGCAGCGGACGCCGCCGCCCTGGACGCGGCGCTCCGGTCCGCCGCGGTGGCGACCGGGGGCGCATGGCCGACCGGCCGGCACGCGGAGCGATCGCTCGCCGCGGGCTTCGTCCATGACCCGCTCCGGCTGCTCGTGACGCTCCCCGACCGGGGCGGGCGGCTGCGCGGGCACGCGCTCCGTCTCGCGTGCACCTACACGATCGCGACTGCCATCGCGATCGCCCTCGCGGTACCGCATGCGTACTGGATCCCGATGACCGTCGCGTGGCTGATGAAGCCGGACCTCTCGCTCACGATCCCGCGCCTCGTCTCGCGGATCGTCGGCACGCTCGCCGGCGTCGCGATCGCCACGAGCGCGCTGCTGCTCGTCCCGGGGATCGGCACCTCGGTCGCCCTCGTCGGGCTCTCCGCGACGCTCGTCTACGCGTTCCTCATGGCGAACTACGCGGTCGCCACCGCCGGGGTGACGATCTGCGTCCTCGCGCTCTTCGAGCTGCTACGCCTCCCCCTCGATGAGCTGACGGGGGTGCGCATCGCGTCCACGCTCCTCGCGTCGGGACTGGTCGCCGTCGTCACCTTCGCCTGGCGCCCCGTCCATCGCGAGAGCCTCGCGGCCGACCTCGCAGCCCAGGCCCGGGCCCTCGCTGCCTACGCGGGCGCGGTCCGGTCCGGCGCCACGGCGGAGGCGCTCGAGGCCGCGCGGCGCGCGCTCGTCGCGGCGCGGCTGGCGGTCGCCGCGGAGATCGGCGCGCTCGCCTGGGAGGGTGGCCGCCACCCGCTCCCCGCGGTCCTCGGCCAGAGCCTCTGCCGGGACCTCATCGCGGCGAGCGTGACGACGCTCGAGGCCGAGCTCGGCCCGGGCGACCCGGCGGACGTCGTCCCCGAGCCCGCGCTCGCGGCGCTCGACCACCTCGGCGACCGGCTCGCTGCGGACCTCGCGCGCGTCCCGGGGCGCCCGGATGGTGCGGGTTCCGCCGATGCCTTCTCTGCCCCGCTCGCCCGCGCCCACGCCCGCCTCGACGCGCACACGCACGCCCACGGGGGCTGACGATCGGCGTCGGTCCGCCCGGCATCCGTGCAGGTGCCGCCCGGCCCTGTCCGGTCCGAGCATGGCGGGCGGACGATCGGGGCACTCGCAGCCCGGAGGGAGGCCCCCAGATGCCGCACACCCCCGTCACCCCGGTCGTCGAGCGCGCGGTCGCGACCGGCGATCCGGACGAGCTCGTCGCGCTCCTCACCGGCCAGGTCCGACTTGCGACGCTGGAGCGGTTCCATCGCGTCGCGCTCGCCCGCGAGCGGCTCTTCCGCGAGGGCGAAGCCGCACGGCCCGCCTACGACGCGGCGGCGCTCCGCCTGGACGTCTGGGCGCGCACGCTCACGGACCTCGCATGGGGCGAGCGCACGGAGGCGCCCGTCCGCTGACGCGGACCCCTGCGCCGTCGGCGCGCCGGGACGGTCAGCGCGCGCGCATCTCCGCGACGACATGCTCCACCCACGCGGTGAGCGCCTGCACGTCCGCGAGGTCCACGGCGGGGAAGGTCCCCACGCGCAGCCCGTTCCGGCCGAGCTTGCGGTACGGGTCGAGATCGACCATCCCTTCGGCCCGGAGGCGCGTGCGGAGGAGGTCCGCGTCGATGGCGGCGTCGAGGTCGATCGTCGCGATGGTCGGCGAGCGCAGCTCGGGGTCGGCGACGAACGGCGCGGCCCACGCGGTCGCCTCGGCCCACGTGTAGAGGTGCCCGGACGCCGCGCGGCTGCGCGCCTCCGCCCAGGCCATGCCGCCCTGCTCGCGGAGCCAGGCGATCCCCTCGGCGAGCAGGATGAGGGTCGCGATCGCGGGCGTGTTCACCGTCTGGTCCCTGCGGCTCTCGGCGAGCGCGTCCGCGAGGCGGAGGCTCGGCGGGATCGGCCGGTCCGATCGGGCGATCTCCTCGGTCCGCGCGACCGCGGCCGGGGACATGCACGCGACCCACAGGCCACCGTCCGCGCCGAACGCCTTCTGGGGCGAGAAGTAGTAGACGTCCGCCTCCGCGGGGTCCCAGCCGATGCCGCCCGCCGCGCTCGTCGCGTCGACGAGCAGGAGGCCGTCCGCGACGCTCCCGTCGGCGTGGCGCGGACGACGGACCGGGCTGGCCACGCCCGTGCTCGTCTCGTTCTGGACGAGCCAGTACGTGTCCACGTCGGCCGGGGCGAGGACCGCGCGCTCGCCGCCCGGACGCTCGGTGACGATCGGCTCGCGGACCCAGGGGGTGCGGGCGCAGACGGCCGCCTTCGCACCGAACTCACCGTGCGTCGCATGGGCCGACCGCTCGCGCACGAGGCTGTAGGCCGCGACGTCCCAGAAGACCGTCGCGCCGCCGTTGCCGAGCACGACCTCCCAGTCGTCCGGCAGGCCGAAGAGGTCGCGCAGGCCCGCGCGCACCTCGCCCACGAGCGCGCGCACCGGGGTCGCCCGATGGCTCGTGCCCATGAGGCCGGCGCGCGGGCCGGCGAGCGCGGCGAGCGCCGCCGGGCGGACGCGCGAGGGACCCGATCCGAAGCGGCCGTCGGCGGGGCGGGGCGGCATGGGCATCGGGTGGCTCCTTTCGGGGTGCGGGTCCGCTCCGGCACGCGGCACGCGGTCGCGGCGGGGGAGGGGAAGGGTACCAGCGGCCCCGGCGGGTCGCCCCGGAACGGTCCGGTCCGCCGCGGCCGTGGGCGAACCGGCGGGTCGCACGCCCCGGCGGGGCCCGGGGGATGGACGCGGGGTCCGCACCGTGGCATCCTTATGCGCATGCAGCCCCGCTACACCGCGTGTTGTCCCTGTCGCCGGCGAGCGCCGGTCGGCCGGGTGCGCGCGTCCCTCGCGTAGGGGCCGCACCGGGACAGACACCGACCGTCGCTCGCAGCGCCCCCTCCGGCGCGCGCGACGGATCGCCATCCGGTCCCGCGGGCGCCGCGTCCTCACCTCCCGCGACCCCACCTCGAGGAACCCCACCCATGTCGTCCACCCGTCCCGCCTCCGGCCCGCGGATGATCGATCCGCGCGGCCATCGCTTCGGCGCCGGCTTCTCCGTTGTCCTGCTCGCCGCCGCCTTCCTCGCCGCTCAGCCGGTCATCGTCATGTTCATCGCCCTCGCGCTCGGGGTGAGCGCGTGGTTCGGCACCCGCTACTCCGTCCTCGGGCGTCCCTGGCCCCTCGTCCGGCGCGTCCTCCGGGTCGGGCCGCCCGCCGAGCTCGAGTCGGAGTTCCCGCCGCGCTTCGCCCAGGCGCTCGGCGCGACGTTCCTCGGCATCGCCACGATCGCGTTCCTCCTCGGCTTCACGACGCTCGGCTGGATCGTCACCGCGGCCGTCGCGGTCCTGCAGATCACGCTCGCCGCGACCGGCTACTGCCTCGGCTGCCGGCTCTACTTCCTGCGCTGGTACGTCCCCGGCCTCTTCACCCGCCTCGCCCGCTGACGGGTGGTAGGCTCGGCCCGTGCCCGCCGAGCCTGTCATCTCCGTCCGCGGCCTGCGCAAGGCGTACGGCACCGCCGAGGCGGTCCGCGGCATCGATCTCGACGTCCACGCAGGTGAGGTCGTCGCCCTTCTCGGGCCGAACGGCGCGGGGAAGACGACGACCGTGGAGATCCTGGAGGGCTACCGGGGCCGGACCACGGGCGACGTGCGCGTCCTGGGCCACGACCCGGCGCACGGCGAGCCGGCGCTGCGCGACCGGATCGGCATCGTCCTCCAGTCCACGGGCGTGGAGCGCCACCTCACCGCCCGCGAGGCCGTGGCCCTCTACGCGTGCTACTACCGGCGCCCGCGCCCGGCGGCCGAGCTGCTCGCCCACGACGGCCTCGCCGACGCGGGCGACGTCCGCGTCGGGCGGCTCTCCGGTGGGCAGCGCCGCCGCCTCGACCTGGCCATCGCCCTCGTCGGCAGCCCCGACCTCGTCTTCCTCGACGAGCCCACGACCGGCTTCGACCCATCCGCCCGCCGGAGCGCCTGGGACCTCATCCGGGATCTTGCCGCGGCGGGGACGACGATCCTGCTCACGACGCACTTCATGGACGAGGCACAGGTCCTCGCGGACCGTCTCGCCGTGCTCGTCGATGGGCGGATCGTCGCGGAAGGAAGCCCGGATGCGGTGATCGCGACCGTCCCCGACGATGCGACGGTCTCCGTGCGCCTGCCCGACGGCGTCGTGCCGCCCGCGGAGACCGGCCTGGTGGCCGAGCCCGGCATCCCCGGCCGCTTCCGGGCGCGGGTGGCCGACCCTGCGCCGCTCCTCCACCGGCTCACGGGCTGGTCGCTCGCGGAGGGCGTGCCGCTGACGGAGCTCACCGTCACCCGCCCCACGCTCGAGGAGACGTATCTCGCGCTCACCGGCCACGCAGCCGAGGCGCCATCCGACGCCCCGGCCCCCGCAGCCGCCGGCCGGAGGCGCCGCCGATGAACGCCCGGACGCGGGCCGGGACCGGTCGCCCCACGCCGCATCACCCCCCGACGGCCCTCCTGCGCCTGCTCGTGCGCCAGGTCCGCGCGGAGAACCGCGCCTTCTGGCGGAACCCCGCGGCCGCGTTCTTCACCTTCGCCTTCCCGCTCGTGTTCATGGTCATCCTCAACCTCGTCTTCGCCTCGTCGGGAGGGGACGGAGCCGTGCGCTTCTACACCCCCGCGATCGTCGCCTTCTCGATCGTCAACGCGGGGTTCACCACGCTCGCGATGAGCATCACGATCGCGCGCGACGAGGGGATCCTCAAGCGCGTCCGGGGGACGCCGCTGCCGGCCGGCGTCTACCTCCTCGCGCGCGTGGTGCATTCCGCCTGCACGGGGCTGCTCCTCGCGGCGATCGTGGCGCTCTTCGGCGCGCTCGCCTTCGGCGTCCCGCTGCCGCTGGAGCGCCTGCCCCTCCTGCTCGTCGTCCTGCTCGTCGGCGCGGCGACCTTCTGCGCGCTCGGCCTCGCCGTCTGCGGCTTCATCCCGAGCGCGTCCGCAGCACCCGCGGTGGTGAACGCGATCGCCCTGCCGCTCCTCTTCATCTCGAACACGTTCGTGCGCATCGAGACCGGTGTCCTCGTCACCATCGGGAGCCTCTTCCCCATCCGCCCCTTCGCGGACAGCCTCCAGGCGCTCTGGGACCCCGTCCGCGCGGGCGCCTTCGACCCGACCGCGATCCTCTTCGTCGCGGCGTGGGGGATCGCCGGGATCGTGGTCGCGGCGCGGACCTTCACCTGGGAGCCGCGCGCGTAGCGAGCGCGGGTGTCAGGCGGTGGCGCGGACGATCGCGGCGGCCGCGGGCGGCACGCTGTGCGTGTCCTCGAAGACGAGGTTCTGGCCGAGCGACCAGAGCGTCAGCGTCGTCAGGCCGACCATCAGGAGGGCGAGCGCCACCTGCGCGCGCCGAGGGGCGGCACCCTCCGCCGTCCGTCCGGCGCAGTGGCCCGCCCATGCGCCCGCCACGTGGCCGAGGACCACCGCGCCGACCTGGAGCGTCCAGAGGAGCCCGAGGGGGAGCGCGTCGATCGACGGCTCGTGGAAGGCGGTGCCGAAGAGGTCCCAGCCGAGCTGGAAGGGATCCGAGATCGCGATGAGGATCCGCTGGCCGTCCACCAGGAGCGCCACGAGGTAGTGGGCCACGAGGTAGCCGAGCGCGACGGGCAGGAGCCCCGCACCCATCGCGGGGAGCCCCGTGATCCGCGCGACGCCGAAGACGACCGCGATGAGGGCGCCGAGCCCGGCGGCGATGAGCAGGGTGCCGAGGAGCGGGCCCGGCAACCCGAAGAGATCGAAGAACGCCTGTGTCTGCGAGAGGCCGTCGTAGATGATCGAGCCCGTGCCGAGCGACACGAGGACGATCGCCGCCGGCGTCCACCCGTGCGCGATCAGGCCGGCGATCGCACCCTGCCGCCGGACGCGGCCGCTCTCCGGCGGGCCATCCGCCGCCCAGCGCGCCATCCGCCCGAGGAGCCGGAACCAGACGGAGAAGACCTCGCCGCGCTCGCGCCATGCATCCCGGCCGTACTGCGCCATCCCGAGGAGCGTGATCCCCGTGTAGGCGAGGAGCACGACGCCCAGGAGGCGGCCGCCACGCAGCTGCAGCACGAGCTCGATCCACACGAAGACCGCGAAGCCCGCCACCGCGGGCCAGATCCCGAGGCGCTCCGGCCACGGGGCGGGCACGAGGCCGCGGATGCCGAGCCGCCGGAAAGCCCGGGCGCCGAGGTCATGGAGCGTGGTGAACGGATCGAGCCAGGACCAGACCGGGCCCAGGATCGCGCTCACGATCGCGAGTCCGACCCAGCCGTACGTCCACAGGAAGAGCGATCCGACGTCCGCGTCGCTCGCACCACCGATCACCGTCTGGGCCGCGATCCAGAGCCACCCGATGAGCCCGAGCGCCCGGAGGATGCCGCGGACCACGCGCGGGACCGTCGCGGTGCGCTCGGCCCCGGCGACAGGCGGTCGCGGGTCACCGACGATGACGAGCACGAAGGAGACCGCCACCGCGATGGCGGCACCTGCCACGAAGGCCCAGAAGGGGATCGGCGTCTCGACGCGCCCGCTCAGCGCGTGCGCGGAAGCGGTCGCCGGCAGGACGACGAGCGCGGCCAGGGCGCCCGCAGCGGCCAGGCAACCGCGCGCCACGGCCACCGGACGCCTGGACATCCTAGAGACCGCCGGGTCGGCGCCGGTAGAGGAGGAACCCGCCGACGCCCGCCGCGACGAGGATGGCGATGCCGACCGGCAGCAGGTCCTCCAGCGTGGTGCTCACCGCACCGGGCCGCGGCGTCTCGCCCGGCGACGGATCGGGTGTGGCGGACGCGTCCGGCCCGACCACCGGCTGTGGAGCCGTGTCCGGCGGCGTCGGCAGAGGCGGCACGGTCGGGGGCGGCGTGGGCAGAGGC
>JBJTJV010000334.1:0-4255 GCA_046352645.1 Chloroflexota bacterium | reverse complement strand
GGAGACCGGGCCGCCGTGGCCCGCGCCGGGGACGACCACGACGCGCGCGCCGGCCAGCCGCGCGGCGAGCGCCTCGGCGATCGGGCGGTAGAACGGCGCGCTCGCCGCGCCCGTCGCGAGCAGGACGGGGCGCGGCGATCGGCCCGGGCCCGTCGGCGGGCCGGCCGGGCATCGCCGCATCCGCGAGGACGCCGTCGCCGGCCGCGAGGAGGGGCGCGGCTCGCTCCGGCCCCAGCCGTGCCAGCAGGTCCGGCGCCACGACCGCGAGGAAGGCGCGCGTCGCGCCGGGCGCGCCATCGCGTGCGTGCGCGGACGCGACCGCCGGGGCGACGGCGAGCAGACGGGCGCGGTCGGCGGGATCGGCGAGCGTGAGCCACGGCGGCTCCCAGGCGAGGACGGCCGCGACTCGGTCGGGGAAGGCGGCCGCGAAGGCGAGCGCGACGACCCCGCCGAAGCTGTGCCCGAGGAGGACCGCGCGTGCCTCGCCGGACGCGTCGAGCAGGTCGCGCACGTCCGCGACGTGGCGTGCCACCGCGACCGGGCCGGGCACGGCCAGGGGGCTCGCGGGCGTGCCGCGACGGTCGAGGAGGAGCGGACGCGCGTCCGGCGCGAGCTCACCCGCGAGCCGGAGGAGCGCATCGGCCGCCCCGAGGGTCGCGTGGAGGAGGACGACGGCGGGGCGCGCATCGCCGCGCGACCGGGGTGCCGCCCGGACCGCGAGCGGGAGGCCGTCGTCGGCGAGCAGGATGCGTGGCTCCGGGCCGCCGGCAGCGTCGGGCAGCGGCCGGCGGAGCGCGGCCTCGGCCGGCGCCCGGAGCGCGCGCCGGAGCACCTTCTCGCCCGCCCCCCGCGGCAGCGCGCCCAAGCGCACGATCCGGGCCGGCACGCGGAAGGGCGCGAGCGCCGCGCGCGCTGCAGCGAGGATCTGCGCATCGGCGGGGTCGGCACCGGGCCCGGCCGCCACGAGCGCGACAGGGATCGCGCCGTGCACCGGGTCGGGCACGCCCACCAGCGCGGCCTCCCGCACGCCGGGGACCGCGGCGAGGACCGCCTCCACCGCGGCCGGGGCGATGTTCTCCCCGTCGCGGACGATCAGGTCGTCGATCCGCCCGGTCACGACCAGACGCCCGGAGGCGTCGATGGTGCCGAGGTCGCCGGTCCGCAGCCAGCCGTCCGCGGTCAGGCGCGCGGCCCAGCCCGCCGGGTCATCGAGCAGGCCGGCGGCGACCACCGCGCCGCGCACCGCGATCTCCCCCGCGTGCCCCGGCGGCAGCGGCTGCTCCGGGGCCTCCGGCGCCGCGACGCGGAGGAGCACGCCGGGCAGGGCGCGCCCGGCCGCCGCGGGGGCGTCGGCCGCCTCCGCGGGCAGAGCCGCCGCGACCCCGGACGCGGTCTCGGTCATGCCGTAGGACGGGACGACCGGCCACCCGGCCGCACACGCAGCGCGGACGAGCGGCGCGTCGATCGGACCGCCCCCCAGGAGCGCGGCGCGGAGCGAGGCGGGCGGTGGCACGCCCGCGGCCAGCGCGCGCGCGAGCTGGGTCGGGACGAGGGAGCAGTGGCTGACCCCGACCCCGGCCGTCGCAGCGGCCGCGATCGCGGTGACGGGATCCGCGCCGCCCCCGGGGATGGCGATCGGCACCCCGGCGCGGAGCGCCCGGAGCACGATCCCGATGCCCGCCACGTGCCCGAGCCCAAGGCTGAGCAGCCAGCCCGTCGCGGGTGGCAGGAAGGCTGCCCAGGCCGCCGCGGAGGCCGCGAGGGTGACGGCCGGCAGCCGGACCAGCCGGGGTGCCGCGGTCGTGCCCGAGGTCGGCAGGACGAGCGTGCCCGGGCCGCCGAGCACCGCGGCCGGCGCGAGGGGCGCGGCGGCGGGCAGCGTGCGCACATCGCGGCCCGCGACGTCCTCCGGCAGGTCCTCGCCCGAGCGGGCATGGAGGACCAGGGTGACCCCGGCGCGCGCGCACGCCGCGCGCATCTCCGCGGCCGTCCAGCGCGGGTGGAGGACGAGGACCGGCCCCGGCGCCGCGCACCCGCCGAGGACGAGCGCCACCCCCCACGCGTCCGCGTCCGGGAGGATCGCGGCGCGGCCGGCAGCGGCGGCCGCCGCCGCGACGGCGCCCGCCATGGCCGCGACCGCGTCCGCCGTCGTCCGCGTCCCGTCCCCCGCGACGACCGCGGGGAACGCCGGCGCCGACGCGGCGTGCGCGGGGGCCGCGCCTTGCGTCAGCGCCACCGCCCGACGACCTCCGTGGCGTTCGCGCGTACCGCCTCGCGGTCGGGGACGATCCCGAGGCCGGGGCCGGGCGGCACGTCCATCCGCCCCGCGACGATGACCGGGAGCGCGACGACGCAGTCGTCCACGAGCAGGTCGGCGGTCGCGAGCCCGTGGGCGCGGTCCGGATCCCCGGGGAGCGCAGCGGCGACGGCGCCCGCGGCCGCGAGGCCGACACCCGTCTCGAGGAGCGTGGAGATCGTCACCGGCACGCCCGCGGCGGCGGCGGCGGCCGCGATCGCGAGCGCCGCGGCGGGCCCGCCGACGCGGGCCGGCTTCACGACGAGGGCATCCGCGGCCCCGGCGGCGAGCAGCGCATGCGCGGACGCCGGGCAGCGCACCGACTCGTCGAGCGCGACGGGGACGGCTGCAGCCGCGCGGAAGGCCGCGAGCTCCGCGGCCGGCGCGTCGGCGATCGGCTGCTCCACGTATTCGGGGCGGTAGGGGGCGAGCGCCGCGAGGATGGCACGGGCGTCCGCGGGAGCCCAGGCGCCATTCGCATCGACCCGCAGCGCGATCGCCTCCCCGACGGCCGCCCGGACGGCCGCCAGCGCCTCCGCCACGTCCGGCCCTGCCTTGAGCTTCAGCGTCCGGTAGCCCGCCGCGACGGCGGCACGCGCCTCCGCCGCGAGCGCAGCCGGCGTCTCCCCGGCGAGGAGCGCGTTGCACACGACACCGGGCCGACGCTCCGCGAGCGCGGGCAGGCGGCCGAGATCGAGGAGCGCGCCATCGATCGCGGCCCGGAAGGCGCGTGACGCGGGCGCGTCCGCGGCCTCCGCGGGGAGGGCCGCGACGCCGCCCCCGACGGCCGCGCGGATCGCCGCGGCGAGCGCGGCTGCGGCGGCGGCATCCGCTCCGGGCCCGAGCGCCGCCTCGCCGGTCCCGGTGCGGCCGTCCGGGGCCCGCAGGCGGCCGAGCCATGCGTAGTGCGCCTCCACGACCCCGGCGGCCGTCCGCAGCGGCCGGCGCAGCGGCACCCGGAGGTGGACGCCACCCTCCACGACGCAGGCGTCCGCGGCCGCCTCCCGCGCCATGCTCATCCGAGCCCGAGGCGCCCGAGCGCCAGCCCTGCGGCGAGCAGGAGCGACGCGACGAGCGCGAGGCGCGCCGTCCCGCCGAGGACCGGGTGGCGGGCCCGGCGGTCGCTCCCCTCGCCCACCGCGAGCATCGGGCCCGCGAGCGGCGGGACGAGCGCGATCGCGAGGAGCGCGAGGAGCGCTGCCGGACGCACCGCCAGAAGCGCGATCGCCACGGGGAAGGCGAAGCCGACCGCCAGGAGCGCGATGTACTCCGCCTGCGCGAAGCGGTCGCCGAAGGAGACGGCGAGCGTGCGCTTGCCCGCCGCGGCGTCCGTCGGCCGGTCGCGCAGGTTGTTCACCACGATGATCGCGGTCACGAGCGCACCGACGGGGATCGCCGCCGCCCAGGCGAGCGGCGCGAGCATCGTCCCCGACTGGAGGTACGCCGTGCCCACGACCGCCACGAGCCCGAAGAAGAGGAAGACGAAGACCTCGCCGAGCCCGCGGTAGCCGTACGGCAACGGCCCGCCCGTGTAGAGGAACGCCGCGAGGATCGCCGCCGCACCGACGACGAGGAGCACGGGACCGCCGATCGTCACGAGCCAGAGGCCGGCGGCCCCGGACGCGAGCGTGACGAGCGCGATCGCGACGGAGAGCGCGCGCGGGCTGATCAGCCCGGCCGCCGCGACGCGGAGCGGCCCCTGCCGATCGGGCGTGTCCGCGCCCTTGCGGAAGTCCGCGAGGTCGTTCACGAGGTTCGCGAGGACCTGGAGGAGGAGGGCGACGAGGAAGCAGCCGACGGCCGCGTCCACCCGCAGCGGCACGCCGCTCCCCACCGTCACGCCGAGCCCGACGCAGACGGGCGCGATGGCAGCGGGGAGGGTCCGCGGGCGGATCGCGAGGACCCACGTGCGGAGCGGACCGGGGCGGGGGGTCGCGGCGGACACGGGCGCGGTCAGGG
>JBJTJV010000333.1:0-2859 GCA_046352645.1 Chloroflexota bacterium | reverse complement strand
GCACTGCGGCGCGGCCGAACTGGTCGCCGCGGCCCGCGCCGCAGTGCTCCATGCGCCAGCGGTGGTCGCTGCCCATCAGGCCGCTCTTGTCGAGCGCGCGCTCGTACGCGTCGAGCACGACGTCGAGGCCGACGTCGCCGTTGACGGGGAAGGCCATCTGCCAGCCCTCGGGCGCGTGCCGGTCGAGCACGACGTCGAGGTCGGAGCGCGAGTAGTTGAGCATCGACTCGCCGGCCGGGCCGAGCGGGATCTGCGCCGCCTCCGTCGTCGGGTTGTCGAGGTACGGGACCGAGGCCGCGATCGTGCCCACCCACGGCGAGCCGTCGGCCCACAGCTTGATGCCCTGCTTCCAGAGCAGCTCCTCGGAGATCGGGGTCTTCACCGGCTCGCCGCAGTCCGCGTCGATCGACATGTGGTACAGCGCGAGCCGGAGCGGGCAGTCCTGCGTCGACGCGAGCGCCACGTACGGCTTGAGGAGCTGCGCCTCGTAGGTGTGCTCGGTGGTCGCCGTGACGCCGTTGCGCGCCATCAGCGCGTACCAGCGCGCCGACGACAGGAGGGGGTGCGGGACGCCCTCGAAGAGCGACTTGCCGGCGGCGGCGAGGCACGCGGCCGTCTCGTAGGCGCGGCCGTTCGACGTGCCGTCCTCGTTGCGGCCGAAGCGGGCGCCAACCGGGTCCGCCGGCGGCTTGCCGTCCGCCCAGCCGTTGTCGGCGATGACGGCGCTGTTGAAGTAGACCTCGTGGCCCGAGTTGTCGAGGATCACGGCCCGGCGCGTCGGGAAGTAGCCGTCGAGGTCCGCGTTGGTCAACTCGGGCGCGCCCTGGTTGAGCCGGTCGAGCCCGTTGCAGATCACGACCTGGTCGGCGGGCAGCTCCTTGTCGAGCTTGCGCCACAGCGCCTCCACGTCCGCGAACGTCGGGTAGCCCGTGTACGGGGCGATCCAGTACGCCGGGTCCTGCGTGACGATGCCGCCGAGCAGCGGGTGGCTGTGCGGGTCGATGAAGCCCGGCATCAGCACGGTGTCGCCGAGGTCCCTCGCCGTCGCGCCCGGCGCCGCCGCGGCGCAGTCGTCGGGCGTGCCGATCGCGGTGATCCGCCCCGTCGCCGTGTCGACGGCGAGCGCCTCGGCGCGGGCGTTGCGCGCGTCCATCGTGATGATGGTCGACGCCTTCAGGATCAGATCGGCGGGCATGGGGTCCTCCTCAGGCGGTGGCGGGTCCGGCGGCGACCTGCGACGGGTCGACGACCGGGGCGGGATGCGCGTCGGCGCGGTGCGCGTTGCGCGTCAGGATCAGGAAGCCGGCGAGGCCGGCGACGAGGCAGATCGCGGCCGCGACGATCATCATCGTCGCGAAGGCGCCGCCGTACGAGCCGACCGCGTCGGCGAGCGCCTGCTTGCCGAGCGACGTCTCCGGTGCGGTGCTGCGCGAGGCGTACGCCGTGACGGCGTCGAGGCCCGTGCCGACCTGCTGCGGCGGCACCCCGGCGTCCTGGAGCCGCTGGACGGTGCCGCCGAGCGTCAGCTTGTCGATCACGACCGTCGACATCGCGAACCCGATCGAGTAGAAGAACTGGCCCATCGTCGTGCGGGAACTCGTGACGGGCCCGTAGTACTCGGCCGGCGCCTCCTTGAGGATCAGGTTCCCGAACGGGATCGCGCAGATCACGACGCCGCCGCCCGTCAGGATCAGGCCCGGCAGGAAGCCGACGATCCCGTGCGACGAGTGGAACAGCGCGAGCAGCGTGAAGCCCGCCGCCGTCGTGATGGTGCCGATCAGGAGCGCGAGGCGGTTCGACATGCCCCGCGTCATCAGGCGCCCGAACAGGAGCGCGCTGACGATGCCCGCGGCGATCAGCGGCAGCTGCCAGATCGCGACCTCGCCGGTCTTGAGCCCGTTGACGTACTGCCAGAGGTTCGTGACCTGCAGGAACGAGACCGCCGTCCCGAAGTTGTAGATCAGCCCCGCGAGGATCGCCGCGACGAACAGGGGGTCGCGGAACAGCGAGACCGGGAAGAAGCGGTGGGCGCTGCGGGACTCGTGCCAGAAGAAGGCGAACATCACCACGATGCCGATCGCGAGCGGCACCAGGGTGGTCGGGGCCGTCAGGCTGCGCCCGAGCTGGCTGACCCCGAACAGGAACGCGACGATGGCGACGATCAGGAGCAGCTGGCCGAGGTAGTCCGACTTGGGGTTCGCCATCCGGCCCTGCTTGGGCAGGATGATCGGGGTCAGGAGCAGGCACGCGACGCCGACCGCGGGGATCGCGAGGAAGGCGATCCGCCAGTCGACGCTCGACAGCGCGCCCCCGACGAAGGTGAGGATCAGGGTCGAGAGGCTGATCACCGCCGAGAACAGGCCGACGGCGCTGGCCAGCTTCTTCGGCTCGGCGACGACCCGCACGTAGGCGAACGCCGCGCCGTAGACCGCGCCGAGGCCGATCCCGGTGATCGCCTGCCCGAGCAGGTAGACGATCGTCGCGGGGGCCGCCGCGATGATCAGGTTGCCCGCGATGCCGACGACGAGCGCGGCCATCAGCACGCGGCGCCGGCCGAGGCGGTCGGCGAGGAGGCCCGTCGAGATCACGGTGGCGGCGATCGCGAGGGTCTGGATGCTGGCCGCGAGCGCGAGGGTCCCGCCGACCATGTCGAGGCCGCGGCTCGCGCTGACCAGCGCGGTGCTCGAGATGTTCGGGGCGGACCCCTGGACGGCACCGAGCACGCCGAGGAAGACGATCGCCACGGCGCGGGGGACGCGCAGGGCGGGCTGGGCAGTCTGCGCCACAGAGGGGGTATACCAGCCGCACGGCGGCCGTGCCTGGACACGTGTTCGCGCCGGCGCGCGGCCACTGCCCCTA
>JBJTJV010000332.1:0-4553 GCA_046352645.1 Chloroflexota bacterium | reverse complement strand
GGCGCAGGTGGCGCTGCGCGGGCGGGACTGCCGGCAGGCCGCTGGGGACCTGCCACTCGAGGGGGAGGAAGGGCTCGGCCAGGGTCGAACTCGCGGGTGACATGACGCCTCCAGGTCTGCTCGGGGGTCGCGCGTTCGTGCGACCCGGTCGCGGATCTCGCGACCTGAGTGGTGGTGCCGGCTGCGACACGGGCCCCCGTCCCGGGTCGGCGTAGCCGTGACCCTGGCGATAGTGCGCATGTGCTGTCGAACGATGTCGTTTGCCTGTGTTTGACCGGCATTGCCATTGGAAGGCCTGGGCAGCATCGAGGTCAACTCGTACCCTGTGCATGTGGATCAACCGAGCGATGACGATGCGCGTTTGGGCGAAGACGCGCGTTTCGACGCGCTTCTGCCCGGCATCGCCGCGGAGATGGAAGCGCGCGACGCCGCGGGGGACGATGTCCTCGCCGCGGACCTCGCGCTCGCCGAGGTGGCGCAGGTCAGCCTGCTCGACCGAATCCGCGCGGCGGAGTCGGTGGTCATCGAGGTGATCGGCCACGCCGCCGTCGGCGGACGCGTGCTGGGCGTCGGTCGCGACGTGGTGCTGCTCCGGGCCGACGACGCCGAGTGGGCGATCCCGCTGTGGGGCATGAGCGCGGTGGTCGGGCTCACCGCGAGCGCCGTCGCGCCGGCCTCCGCCCGGGATCGCCTCGGCTTCTCCGCGGTCCTGCGGGAATGGGCCGACGAGCAGGCCCCGGTGCGCCTGGCCCGTGTCGGCGCTGCGCCGCTGACCGGGACCATCGACCGGGTGGGCCGCGATCACCTCGACCTGGCCGAACACGACCCGGGGGAGCCTCGACGGCCCGGATCGGTGCGGCGGATCGCCGCGGTGCCGCTGGGGGCGATCAGCGGGCTGAGCCGACGCTGACCTCGGGGACGTCCGGGAGGAACCCGGGGTCCGCCACGAATGCGGCGGTCTCCGCGTACATCCGCCGGATGTAGTCCTCGAGCTCGGTCTCCTCGATGCGCCACTGCCCCCGGCCGCCGACCTTGATCGCCCGGATGTCACCGCCGCGCACGAGCGCATAGGCCTGCGCCGCACTCACATTGAGGATGTCGGCGACGTCGGCGAGGGTGAGGAAGCGAGGCATAGCCGCAGTGTGGCACCGCTCGGCAAGGTTGCCGGCCTGATGCGTCGCGTCCCTGTGGACAACGGTTCCTGTGGACAACTCGGCTCGGGTTGCATCGTGGATCGTCGGGCCCCGATGCTCGTGGCGGGGAAGGGGCACAGGCCACATCGACCCGGCGTCGCGGTCGCGCACAGCGCGGCCGAGGTGCCAAGGAGAGGCCATGTCCCGAGTTGGATCATTGTTCAACCGCGCGCCGCGCGAGCAGCACGGCGCCGCGGAACCACCGCCGTCTCCGGCAGCGGTCCGGCCGCGCCGAGGGGCGTGGCGGGACCCGCGCGTGATCGGCGGGGTCGCCATCGTCGCGGTGTGCACGATCGTCGGCGCCCGTGCGGTCGCGGCCGGAGAGGACACCGTCGACGTCTGGCGGGTCACCCGCGACCTCGCCCCGGGGGCGACGCCCACCACCGCGGACCTGGAGCGGGTGGCGGTTCCGCCGGAGGCCGCGGCGGCATATGTCGCGGCCGCCGATGTCCCGGCCGGGCGTCTTGTCCGGGCGGCGCACGCGGGGGAGTTCCTGCCCGTGACCGCCCTCGCCGAGGAGGCCGGCAGCGTCGATGTGCGGTGGGTCACCGTGCCGGTGGAGCCGCTGCACGCCCCGCCGGACCTTGCCCCGGGCGAGCGCGTCGACGTGTGGGCATCGACGGGCGACGCCCTGAGTGATGCTCCGGCGCCCACGCTCGTGCTCGCGTCCGCGCTGGTCTCGGCGGTGTCCGCGGACGCGGTGGGCTTCGGCGGGGAGTACGGCGTCACGCTGGAGATCCGCCCGGAGGATGCTGCCGCGGTCCTCGCGGCGGTGCGTTCGGGCGCCGTGGACCTGGTGCGGGTGCCCGCCGATGCAGCCGCGGTCGCGGACGCACCCGGAGCGGCGACGCCTTTGGACAACGCCCCCACCGCGCCCGCGGATCCGACCGCCGATCCGTCCGCCGATCCGACCGAGGGGGTGGAGTCGTGAACGCCGGGCCGCTGCCCATCCTGCTCGCCGCCCCCGGCCTGCCGGGGGAGCCGGAACTCGTGGCGCGCCTGGGGCACCCCGGCTCGCCCATCTGCGTCCTGCGCCGCTGCGTCGATGCCGTGGACCTCATCGGTGCCAGTGCATCCGGCACCGCGCGCGCGGCCGTGATCTCGTCGACGCTTCCCCGTCTCAGCCGGGAGACCGTCGCGCGCCTGCGGCAGGCCGGGATCGCCGTGCACGGCATCGCGACGGACGCCGAGGGCGAGCCGGGTCGGCTCGTTGCGCTGGGCGTCGATGTGGTGCGCGTGCCGCACGGGGATCCCGAGGCCACCGTGGGGATCCTCGTCCGTGCGCTCCTCGGCGCGGAGCATTCCGAGCAGCGCTCCGCGTCGGATCCCGCGCCGATCCGCGTCGTCCCGCCGGACGGCGGGGCCGGCACCGCGGTGCGCGGAAAGCTCGTCGTGGTCTGGGGGCCACATGGCGCCCCGGGCCGTACGACGACCGCGATCACGCTGGCCGACGAGGCCGCGCGCGCGGGCGTCCCCGCGCTCCTCGTCGACGCGGATACCTACGGCGGAGCGATCGCCGCACGCCTGGGGGTGATCGACGACGTGAGCGGCCTCGTTGTTGCCTGCCGTCAGGCGGACATCGCGGCCCTGGACTCGTCCGCGCTTGCCGGGTCCGCGCGTTCGCTGTCCCGGCGCTTCCGGGTGATCACCGGCATTGCGCGCGCCGAGCGCTGGTCCGAACTCCGGCCCGCGGCGCTGGGCCGACTGTGGGAGGCGTGCCGCGAGACGTCGGGTATCACGGTCGCGGACGTGGGCTTCGCCCTCGACCTGTCGGAGGGACCCTCGGTGGAGTCGCGCGCCCCCCGCCGGGACGGCGCCACGATGAGCGCCCTGGCTGCCGCGGACGAGGTCGTCGCGGTGGGGACCGCGGATCCCGTGGGCATCGACCGGCTCCTCCAGGGCCTCGCCGATGTCGCCGACGCGGCACCGCAGGCCCGGGTGCGTGTCGTGGTGACGAGGGTGCGAGCGGCCTCCCTGGGCAGGCGCCCGGAGAAGCAGATTCGCGAGGCGCTCGAGCACCACGCCGGCGTGACCGGTGCCGTCCTCGTCCCCGACGATCCCGACGCGTTCGATGCTTGCCTGCGCGAGGGACGGACGCTCGCGGAGTGCGCCCCTCGCTCGGCAGCGCGCGCACCGCTGCGCGGCCTCGCCGCGACGGTGGCCGCAACGCGCGTGCCTAGACTCGAGCCATGTCCCACTCCGGTGCCCGTGACGTCTCCGCGCCCGACGAGGGCTTCGCCGGACTCATCGTGGATTGGGGCGGCGTCCTGACCGGAGAGCTTCGTCCCGCCGTGGAGCGGTGGGCGCAGCGCCACGGCGTGGAGATCGCGGCGTACGCCGATGTCATGCGCCGCTGGCTTGGCCCAGAGGGCGAACTGGAGGCCCGGCTCAACCCGATCCACGCGCTGGAACGCGGGGAGATGGAGGTCCCCGACTTCGAGCGGATGCTCGCCCGCGAGCTCACGGCCCGCACGGGCGTGGAGCACGATCCCACGGACCTGCTGGCCCGGATGTTCGAGGAGTTCGAGCATGCCCACGACATGAACGCGCTCGTCCGGCGGGCCAGGGGGCTGGGCATCCGGACCGCCCTGCTGTCGAACTCCTGGGGCGACTACTACCCGCGTGACCTCTGGGACGGCATGTTCGACGTCGTGGTCATCAGTGGGGAGGTGGGCATGCGCAAGCCGGAGCCGGGGATCTTCGCGCTCACCCTCGACCGGCTGGGACTGCCGGCTCAGCGCTGCGTCTTCGTCGACGATCTGGGGCACAACATCGAGGCCGCCGCGGCCCTGGGCTTGGCCGGGGTGCACCACACGGGGTACGACGCCACGGTGCGCGAACTCGAGGCGCTCTTGGGCGTCGACCTCGGGTAGGCGGGTACGCGCCGGCACAGGCGTCGGCATGAGCGCTCGTGCGACGATGGGGACGTGGCGGATCGGCTCAGTTCCCTGGACTCCTCGTTCCTCTACCTGGAGACCCCGACCACGCCCCTGCACGTCGGCAGCCTGACCCTCTTCCAGGAGGCGCCGGGGCTCATCGACCACGACCGGCTCGTCCGCCTCATCCGCGACCGGATCGCCTACGTGCCCCGCTACCGCCAGCGCCTGCGCGAGATCCCCGGGCACCTGGCGAACCCGGTGTGGGTGGACGACGAGCGGTTCGACGTGACCTATCACGTACGTCGTTCCGCGCTGCCGGCACCCGGCTCCATGGCGCAGCTCAACGATCTCGTCGCCCGGATCATGAGCCGCCCGCTGGACCGGCGGCACCCGCTGTGGGAGGTGTACCTCGTCGAGCGCGTGCAGGGCGAGCGATTCGCCCTGCTCTCCAAGACCCACCAGGCGATGGTGGACGGGCTCA
>JBJTJV010000331.1:0-3166 GCA_046352645.1 Chloroflexota bacterium | reverse complement strand
GGTTCCTCCGGGTGCGTGCGCGGCGGGTGACGCCACCGACCCCCGCCGGGGCCCGGGGGGGCCGGGGCGAGGCCCGGACGGGTGACACGGCGAACCCTACGGAGCGGCCCTTCGCGCGCGCTTCGCAGCCGTGGCGGGCTGTGGAGAACCCGGGCGGACGGCGATCCCGGCGTCCGGCCCCGCGAGCTGCGGCACGCAGCGGCCACAGTGTCAGCCCACCGGCGCCCCCGGATCCGCGGTCGACCACTCGCGGAGCGCGCTGCAGCGCCCCGTGACGTCGAGCGCGACAAGGAGGATGCCGTCCTCGTCCGGCACGGCCCCGGCCCAGCCGAGGCGCCAGTGGACGACCGCGTAGGTCGCACCCGCGCCGAGCATCTCCGCGCGGATCGCGAGCCCCGGCGCCCGGCCGGCGCGGGCCAGGAGCGCGGCGACGACCGCCCGGCGGCCGCGCTCGGGTGCCGCGAACGGCCCCGGCTGCCAGGTGCACTCGATCGCGAACGCCTGGG
The DNA here is from genome assembly GCA_046352645.1 of Chloroflexota bacterium. Lineage (GTDB taxonomy): Bacteria > Chloroflexota > Limnocylindria > Limnocylindrales > CSP1-4 > JAFMJV01. The sequence goes on along the minus strand of JBJTJV010000331.1, from coordinate 2,660 downwards.
CGAGCGCGCTCCCGTCGCCCGCCTCGAGCGCGTCGGCGTACGCGGCGACCCAGGCGCGGGCACGCTCCACACGGTCGGCAGGATCCCGCGGCACGCCGATCACTCGGCCTCCTCCCCTTCCGGCTCCGCCGCCCCGTAGAGCGTGCGGCGCGGCAGCCCCGTCGCGCGGGCGACCTGCTTCGCCGCCTCGCTCCGCGCGGTCCCACCGGCGACGAGCGCCGCCACGCGTGCGCGTGCAGACGCGAGCGCAGCGGCGGGATCGGCGTCCGCGGCGCCCCTCCCGTCCGCGGTCGCACCCTCTGCCCCGGGGTCGTGCAGGGCCCCGCGCGGGGGCCGACCCGCGACGACGATCGTCACCTCGCCGCGCGGCGCGTCCGCCCGCGCCCCGTCCGCAAGCGCCCCGAGCGGCCCGCGCCGGATCTCCTCGTGGAGCTTCGTCAGCTCCCGGCAGAGCGCGGCCGGCCGCTCCGGGCCACAGGCGGCGGCGAGGTCCGCAAGCGTCGCGGCCGTGCGCCCCGGCGCCTCGAAGAGGACGCACGCCCGGTCATCCGCCGCGATACGCGCAAGCCGCGCGCGCCGCTCCCCGCCCGAGCGGGGCAGGAACCCCTCGAAGGCCCAGCGCGGTGCGGGGATGCCGCTCGCGACGAGCGCGGCAAGGACCGCGGACGGACCGGGGATCGGGATCACGCGCCCGCCCGCGGCCGCCCAGGCCGCGGCGAGCCCTTCGCCGGGGTCGCTCACGAGCGGGGTCCCCGCATCCGTGACGAGCGCCACGGCCTCGCCCGCCGCGAGCCGGGCGAGGAGCGCCTCGGTACGCGCGGGGGCGCTCTGCGCGTGGTAGCTCACGAGCGGCGTGGCGATCCCGTGGCGCGCCCAGAGCCGGCGCGTGTGGCGGGTATCCTCCGCGGCGACGACGGCGACGCGCGCGAGGATGTCGAGCGCCCGGAGGGAGATGTCCGCGAGGTTGCCGATCGGGGTCGCGACCACGTAGAGCGCCCCCGGCACGAGCGCCTCGGTCACGGTCAGCGGGCGGCCGAGCCCGGGCGGCGGCGCGGGTAGAGGTAGTCGATGCCGGCGCTCCGCGGGCCGATCTTCGCGATCGGGGGGACCTGCCGCTTGAACTCCGCGGCCGCGACCATCCGGTCGATGCGCGCGACGAGCGCGGGGTCGAAGCCGTCCGCGGCGACCTCGTCCGGCGTTCGGCGTCCGTCCACGAGTCGCCACAGGATCCGGTCCACGTCCGCGTACGAGAAACCGACCTCGGCCTCATCGGTCTGGCCCGGCCAGAGGTCCGCCGAGGGCGCCTTGCGGATGATCGCCTCCGGCACCCCGACCGCAGCCGAGAGCTGGCGGACCTGGCTCTTGTAGAGGTCGCCGATGGGGTTGAAGGCGCAGGCGCTGTCGCCGAAGAGCGTGGAGTAGCCGATGAGCGCCTCCGTCTTGTTCCCCGTCCCCGCGACGAGGCCGCGCCAGGTGACGGAGCGGTCGTAGAGGACGCACATCCGGGCACGCGCCATGAAGTTCCCGCGCCGGAGCGGCGAGGCATCGGCGCGCTCGGGGGCGCCGAAGTACCCGTCCACGATCGGCGTGATCTCCACGAGCTCCGCCGGGCAGCCGAGGTCCGCCACGACCGCCTCCGCGTCCGCGCGCGAGGCCGGCGACGACGTCCGGTACGGGAGCATGAGGCAGAGGAGGTTCTCCGGCCCCACCGCCTCGGCTGCGAGGTACGCGACGAGCGCGGAATCGATGCCCCCGGACAGACCGAGCAGGGTGCGCGTGAACCCCGCCTGGCGGAGCTGTGCGCGGATGAAGCCCACGAGGATCCGGCGCGCGGCGTCCGTGTCGATAGCGAGCTCGGCGGGGAGCGCGAAGAGCGGCGCCCCGGCCGCCTCGGTGCTCATGCGCCGCCCCCTCCCCCATCGATCCGGGCGAGCTCACGGAGCACGACCCCGGGCCGTTCGTCGCGCAGCAGCGGCACGGCGATCCGGGCGCGGCGCACGTCGGCCGTGTCGATCTCGGTGAGCACGAGCGCCTCGTCGTGGAGCGGTGCACGGACGATCGTCTCGCCGGACGGCCCGACGACCTCCGAGCCGCCCCAGAAGCTGAGCGTCTCGTCCACCCCGACGCGGTTCACGAAGACGACGTGGCTCGTGGTGAGCTGCGCGTAGGTGCGCGTGAGCGCCCGCCACGAGCCTGCCGTGCCGAGGCCCTCCGCGTTCCCGGCCGCGAGGTCACGCCCGGGCGAGGAGGAGACGTTGACGAGGAGCTGCGCGCCGTCGAGGGCGAGGAGCTGGGGCGTCGCAAGATGCCAGAAGTCCTCGCAGACCGCGATGCCGATGCCGATGCCGAGGAGCGCGCCGCGGGCGCCCGGCTCGTCGTCTTCCCCGAGCTCGGCCTCACGGGCTACTTCCTGCAGGACCTCGCGGCCGAGGTCGCGATGCGCCGCGACGACCCGCGCCTCGCGGCCCTCGCCGCGGAGACCGTGGGGGTCGCCGCGGTCGTCTCCTTCGTGGAGGAGAGCCCGGACCACCGGCTGTACATCAGCGCGGCCCTCCTCGAGGACGGGGCGATCGGCCACGTCCACCGGAAGGTCTACCTGCCCACGTACGGCCTGTTCGACGAGCGCCGCTTCTTCGCCGCCGGCACCGGCTTCCGGGCGG
>JBJTJV010000330.1:0-2709 GCA_046352645.1 Chloroflexota bacterium | reverse complement strand
ACGAGATCGCCGCCTGCGCCCCGTTCCTCCGGCGACAGCTGGAGGTGCTCGACCCGGCGCTCGTCGTCACGCTCGGGCGCTTCTCCATGCAGGCGTTCCTGCCGGGGGCGCGCATCGGGCAGGTCCACGGCACGGATGCGCCGGTGCGACCGGATTCCGGCGCCCGGGACGCACGTGCCTTCGCGATGTACCACCCCGCGGCGGCCTTCCGTCAGGGGGGGCTGCGCGAGACGATGAAGATGGACATCCTCGGGGTGCCGGCGGCGCTCCTCCGTGCCCGCGAGGAGCGGGCCGGGCGGATCGACGCCGCGGACCCCGCAGCGAAGGGAGAGACGATGGGCAGCGCGGGATGACGATCGGGAACGCGACGAGCTCCGCACCTGCACTGCGGATCGTTCCGCTCGGGGGCGTGGGGGAGATCGGCAAGAACCTCTCGGTCGTCGAGCTCGACGACGAGATCGTCGTCATCGACTGCGGCCTTGCCTTCCCCGACGAGGAGATGTTCGGCATCGACCTCGTGGTCCCCGACGTCTCGTATCTCCTCGAGCGCCGCGACAAGGTGAAGGCGTTCCTCATCACGCACGCGCACGAGGACCACGTCGGGGCCCTCCCGTACGTCCTGCCGCGGTTCCCGGGCGTCCCGGTCTACGCGTCCACGCTCGCCCGTGGCCTGCTCGCCGGGAAGTTCCGCGAGCATCGGCTCAAGGACAACCCGCTGCTCGCCTTCGAGCCCGGCGAGACGATCGCCCTCGGCGCGCTCTCGGCGACCGGGTTCCGTGTCGGCCACTCGATCCCCGACGCCATGGGCATCTGCCTGCGGACGCCGCTCGGGAACGTGATCTTCACGGGCGACTTCAAGATCGACCAGACACCCGTCGACGGCAAGGGGACGGACTTCCACCGGCTCGCCGAGTTCGGCCGGGAAGGTGTCCTCTGCCTGCTGTCCGATTCCACGCGCGCGGAGTTCCCCGGCTACACGCCGTCGGAGCGGACGGTCGGCGAGGCGTTCCGCGAGATCATGGAAGGCGTGGACGGCCGCGTCATCGTGGCCACCTTCGCGAGCAACATCGCGCGCGTGCAGCAGGTCTTCGATGCGGCCGCCACGTTCGGGCGCAAGGTCGCCGTCATCGGCCGCTCCATGGAGCAGAACACGCGCGTCGCGGGCGACCTCGGCTACCTCCGCTGGGGCCCCGACCAGCTCGTGCCCAAGGACCGCATCCGGGAGATCCCCGAGGGCGAGCTCGTCATCGCCACGACCGGATCCCAGGGCGAGCCGATGGCCGGCCTGTCGCGGATGGCGAACCGCGACCACCGCTTCGTGGAGATCGGCCCCGGCGACACGGTCATCGTGAGCGCAAGCCCGATCCCCGGGAACGAGGAATCGGTCGCGCGCACGATCGACAACCTGTTCAAGAACGGGGCGAACGTCTACTACCACGCGAACAAGCGCGCGCACGTCTCCGGTCACGCGAGCCAGGAGGAGCTCAAGCTGATGCTCAACCTGACGCGTCCCCGCCACTTCATCCCCGTCCACGGCGAGTTCCGGATGCTCGTGCAGCACGGGCGCCTCGCGGCCGAGGTCGGCGTCGCCCCGGAGAACATCTACATCATCGACAACGGCCAGCCGATCGACTTCCTCGCCGACGGCAGCGCCCGTCGCGGCACCCGCGTGGAGGCGGGCCGCGTCTTCGTCGACGGCCTGTCCGTCGGCGAGGTCGGTGACGTGGTGCTGCGCGATCGACGTGCGCTGGCGAACGACGGGATGTTCCTCGTGGTCGTGGCCGTGGACCGCCAGAGCGGTGCCATGGTCGGCACGCCGGAGATCGTCACCCGCGGCTTCGTCGCGGAGGTGGATGGCCGGCTCCTCGAGGGTGCCGCCGAGAGGATCGCACGGGCGATCGAGAACCCCGGCGACCACGTGAGCGAGATCGCGCTCCTCAAGGCGCAGATCAAGGACGGCCTGTCGCAGTACCTCTACGAGCGGACGAAGCGGCGGCCGCTCGTCTTCCCCGTCGTGGTGGAGGTGTAGCGTGGCCGGGAGCGCGCGGCGGACGACGCGGCGCACGAGCACGCGCACCACGCGCGGCAGCCGTGGGGGCGGCACCCCGGCGATCTCGCCCGGCACGCTGCGGGCGATCCTCGCGATCGTCCTCGTCGGCGGTGGGACCCTCGTGCTCGTGGCGCTCCTGCTGCCGGCGGGCGGGATCCTCAACGGCCTCCTCGTGGGCCTGCTCCTGCCGTTCGCGGGCCAGGCGGCGTGGCTGCTCGGCGCGCTCCTCCTCGTCGGCGGCGTGATGGTCCTGCGCTCGCCGCGGATGGAGCCGGCCTGGCTGCTCGCGGCGCTCGGTGGGCTGCTCCTCTTCCTCGGCGGGGCCGGCCTCGCCCACCTCCTCTCCGGGCGTGGCGGCGGCCCCGACGCCCTCCCCGCGGGCGGCGGTGCGGTCGGCCACGCCCTCGCCGACGTGCTCGGCGGGCTCGTCAGCCCGATCGGCGCCTTCGTCGTGCTCCTCGGGCTCGTGCTGGCGGGCTTCGTCCTCCTCTTCGACCTGACCACCGGGCAGCTCGTCCGGCCCGTCGTCGTCGTCGGCGCGCTCGGCGCTGCCGGGGTCGCGGCGACACGCTCCGCGATCGCGGACGCCCGTGCCGCGGGGGCAGCGGACGCCGCGGGAGCGCCCGCCGGCAGCAGGAGCGCCACGAGCACGAGGGTCC
>JBJTJV010000329.1:0-14261 GCA_046352645.1 Chloroflexota bacterium | reverse complement strand
CGCCGCCGAGGAGCGCGACGCCCGCCCGGTCGAGCGCGGCGACGCGGCCGACCTTGGGCGCGGGCGGGAGCGCCTCGATCTTCAGCGCGCAGACCCCGGAGACCTCGCGGGCGCGGTCCGGGCATGATGGTGGCGCCGTCGCGTCGCGTCCCTCGCCGCGGGACGGGCGTGGGCGGGAAGGGAGTGACCGGATGCAGGGCGTGATCCTCACCGAGCCGGGCGTGCTCGCCGCGGCCGATCTGCCGGAGCCGCCGCCGCCCGGGCCCGGCGAGGCGCGTCTCGCCGTCCATCGCGTCGGGCTGTGCGGCACGGACCTGCACGCGTTCCACGGCCGCCAGCCCTTCTTCAGCTACCCGCGGATCCTCGGCCACGAGCTCGCCGTCGAGGTCCTCGATGTCGGGCCCGGCGTCACGCACGTCCGCCCCGGCGATATCTGCGCCGTGCGCCCCTACCTCGCCTGCGGCACGTGCGATGCCTGTGGTCGCGGCATCACGAACGCCTGTGAGCGCCTCGCCACGCTCGGTGTCCACACGGACGGCGGGATGCGCGAGCGGATCGTCCTGCCCGCCGCGGTCCTCCATCCGGCGAACGGCCTGTCGCTCGACGCCGTCATGCTCGTCGAGACGCTCGGCATCGGCGCACACGCGGTCCGACGCGCGGACCCGGTGCCCGGCGAGCGGGCGCTCGTGGTGGGTGGCGGCCCGATCGGCCTGGGCGTCGCGACCTTCCTGCGTGCCCGCGGTGTCGAGCCTCTGCTCGCGGACGTCGTCCCGGAGCGGCGCGCCTTCGCGGAGACGTGGGGCGGGCTGCGCACGATCGACCCGGGGGCGGACGCGCCGGCCGCCGTGCGCGCGGCGTTCGGCGGCGAGCTGCCCACGCTCGTGCTCGACGCGACCGGGAACAGCGCGTCCATGCACGCGGCCTTCGGCCTCGCAGGCCACGGCGGCCGGATCGTCTTCGTGGGGCTCTTCGTGGGCGACGTCACGTTCCACGACCCGGACCTCCACCGCCGCGAGCTCACGCTCCTTGCGAGCCGGAACGCGACCGCCGCGGACGTCGACACGGTGATCGCCCACGTCCGCGCGGGCAGCGTCGATGCGACGCCCTGGATCGCCGAGCACGTGCCGCTCTCCGGGCTCCCGGACGCGCTGCCGCGCTGGGCGGGCGCGCGCGGCTCCGGCCTCAAGGGGGTCGTCGCGCTCGGCGGGGAGGCGGGCCGGTGAGCGGCACCCGCCCCGCCCCGCTCCGGGGGATCACCCCGATCGTCGTCACGGGCTACACGGAGGACGAGCGGATCGCCGCGGACGACCTGGCCCGGCAGGCGGACCACCTGGTGGGGACCGGCGTCACGGGCGTGGGCGTGGGCTTCGGCAGCGACATCGTCCGGCTCACGGACCGCGAGCGCGACGCGCTCGTCCGGGTCGTCGCGGATGCGGTCGCGGGCCGCGTCCCCGTGATGGCGCCGTGCGGCGCGAACAGCACCCGGGCCGCGGTCGCCCGCGCCGAGGAGACGCTCGCGGCAGGCGCCACGCACCTCATGGTCACGCCGCCCGGCGCCGTCGCCGGCCCCTCGCCGGACGCGATCCTCGGCTACTACGCCGCGCTCGGGGCCGCGACCGGGGCGCCGATCGTGGTCCAGGACGCGCCGGGCTTCACCGGGACCGCGATGAGCCCGGACCTCCTCGCCCGGATCGCCCGCGAGGTCTCCGGGGTCTGCGCGCTGAAGATCGAGGCGCTCCCGCCCGCGCCCAAGGTCGGCCGCGTCGCCGCGCTCGACCGGGCGGGCGTCGCGCTCCTCGGCGGCGCGGGCGGGATCGACTTCTGGCACGAGCTGATGCGCGGGGCGGACGGCACGGTCCCGGGCGCCGCGATGGCCGAGCTCTTCGTCGCGATCCAGCGCCACCACGACGCCCGGACGCTCGATGCGGGACGCGCGCTCTTCACCCGCCATCTGCCGCTCATCGCGCTCGCCACGCGCGACGGCGACACCTTCTTCGCGGTCCAGCTGGAGCTCCTCCGGCGGCGCGGCATCGTCCGCTCCACCCGGATGCGCACGCCGCACGCGACGGACCCGGCGCTCCTCGGCGAGCTCGCGACCGTCCTCGCCGACCTCGGCCCGGAGAGCCCGATCGGCGCCTGAGGGGCCACGCCGGCCGCGGCAGGGGTGCGGACCGACCCGCCCGGACCCCGCCGTCCGGCCCGCGCGCGTCCCGCGCGACCGGCGCATCATCGGGCGGATGGACCTCCTCGCCCGCCTCCGCCTCACCGAACGGATCCCCGAGCCGCAGAGCCCGCACGAGAGCCGCGCGACCGCCTTCCTCCGCCCCGCCGTCTTCGGCGGCAGCGACGGCCTCGTCAGCAACCTCGCGCTCGTCATGGGCGTGGCGGGCGCCTCGTCGGACAACGCGACGATCGTCATCGCGGGGATCGCGGGCCTCCTCGCGGGCGCGTTCTCCATGGCGGTCGGCGAGTACGTCTCGGTGAGGTCCCAGCACGAGCTCTTCGATGCGCAGCGGCGCCTCCAGGTGCGTCAGCTGGCGGAGGACGAGCCCGGCGAGCGCGCGATCCTGGAACGGATCTGGCAGGAGCGCGGCTTCAGCCCGGACGAGGCGCGCTCGATCGTCGCCACGCTCTTCGCCCACCCCGAGCGCCGGCTCGACGCGATGATGCGCGACGAGGTCGGCCTCGATCCGAAGGCGATCGGCGGCCCGTGGGCGGCGGCGATCAGCTCCTTCCTCTCCTTCGTGGCGGGCGCGATCATCCCGCTCTTCCCGTTCCTCGTCCTCACCGGCGACCCCGCCTTCTACGGGAGCATCGCGATCTCGCTCGCGGCGCTCTTCCTCCTCGGGGTCGGCGTCAGCCGCCTGACGATGCGTCCGTGGCTGCCCTTGGGCATCCGCCAGATGGCGCTCGGCGGGGCGGCGGCGCTCGTCACCTTCCTCATCGGCCGCGCGATCGGCGCGAACGTCGGGTAGCCACCGACGGGCGCCATCAGTCCACGCGGAACCGCGCGACGGTCTCCTCGTTCAGCTCGACCCCGAGGCCCGGCGTCTCGTTCAGCGTGACGTAGCCGCCGTCGTGGAGCGGGTCGCCCCGGAAGACGCGCCAGAACGTCTCGTTCGGGTCCGGGGGTGCGTCCGGTGCGGGCGGCGGGAAGTACTCCGCGAACGGGCTGTTCAGGTGCGCCATCACGAGGTGGTGGTTGTGCATCTGCCCCGCGTGCGGCACCACGGGCATGTCGTGGGCGGCCGCGAGCGCCCAGATCCGCTGCGCCTCCGTGATCCCGCCGCAGCGGTTCACGTCCGGCTGGAGGATGTCCACGCTCCGGCGCTCGATGAGCTGGCGGAACCCGTAGCGGCTGAACTCGTGCTCGCCGCCGGAGATCGGCGTCCGCACCTCCGCCTTCACCCGGGCGTAGCCCTCGTGGTCGTCCGGGATGAGCGGCTCCTCCACCCAGGAGAGCTGGAGCCCCGCGTCCTCGATCATCCGGATCATCCGGATCGCGTAGTCCGGGCTCCAGCCCATGTACGCATCCGCGGCGATCTCCACGTCCGGCCCGACCGCATCGCGCACCGTCCGGATCAGCTCCAGGTTCCGGCGCATCCCCGGGAGCCCCTGGCGCGGCCCGTAGCCGAAGCGCTGCTTGACCATCGTGAAGCCCTCGTCCACGAACGCCCGCGCCTCCGCATGGAGCGCGGCGAGGTCCTCCGTGGCGTAGAGCCGGCTCGCGTAGCAGCGGATCCGCTCCCGGGTCCGGCCCCCGAGCAGCTTGTACGTGGGGACGCCCGCGGCCTTGCCGAGGATGTCCCAGATCGCGATGTCGATCGCGCTGATCGCCTCGAGCGCCATCCCCTTGCGCCCGTAGTTCATCGATTCCCGGAACATCCGGTCCCAGAGGACCTCCATGTCCCAGGGATCCGCGCCGATGACGCAGTAGCGGAGGTGGTGGTCGATCGTGTAGCGGGCGTGGCCGAGCGCCGCGCCCACCTGTCCCAGGCCGGTCAGGCCGTCGTCCGTGACGACCTGGACGACGAGCGTCTCGATCGGCGGGCCACCGGGGAGCCGGTCCCGCTGCTCCTCGAAGAAGATGCTACGCGGGGTGACGAGGACGCTCCCCACGCCTTTCGGCGGGGGAGCGCCCTGGGAGCCGAGCGCGATCGTCCGGACCTCGGTGATGCGCATCGCCGTCGTCCCGTCCGGTGGTCCGGGGTCCGGGTCAGACCGCGAGCGCGGGCGAGCCGTCCACGCGCACGTGGAGGTTCGTCGGCATGTCGACCGGGGTGGCCTTGCCGATGAGCGCGTCGTCGAGCGTCACGCCGTGGCCGATGCACTCGGGCGCGGGGATGTAGCCGCCGACCCGCTTGCAGGCGGTCCGGTAGACGGCATCCGCCGGGCGCGGCGACTCGTCGAGCGCGAGGAACTCCTGGGTCACGAAGTTCGGGATGCTCACGTCCACGTGGATCGCCGCGGCGGTGATGAGCGGGCCCTGGAAGTTGTGCGTCACGAGCGCGGAGTGGTAGCTCTCCGCGACCGCCGCGATCTTCTTCACCTGGGTGATGCCGCCCGCGACGCCGAGGTCCGGCCGGACGTACTGCGGCCCGCCCGCGGCGAGCATGTCGCGGAACTCCCAGATCGTGTTCATCCGCTCGCCGTTCGCGAGCGGGAACGTGAAGCGCTTCGCGAGCTCGCCCTGGAGGACGATGGAATCGATCTGGATCGGGTCCTCGATGAAGAGCGGCCGGAACTCCGCGAGCGCCTCCGCGACCGCGACGCCCTGCATCGGCGTGAGCTTGCGGTGGAGCTCGAAGATCAGGTCCACGTCCAGCCCGACCGCCTCGCGCGCCGCCGCGGCCATGTCCCGCGCGCCCTCGATCAGGCGCGACAGCGTCTGGTCCTGGTAGCCCGACTGGAGCGGGTCGTACTTGAGCGCGGTGTAGCCCTCGTCCGCGGCGATCTTCGCGTTCGTCCGGATCTCGTCCGGCGTGCCGCCCGCAAGCAGGAGGTGGAGGCGCACCTTGTCGCGCACCTTGCCGCCGAGGAGGTCCCAGACGGGCGCCTGGTAGTGCTTGCCCTTGATGTCCCAGAGCGCGATGTCGATCGCGGAGAGGGCGCCGGACACGATGTTCCCGCGGAACGGGCGCATCCGGTACAGGTAGGACTGGATGAACTCGATGCGCAGCGGGTCCTGGCCCACGAGCCAGGTCGCGTACTGGTCCACGACCTTCTGCGTCGCATCCGGGAAGCCCCACGTCCCCGACTGGCCGATCCCGACGATGCCCGTGTCCGTCGTGATCCGGACGACGTAGTTCGCGCCCAGGAGGTCGCTCCCGATGAGCAGCCCCTCCACCTTCTCGATCCGCATCCGCGTCGCCCTCGCCCTCCTGCCACCGCGGGGGATCCCGGTGGTCCGGCGGTCATTCTAGAGGCGGGCCCGGGCCGTATCCTGCCCGGCATGACAGCGACCGTCCGTACCGTCCTCGGCCCCGTGGCGCCGGCCGCGCTCGGCCGCACGAGCATCCACGAGCACATCCTCACCGTCCTCGACCACGTCGCGTACACCCCGCTCGATTCCGACGAGGGCCGCCGCCTCGGCGAGGCGCCCGTCTCGCTCGCCACGCGCTGGTTCGCGCGCCAGCAGTGGGTCGCGGTGCGCGACAACCTGCGCCTCGATTCCCCGGACGTGGCGAGCGCGGAGGTGGCGCGCTTCCGGGCCGCGGGCGGCGGAGCGATCGCCGACCCGACGACGGACGGGATCGGCCGCGACCCGGCCGCCCTCGCGCGGATCGCGCAGGCGACCGGCGTCCATGTCGTCATGGGCGCGGGCTACTACGTCCACGCCTCGCACCCCGCGTGGCTGGAGGCCGCGTCCGAGGAGGCGATCGCGGAGCGGATCGTGGCCGATCTCACCGAGGGCGCGGCGGGGACGCCGGTGCGGGCGGGCTTCATCGGCGAGGTCGGTTGCTCGTGGCCGATGACCGGTCGCGAGCGGAAGTCGCTCCGTGCCGCCGGCCGTGCCCAGCGCGCGACGGGTGCGCCGCTCATGGTCCACCCCGGTCGTCATCCGGACGCGCCCGGCGAGATCGTGCGCGAGCTCGCGGCCGTGGGCGCGGACCTCTCGCGGACGACGATCGCGCACACGGAGCGGACGCTCCCCACCCCGGCCGCGGTCGTGGAGCTCGCGCGGACGGGCGTCCGCCCGAGCATCGACTGCTTCGGCCTCGAGACGGCCTACTACCCGCTCGCGCCGTTCGTGCGCATGCCCAACGACGGCGGGCGGCTCGCGATCGTGGAGGCGCTCCAGGACGCGGGCTTCGCCGACCGCGTCCTCATCGCCCAGGACATCTGCCAGAAGCACCGCCTCAGCGCGTTCGGCGGCCATGGCTACGACCACCTCGTGCGCGACATCCCGGTGATGCTCCAGGCGGCCGGCCGGGGCGCGTCCATGGACCAGCTCCTCGTGGAGAACCCGGCGGCCTGGCTCGCCTGGTAGCGGCCGCGGGCGGCCGGCGCCGGACCTGGCGCGGGCGCTAGACCTGGCGCGGGACCGCCCGGAGGCCGCCGTCCGCACGCCCGTCCTCGTGGTAGGTCGCGTCCGCGTTCACGGTCCACGGGTCCCCGGCCGGCGCATCGGCGAGGATCGAGCGCGCGGTGACGAGGCCGGTGAGCATCGCGTGGTCCTGGTTGTCGTAGCGGTGCATGCCGTTCCGCCCGATGGGGTGGAAGCCCGGGTAGCGGGCGTCGATCTCCGCCCGGATGCGCGCGACCCGCTCGGCATAGCCCGCGTCGTAGACCGGGTACGCGCGCGGCTGGCGCACGACGAACGACGCCTGCACATCCGCGGCCCGGCCCAGCCCGAGCCGCTCCAGCTCGTCCGCGGCGAGCCGCCCGAGGTCCGCGTCCTCCATCGACCAGAGCCCGTCGCCCGCGAAGCAGAAGTACTCCATCCCGTAGGTCACGACACCGGGCTCCCCGACGAGCTCGGGGCTCCAGCTCCGGAAGTTCTGGATCCGGCCCACCCGCACCCCGGGCTCGTGGACGTAGATCCAGTTGTCCGCGAAGGCGTCCCGGTCGCGGACGACGAGGGCCCCTCTGAGGACGTCGCGGTAGCGCAGGTCCCGGGCGTCGCCCGCGGTCGCGGGCGACGGCTCCACCGCGGGCCAGAGGACGCCGAGCGGCGCGCTGGAGATCACGTGCCCGGCGCGCAGCTCGGTCGTGGTCCCGTCCGCCCGCCGCACCGCGACCACCCAGCGTGCATCCGCGGGGGCCTCCGGATCCAGGCGCAGGCCGGTCACCGCGTGGCCGAGCAGGACCGAGCCGCCCGCTTCGGTCACCTCGCGGGCGGCCGCCTCCCAGAGCATCCCGGGTCCCCGCCGCGGGTAGCGGAAGGTGGTGATCAGCGTCTTCGGCCCCTCGCCCCGGCCCGCCCGCAGGCGCCGGAGGACCGGCTCCGCGACGGCGCGGGCGAGCGACAGGTCACGGATCCGCTGGGCCGCCCAGTCCGCGCCGATCTCGCGCGTGGACATCCCCCAGACCTTCTCCGTGTACGTGCGGAAGAAGATCTCGAAGAGCCGCCGCCCGAAGGCGTTCACGACCCAGTCCTCGAAGCTCGTGACGGGCCGGATCGGCCGGAGCCGCGCCCGCGCGTAGGAGGCGGCGCAGGCGGCCGATTCCCGGAGCCCCAGGCCCCGGAGGGCGCCCAGCGGCCGGAGCGGATAGTCGAAGAACCGCCCGCGGTAGAGGATCCGGCTGCTCCGCGGCCGCTCGATGAGGTCGGCGCCGAGGATCTCCTCCCAGATCGCGTTCACCTCGGCGGAACGGGAGAAGAAGCGATGTCCGCCGATGTCGAAGCCATAGGCGCCGCGCCATTCGGTGCGGCTGATCCCCCCGACACGCTCCGGGTCCGCCTCCAGGACGAGCGGCATCCTGCCCCCCTGCGCGAGCGTGCGTGCCGCCGTCAGCCCGGCGGGGCCCGCGCCGATGACGATGACGGGAAGCGCGGGGGCCTCGGTCCCTCCGGGCGCGCTCACCAGTTCTGGACGCTTCCGTCGTCGCGGTGGAGCTGCGGGACCTGCCAGCGCGCGGCGCGCTCGGCGACCGCGGCCTCGTCCACCTCCACGCCGATCCCCGGTCGGTCGTCCAGGTAGAGCCGCGGCCCCTCCTGGCGCGGCTGGACGGGGAAGAGGCGCGCGTCGTAGAAGCCGAGGTCCTCCGTCGGCGAGCGCCGGATCTCCATCGCCGAGACGTTCGGCGCGGCGAGGCAGAGGTGGGCGGTCGCGGCGCCGCAGATCGGCCCGAGCGGGTGGTGCGGCATGAGGTCGAGATAGCGCGCCTCCGCCATCGCCGCGACCTTCATCGCCTCGGTCAGACCGCCCACGTTGCACACGTCCACGCGGACGTGATCGGTGAGCCCCTGCTCGATGAACGGCGCGAAGGCCCACTTGGAGCTGAACTCCTCGCCGATCGCGAGCGGCACGTCGATGAGGGCGCGGAGCTGTGCATAGGCGGCGGGCGATTCCGCGCGGATCGGCTCCTCGATGTAGTCCACGGTCCCGCGCGGCATCCGGTTCACGAACGCCACGGTCTCGGGGATGGAGAGCCGGTGGTGCCAGTCGATGCCCAGCGTGGGGCCCGGCCCGATCGCCGCGCGCACCTTGACCGCCCACTCCGCGGTGAGCGGCACCGCGTCGCGCGGGTCGAAGCGGTCCGGGTCGTCCGCGTGGATGGGTCCGCCCGGCGAGAAGCGGAGCGACGTCCAGCCCTCCGCCACGAGGCGCTGCGCGTCCTCCACGAGGCGCGGGCCGGGCGGGGCGCCGGTCGTGGCGAAGAGCGGCACGAAGTCGCGTTGACGGCCGCCGAGGAGCTGGTGGACCGGCACGCCGAGCGCCTTGCCCGCGATGTCGTGGAGCGCGATGTCGATCGCGCTCTGCGCCGCGAGCAGGACGCGCCCACCCTCGAAGTACTGGCTGCGGTAGAGGCGCTGCCAGATCCGCCCACGCTCCATGGGGTCCGCCCCGACGAGGAAGGAGCGGAAGTGGCCGATCGCGGCCTCCACCGCCTCCTCGCGCGCGGTCAGCCCGGATTCGCCCCAGCCGTGGATGCCGGCGTCCGTCTCGACCTTGACGAGACACTGCGGCCGCAGGCCCACCATCGGGATGTAGACCCGGATATCCGTGATCCGCATGCACCCTCCTCCGTGCCGGAGATGGTACGGGCCGCTGCCGTGGTCGGTCAGGTGGTCGCGGCTCCGGCCGACGGGCGCCCCTCTGCCGGCGCCCCTGCGTCCGCCTCCTCCGGCCGCGCCGCCGCGATCGCGACGCACAGGGCTCCGATCACGAGGAGGTAGTAGTTCGGGAAGCTCGCCCGCGAGATCGCCACGAGGAGGAGCGTCACGAAGCCCGTCGCGGCCGCGAACCCCGACGGCGTCCAGGGCGCCCGCCAGAGCGCGACAAGCACGGCACCCGCGCCGACCGCCGCGAAGAGCACCGCCGGCACGGACCCGATCGCCTGCACGATGAGCGGCCCGAAGCCGAAGGAATCCGCCCGGTCGGGGCTCGCGAGGATGATCGCGAAGACCGAGCGCACGAACCCGCTCGCGTCCCAGAGCAGGAACGGCAGGACGAGGAGAGCGGCGACGAGCACGGCAAGGACCGTCAGCCGGATCGTCTCGCGGAGCGGCGCGCCCGCCCGCACGAGGAGCGGCACGAGCGGCAGGGCGACGAGGCAGTACTGCTTGGAGAAGAGGAATAGCCCAAGGAAGAGCGCGGTCGCACGCGGCGAGCGGTGGGCTGCCGCGACCGTCGCCGCGAGGAGCACGATCATCACGGGCTCGATGAAGGCCTCGCGCAGGAGGAACGGGAGCGCCGGCGTGAGCAGGAGGAGCGCCGCCGCCCCCCGGCCCACCGGATCGCGGCGCATCGCACCGACGATCGCGCCGGCCGCGACGATCGCGACGACGAGGCCGGTCCGGGGCTCGTCGCCGAGGATCTGCCCCGCGCTCGTGACGAGGAGCGGCACCGGCGGGTACGGATAGCCGAAGAGGACCTTCTGGTTCGTCGCGAAGCCTTCGGCGTAGTACGCGGTGCCCCCGTAGATGTTGGTCGTGGTGCCCGAGTACGGGCTCGTGAGCTGCCCCAGGCGGATCCCCGCGTCCCGCTCGAAGAAGAAGACATCGATCGCGGGCCAGTGGGACGTCGCCACGATCCAGAGGCCGAGCACGAGGACGAGCCCGCACAGGACCGGCAGATGCAGCGGGCCGAGCGGCGGCCGCGGCAGGAGCCCGGAGAGCCCGACGACGCCCGCGAGGACGACGAGGGTCCGCGCGTCGGCCCAGCGCAGGACGGCCCCGTCCTGCTTCGGCAGCGGCAGCGCGTTCGGGACGACGAGGATCGTGAGCGTCCCCGCGATGATGCCGACCCCGAGCAGGAGCACGAGGAGCCGGTCCGCGCGCCCGGGCGGCAGGAGCCGCTCCAGCCGGCCGCCGGCGACGACGCCCGCCACGACGAGGACGACGGCCGCCGCGAGCCAGGCCAGGTACGGCACGTCCTCGCGCCGGATCCACTGGGACATCCCCTGGCCGAGGAGGATCGTCCCCGCGGTGAGCAGGAGCAGCGGGACACGCCGGTCCGGGCGCCCGGACGCGACGCGCGCGAGCAGGGCGTCGAGCCGAGCTGCCGGACCCGCGGTCCGAGCGCGCACGCCGTCCACCCGGGACACCTCCGATCACGTCCGGCGGCCCACGGTGGCCGCTCCCCGCGCCGTACCTTACCAGCCGCGGACCACGCCCGCGCCCTCGGGTGTGCCTCTGCTACCGTCGCCCACGGCGCACCGGTCGCGCCGGATCGGAAGGGAGGCACGCGGTGAGCGGCTCGGGGATGATCATGGATCGCGCGGTCGCGATCCCGATGCGCGACGGCACGATCCTCCGCGCGGACGTCTACCGTCCGACGGGCGACGGCCCTTTCCCGACGCTGCTCACGCGGACGCCGTACGACCGGACGCAGCCGCCCACGCTCGCGGCCGGGCCGGACGCCTTCCTGGCGACGGCCGCGGGCTACGCGGTGGTCCTCCAGGACACCCGCGGCCGGTGGGGATCGGACGGCGCCTTCGTCCCCTTCGAGCACGAGGCGGACGATGGCTACGACACCGTCGAGTGGGTCGCGGCGCAGCCGTGGTGCGACGGGAACGTGGGCATGACCGGCGCCTCGTACGTGGGCTACACGCAGTGGACGGCGGCGTCGCGCCGGCCGCCGCACCTGCGCGCGATCGCGCCCGTCGTCGCCACGAGCGACCTCCACGACTACTGGATCTACGAGGGCGGGGCGCCGTCGCTCTGGTTCAACGTGTCGTGGCTGCTCTCCCTCGGCCTCGATGCCGTGGGCAAGCGCTTCCCCGGCGAGGCGTGGCGGGTGGAGCGGCTCGTCGCGGCGATGGACGTGCTCGGCGATCACATCCCGACGCGCCCCGGCCAGACGCCGGCGGTGATGGACGAGGTCGGCATCGGCGACCTCTACCGGACCTGGGTCGCCCATCCCGAGCGCGACGCGTACTGGCAGCCGCTCTCGCCGCGGGCCGCGCATGCGGACATCGGGGTGCCGGTCTTCAACGTCGCGGGCTGGTACGACTGCTTCATCGGCGGGTCGCTCGCGAACCACGTCGGCATGACCGCGGACGGTGCGTCGGATGCGGCGCGCACGGGGACGCGGCTCGTCGTCGGGCCGTGGCGGCATGCGTTCCCGATCCTCGGCGATCCGGCCGGCGACGCGGTCTTCGGCATCGGCTCCACGGGCCTCGGGGTGGACATGGCGGGGCTCCAGCTCCGCTTCTTCGATCGCTGGCTCAAGGGGGTCGCGCCGGCGACGCCGGATGCCCCGGTCAGGCTCTTCATCATGGGCACGAACGTGTGGCGCGACGAGCCCGCCTGGCCGCTCGCGCGGGCCGTGCCCACGGACCTCTACCTGCGCTCGGGGGGCCGTGCGAACACGCTCTGGGGCGACGGCAGGCTGACGCTCGCGGCCCCGGACGCGGGGGAGCTCGCGGACACCTTCATCTCCGACCCGGCGGACCCGGTCCCGACGCGCGGCGGGAACCTCTGCTGCTGGCAGCTCGTCCAGGCGCCCGGCGCCTTCGACCAGACCGGCGTGGAGGAGCGCGACGATGTCCTCGTCTACGAGACCGAGCCCCTCGACGACGACCTCGAGGTCACCGGGCCGGTGGCGCTCACCGTCCACGTGAGCTCCACGGCGCCCGACTTCGATGTCACCGCGAAGCTCGTGGACGTCTTCCCTGACGGTGTCGCCCGGAACCTGTGCGAGGGGATCGTGCGTGCCCGCTATCGCAACGGGACGCATGCCCCGGAGCTCCTGCCGCCGGGCGAGGTCGGCGCGCTCCGCGTCGACCTCATCGGCACGGCGAACGTCTTCCGTGCGGGCCACCGGATCCGCCTGGAGGTCGCCGCGTCGAACTGGCCGCGCTTCGACCGGAACCCCCAGACCGGCGGGCCGATCGCCGGCGCCGACGAGCTCCGGCCGGCCCGGCAGACCATCCACCATGACGCCGCGCACCCGTCCCGTCTCCATCTCCACGTGATCCCCGCCGACAGCCGTCCCTGAGCCCGGGCGGGAGCGTCCCGGGGGCGTCCGCGCCATCGAGCGCTGGTAGACTCACCACCGAACGGCGGCGCGCCCGGCAGGTCCCGAGCGACCTCGGCGCAGCGTCCGGGTGAGCGTTGCAAGGAGCTGAGTGGTGACCGCGGCCGGATCGTCCATCGCGACGCCGTCGGTCCGCCGGAACCTGACGTTCGACACCGTCGCCGCGGTCGGCGTGGGCATCTCCATCGCGATGGTCTGGACGCTCATGCCGAGCGCCGCCCGCAAGAACGGGATGGAGCCGCTCTGGCTCGCGCTCCTCATCTCGACACCGTTCATCGCGAACCTGGTCTCCGGGCTCTGGAGCGGCGTGGCGGCGAAGTCGATCCGCCAGCTCACGATCTACCGGATCGTCGGTGCGGGGGCGGTGGCTCTCGTGTGGATCTCCCAGTCGAGCCCGGTGATCGTGCTCGTGGCGCTGCTCCTGTGGGCCAGCCTCTCGTTCGGCGGTCCGTTCCACATCCAGCTCTGGGGGCGGATCTATCCGCCGGAGGCGCGCGGGCGGATCCTCGGCCTCTTCGGTGTCTTCCGCTCGTCCACGGTCGCGATCGCGGCGTTCGTCGGCGGCTTCCTCGCGGACGCGATCGGCGATTTCCAGGCGTTGCCGCTCGTGGGGCTCCTCGCGGTCGTGTGCGCCTTCGCGTACCTCGGCCTGCGCTCGCCGGTGACGCCCGAGCCGCCGCGCTACACCGCGCGCACGTCGCTCGGGACGCTGCTCGAGCGGCCACGGCTGCGGCGCATCGTGACCGCCCACTTCTTCTACGGGGCGGGGCTGATCGCCGCGATCCCGCTCTTCGCGCTCGTGCACATCGACCGGCTCGGCCTGACGCTCGGGCAGGTCGGCATCATCGGCGTCGTCGGGTCGCTCGGGACGACGCTCAGCTATCCGATCTGGGGCGTGATCGTGGACCGGATCGGGTCGATGGTCGCGCTCCGGCTCGGCGTGCTGTGCGGGTTCCTCGGCGTGGCGGGCTACGCGCTCGCGGGGGACGTCCTCGTCCTCCTGCCCGCGGCGGCGTTCGTCGGCGCGGCGGGGGCGTGCACCGACGCGGCGGTCCTCTCGCTGCTCGCCGAGGAGACGCCCATCCAGGACCGGGCGAGCTCGCTCGCCGGCTGGAACCTCACGAGCGGGTTCCACGGGATCGGCGGACCGCTCCTCGTGAGCCTCCTTATCGGCGCGGGCGTCCTCGCCGTGGACAGCGCGCTCGTGCTGTGCGCGGCCGTCTGTGGCTTCGGCGTGCTGCTCTACTTCCTCATCGGGACGGGAACGGGCGCCGCTGCGCGCCGGCGGAGCGTCCGGATGCGCCGGATCCTCGCGGGGCGCCTGATCGGCTCGGGGCGCGCGGAGGAGTAGGCGGGGGCGGGGCGTCGCCGGGCCGCCGCAGGGCCGCCGCAGGGCCGCCGCTCGACCGCGGCAGGGGCACCGGCCGCGGGGGCCGCCGCGCGACCTCGGCCGTGCCGCCCGCCCGCCATCCCGACGCGTTTTCGCCCTAGGTCAGCTGCGGCGGCCGGGACGCAGGGTTCGGCGTCGTTCGCGGCCGTGTACGGGGAGTGGCCACGCGCAACGGAGCGCGTTCCACCCTCGATCGGCGGCCTGGAGGCGTGCCGAGACCCCCG
>JBJTJV010000328.1:0-2152 GCA_046352645.1 Chloroflexota bacterium | reverse complement strand
GTCGTGGCGGATGCAGCTCGTCCGGAACCTGCGGAGGGCGAGGTCGGAGAGGGGCTTCGCCGCCTCCACGGGGAAGGAGCAGCCGTCGTTCCCCCAGTCGTAGTCGCCGGTCCCGGCCTGCGCGAGGAAGTCGTCCAGCGGGAGCGCGAAGAGCCGCTCCATGGCATCGATGTCGGCCGGCCGGAGGGGCGCCTGGGCCGCCAGCTCGAGCCGCAGGTCCGGGCGGACCGGGCAGTCCCGGGTCCGGCGCTCGCGGCAGAGCTTCACGAGGAGACCCTCCATCCGGGTCCCGAGCGCGCTCGCCGGGAGCCTTGCGATGACCCGGACCGGGCGGCCGTCCGGGCTGCAGTCGGTGACCTTCAGGTCGTCCCCATCCGGGAAGTCCCCGAGCGCCGCGGTGATCAGCAGGTAGGCGCAGGCGTCGTCGTCCCGGCGATCGCTGACCGTCGCCACGACGAGCGCCCCCCAGCCATCGCGGGTCGCCGCGACCGTGCCCATCGCATCGTCATCCGCCACGGTCCCGGTCGTGGGCACCGCGAACGAGATCGCCACCGCGAAGCCGGCGGGGAGGATCGCGGCACTCCCCTCGGCGGAACCGCCGGCGCCGGCGTGCCGGATCCGGAGCAGGTGCTCCCCGGCATCGAGGGCGACCCCCACGCTCCCGCGGCTCCGCGAGGGAGGCTCGGTCGCCGGGGTCGTCGCCCGGAGCCGGCCGTCCACGTGGACCTCGAAGCGATCCCCCGGGAGGCAGCAGTCGTCCACGGCGACGAAGAGGAAGCGCGGCTCGGGCAGCACGATGCGCCATGCATGGTCGCCCCAGCCGCTCGTGGCGTCGGAGGCAAGGCTCCGGCCCGCCCAGCCCGCGGGTCCGACCTCGATGACGCCGGGCGGGGTGGCGACACCGATCGCCCGGGGTCGCGGGAGGAGGGCGCGCCACGCGGGATCGCCCCAGGTGTTCGCGCCATCCGGCGCCGCCTGCGCCGCAGGCCCGGCCGCCGCGATCGGAGATCCCGCGACGACGGCGACCGCGATCGCGGCCACGAGGATCGCGCGGACCCGGCGGCGCGCTCGGGCCCATGCCCATCCGGGCGGCATCTGCATCAGTCCACGAAGAGGACGGGCGAGACCGCGCGGCGGCAGTCGAGCCCCCCGGCGTTCCGTCGCGCCGCGACGACGCGGTAGTAGCCGTTGCCGATCTCGCCGACGCCCGCCCAGAGGGTCCACGTCCCGTCGCCGTTCGTCGTCGTCGTATCCGCGTTCAGCCAGCCGTCCGTCCCGGTCGGGCTGACCTGGAGGGTCACCGACCGGCCCGCGACACAGGCGTCACGGCCGGACCGGACGACGCCGTAGAGGTACGCGGCGGTCCCGCCGGGCGCGAGATGGACGCTCACCCGCGACCGGACGAGGGTCGCGGCGGTCACGGGCGCGGCGAGCGCGACCGAGAGGACGAGCAGGAGGGCAACGACCCGGGCGGAGGACGTGGCGATGGCCGACATGCAGAGGGTCTCCGTGGCGTGGTCCGGCTGACCCGGGGCTCCCCGGCTCGCGACGGACAACTTGACTCCCGATGGTATCTTCGAGGAGGCGCCATGATGGCACCCACCATCCAGAGCGTGCGAGGGACTCGGCCCGACGACCACGCAGCAACCGCTCGACCCCCTCGGTCGACACGGTGCTCCCGCCGAGGACGATGGCCAGGAGGAACCCCCGGATGGTCCGGATCCTGCGGCGGCGTGCGCGCGCGCCCACCCCTCTCCGCTCCGGCGACCGTCGCTGACGGCCGCCACCCCGATCACGAGCGCCCGAGAGCCCCGGCTCGATGACGGCGCGGCGACCGGCCCGCGACGGGCACGGTGCCCCAGCCGGGATCGATCGGAGGTCAACGCGATGGCGCGTCAGCGCGCGATGTTCGTGAGCATCGGGGACGGGGTCGTCCACTTCGACGGCCTGTCCAGCCTGGAGCCCCTGCCGGTGGTCGGCGAGGTCGTCCCCCGGTGGAGCAAGTGTGTGATCCCCGGCTGCACCCACCAGCCCGCCTGCCCCGCCAAGCTGCGGGCGTGGGGCGGCTACGGCGGCCGGTACATGTGCGAGAAGGCGGGATGCAAGCACCGGAGCTGCCCGCCGAAGCGGCGCGCCGAGGAGGACCGCCAGG
>JBJTJV010000327.1:0-5612 GCA_046352645.1 Chloroflexota bacterium | reverse complement strand
CCGAGGGTCCGTGGCGTCCGTGCGGCGGCCGGGGGGCGGGGCGGCGCGGGATGTACCCCGGGGGCGCCGGTCCCGGGCGCCGGCCCCGGGCACCGGCCTCCCGACGATGCTCCTCGCCCGCTCGAACGGGCTCGAGTCCCTGCGCTGGAGCGCACAGCAGCAGCGCTTCCTCCTGCGCCGGCGCGCGCCGTCGGCGCGAGGGATCACGGCGACGGCGGTGGTGACCCTGCTCGACGGGACGCGCGTCGCCGCCTGCTTCCGGACGAAGTAGCCGGATCGCGCCGGACGGGGCGTGCAGCGGCGCGGTGGCGGGGTGGGCGCGGGCCGCGCCTGCTGGGGATCCCGACCTCGTCGGAGCCCGGCGCACACGACGGGGGAGGAATGGTCGGGGCGAGAGGTCTAGGCCCCGAACTTCCCAAGAGTTCCCGCTGACCTTTAGCCTTGCCGAGACGTTCGCCGATACCGGCCTCGCGGTGGCACGCTGACAATGTCCGATACGCGAAAGCGTGGCACCCGACGCCAGCTCGAGGTCCTGCGCGTCTACATCGCCGCCGGCTCCGTCGCGGCCGCGGCCCACGAGCTGGGCATCACCGAGGCGACGACTCGGCAGCATCTGTCGAGGTTGTACCGCCGGACGGGGTGTCTCAATGCGGTCCAGGCAGCCTATCGGCTCGGCCTCGGTGATGCCGGGCGCCTACCGTGGCGCGGACCAGGTCGCTCGGCCAAGGAATGAGCGTTGGGACCGGGTGCCGGTTCTTCTGAGCCCGCTGCACGATGGACCGTCGTGCCCGGCGGGAAGCGCGTGGCGGATGCGACCGAGGCGCGCCCTGACAACACGGCAGGGCGGGCGGCACGCTGGACCAAGGGTCCGTCCCCGTGGGGGCCGTGACGACACACCCGGCGAGGCGATCCCGGCTCGACGCTTCTCCGCGTCAGAGCCGGTCCGTGACGCCGACCGGCGCGGTCCATCAGGGAGGGGCTCTTCGACGCCCCTGGGGCGTGCTCCTCGGGATGCTACTCGGCGGCGAAGGGCTCGAGCGCCTTGTCCACGTCGGCCCTGCCCTCGCTGCTGTTCACCATGACCACGATCACCGCGCCCGTCTTCGGGTTCTGCTTGACCATGGACTCCCAGCCGATCACCTGCCCCCCGTGGCCGATCCAGCCATCGCCGAGGTCCTGGATGCCGAGACCGTACGGACCCGCCTGCGGGGTCGTGTGGAGGCTCGAGAGGCGGACATCCCCCAGGGCCTTCGGCAGGAACGCGGTGCCCAGGCCGATCGAGCCCCACGTGCCGAGGTCCTCGATCGTCGAGTACGCGCCACCGCCCGCCCGGCCCCAGTCGAGGCGCCAGTCCGTGACGTCCGTAGAGCCGTCAAGCGTCGGGCCGCCGAACATCGCCACCTCTCCGGCGCCGAGGTTGCCCAGGTATCCGTGGCTTGCCGGTCCGGGCCGCGTCGCCGGCGGCCCGAGCAGGGCGGAGTCCGTCATCCCGGCCTGTGCGAAGACGCCGTTGATGACGTCCTCGGGGCTCTTCCCGGTCACGGCGGCGAGCAGCTCACCGAGGATGATGTAGTTGGTCGTCGAGTACCCGGGCGTTCCGGGCGGCTTGCTGGCGTTCGCCGCCAGCCCGATGCGGATGAGGTCCTCGGCGCTGAACTCCTTGGCCGGATCGGTGGCGACCATCCCGATGACGCCCTTCGGCTCGTTGGCATAGTCCGGCAGGCCGGAGGTCATCCCGATCAGCTGCTCGACCGTGATGTCGGCGATGGCGGGGAACGTCTCCGCGAGGGCGGGGTCGAGCTTGGCGACCGTGTCGCTGAGGCTCATCGTGCCGGCGGCGACCTGCTGCAGCACGGCGGTCGCGGTGACCGTCTTGGTCGCACTCCCGATGTAGTTGTGGTCGGCCACGGTGGCCGCGGTGCCGGGCATCACGGCATTGCCGTAGGCCTGGACGTAGAACCCCTTCGTCGGGCTCCAGATCCCGACCCATGCCCCCGGGGTGGCATCGATGGATCCAGCAAGGGCCTTCTTGACGGCCGCGTCCACCGCCGCCGCATCGGTGGATGACATCGGGGTCGTCGTGCGGGCCGGAGCCGACCACAGCTCGACGGCCGGTGACGCCGGCGGGTTGCTGGCAGTCGCCGGCAACGGGGACTGCGAGACCGTCGCGGTGGAGAACGAGCCCACGACCACGATGGCAGCGAGGGCTGCCGGGGCGACATGTCGTCTCAAGGGTGCGATCCTTCCATCGAATGGCTTCTGCTGCTTGGCCCAGAGGACGGCTCCGGGGATCGAGAGACGGGGACGACCATGGCAGTGTCGCCCATTATCGGCTCGTGGTGCCTTGGTCGGTTCGCGGGAAGCGGTTGGATGTGGGGCGCTGGCGGTACTCGATCGGGTGGCGACCCGCCGAGTCAGCCCCCCGTCGCAAAGGGAGCGTCTCGGGTCGTCGCATGGACTGATCCCGTCGCCGGAACGCGGCGCCATGCGCTGGCGCCCCCGGACGGCCTCGATGGCACCCTCCCACGCGACGCACGCCGCTCGGGTGCGGAGCCTCGGCCATCCCACCGGCATCGGACGCGCGACGGTACCTGCAGGAGCTGCCGACCTCGTGGCGCTCGCTCGAGGCGAGCGCGAGGGGCCCGGCAGGCGGTTACTGGCGGAGTCGCGGTTCGCTCGACTCGACGTCCTGGGCTTCCGCGCGATGGTGGCCCACCCGACCGCGCACGCCGTGGCGCGCGGGATGCTGGCCGCGCTTCCGCAGCGCATGGACATCACTGTTGGCTATGGTCGGGGCGAGAGGGATAGCCCCTCCTTGGCTCAGGACCGCACCAGACCACCTCTCATCATGCGGAACCGCACACG
The DNA here is from genome assembly GCA_046352645.1 of Chloroflexota bacterium. GTDB lineage: Bacteria > Chloroflexota > Limnocylindria > Limnocylindrales > CSP1-4 > JAFMJV01. The sequence continues at coordinate 2,747 of JBJTJV010000327.1, read as the reverse complement.
GCGGAGCTCCGGGGACGATGCGGACGAGGAGCGCCGGTCGGCATGAGCACGGCCCTCCGTCCCACCCGCAGGCAACTCGAGGTGCTGCGTGCGTACGTCGGCGCCGGCTCGATCGCGGCTGCCGCCCACGTGCTGGGCATCTCGGAGGCGACCGCGCGCCAGCACCTCCACGCCCTGTATCGGCGGACGGGATGCCTGAGCGTCGCGCAGGCGGCGTACCTCCTCGGGCGAGCCGATGGTGCCTCTCGGAGGCCCGCGGTTCGTCACGAGGCAGGCTCGCGCACGAAGGAGCGCTAGGGCACCGTCACGAGCATCCGTCGGCCGTCGTGCTCGATCGCGTCGACGCGCGCCCCGTAGGCCTCCAGCACGTTCGCCGGGGTGAGCACCTCGGTGGGCGTCCCCGCGGCGACGAGGCTGGCGCGAAGGCCAGCGCGCTCGGCAAGGGCCGGGTCCACCCCGTCGAGCCCACCCAGGCGCCGCAGCAGCACGACGTGGTCGGAGTACGCGAGCGCCTGGTTGGGGTCATGGATCGTCATCAGCACCGTGAGGTCCTGCTCCTGCACCAGCCGGCGGACCACGTCGAGGACATGCACCTGGTTCCGCAGGTCGAGGAAGGTCGTCGGCTCGTCGAGCAGCAGGATCCGGGGCTCCTGGGCGAGCGCCCGGGCGATCATCACCAGCTGTCGCTCCCCGCCGCTCAGGCGCGTGACCGCCTTCGACTCTAGATGCCGGATGCCGAACCGGTCGAGCACCTCGCGGCACCGCTGGACGTCCGCGTCGCCGGGTGCCGCGAAGGCCGCGACGTAGGGCAGCCGGCCCGTCAGCAGGACGTCCAGCACCGAGAACGGGAAGGTCGTCCGCTGCACCTGCGAGACCGTGGCGAGGACGCGAGCGAGCTCCGCCTGACTCGTCTCCGCCACATCGCGGCCGGCGACCCGCACGACGCCCGCGGACGCCGGGTGGAGCTTCCCGATGCTGCGGAGCAGGCTCGTCTCGCCGCACCCGTTCGGGCCGAGCAGCGACACGCCGCTGCCGCGCGGCACCCGGAACGAGACGTCGCGCAGCACGCTTGCCTCGTCATACCCAGCGGTGAGCGCCTCCACCTCGAGCATCGGATCCGGCACTTCCGCGGCCGCGGCAGGGTCGATCATTCCCAGCCGCTCGCCTTCGTCGAGCGCAGCAGCACCCAGAAGAAGGGCGCCCCGATGAGCGTCGTGATGATGCTCAGGGGGACCTCGTAGCCGAGCGCGGCTCGCGCGATGTCATCGACGAGCACGAGGTAGGTCGCGCCGAGCGCCGCGGACAGCGGCAGCAGGGTCCGGTGGTCAGGCCCGGCGACCATGCGCACCATGTGCGGCACGATGAGGCCGACGAGCGCCACGATCCCGACGATGGACACCCCTGCGGCAGAGACAAGCGCGGCGCAGACGATGAAGACCGCCTTGTAGCGCTCGACGTTCAGCCCGGCCGAGCGCGCCTCGTCATCCCCCAGGGCGAGCACGTTGAGGCGCCAGCGCAGCGCGATCATCAGCACGGTGCCCGCGACCATCAGCCACCAGGCGCTGCCGAGCAACGGCCAGGTGACGGCGTTGAAGCTGCCCATGATCCAGCGCACGATCGACTGGAGCGAGCGCTCGTGGGCGTTGATCTGGACGATCGAGAGGAGCGCGGTGAACACCGCCGAGGCGATGACGCCGGACAAGATGAGCGAGACGATCGGCACGCGGCCGCCCGACCGCGCCATCGAGTAGGCGAGGCCCATCGCGAGCAGGCCGAACGCGAACGCGGAGAGCTGCACGGGCAGCCACGGGACGACCGCGATCGCGAGCGCCGCACCGAAGGCCGCGCCGGACGAGAGCCCCAGGATGTACGGGTCGACCAAGGGGTTGCGGAGGACGCCCTGGAGCGCCGCACCGGCCACGGACATCGACGCTCCGACCAGCATGGCGGCGAGCACGCGCGGCAGCCGGATGTCAAAGAGGACGGCGTAGACGGTGCTGTCGTACGCGACCGTCCCCGTCAGCCGGGACCAGATGACGCCGATGACGTCCGCCACCCCGAGGCCGTACGTCCCGAGGAGCATGGAGAAGAGGAAGGCCGGGATCGGCGAGAGGACGATGCCGGCGATCGCGACCGTCCGCCAGCCACCGGGCAGCCCCGTGCCGGCACGGAGCGACGCGGGCAGCCAGCGGACGGCCATCAGCGGCGGCTCAGCCCGCCGGCTGGTAATCGGGGTAGGTCACGCCGTACATCTGCCGGAAGAACGTGTCGTACTCGCTCGCGACGTCGAGGCTCTTGAACGCGTCCGGGTTGATGTCCTTGGCGATCTTGAGCGTCGCGATCGGCTGACGGCCGGTCATGAAGTCGTAGAGGAACGGGTCGTCCAGCTCGTAGACGCGCTTGTTCTTGACGGCCGACAGGCTCGACCAGGCGCTGAAGTCGAAGCCGCCGGCCTGCTTGCCCTCGATGACGTCCGACGGGGAGATGTCCGGGTTGAACCACATGTAGATGACCTTTGGGTCGAGCTTGGCGATGGTCTCCATCGTCAGCACGGGGTGCTCGGTCGTCTTGGCCGGATCGTCCCAGCCAGCGAGGACGTTCACCCCGCCGGCGGCGGTGATGAGGTCGTCGCGGGTGCTCTTCAGGCCCGCCGTCCCGAACACGTCGCCCCACATCCAGTAGACGCTCGGCCGCGGGTCCGCGGGGATGGGGCCCGAGATGTCGGTGAGGCGCTGCATCTCCGCCGC
>JBJTJV010000326.1:0-2877 GCA_046352645.1 Chloroflexota bacterium | reverse complement strand
CCTGGCAGGGCAACGGGCCGCTCCTCGCCTCCGGCAGCCATGACGGCGTTCTCGCGCTGTGGGCGCCGGCTCGGTCGAGCAAGCCGGTCGTGGCGCTCCCGCTCACGACACCGGTCTCGTCGCTCCACTGGAGCCCGGATGACACCTGGCTCGTGTGCGGCACGGGCAGCGGCTCGCTCGGGCGGTTCGACGCGCGATGAGCGAAGGGTGACTCTCCCCATGGCTGCCACTCCGACTGTGCGGGTTGCCGGCCCAGACGACAGGGCCGTGCTTGAGCAGATGTTCGCGGACCTGCATGCTTCGAATGCCTCCTATGACCCCAGCTTCGCGCTGCTACCCGGCTGGCGCCAGATGTTCCGCGCGGATCTCGCGCGGATGGCCCGGGATGGGTCCGGCTCGGCACTGATCGCGTGGGTGGGTGACACGCCCGCGGGTCTCGCTGTTGTGCGGGTCCACGACGAGCCGGGGCCGTTCGTCCACCGGCAGTGGGTCGAGCTGTCCGCGCTCTACGTCACGCCCCGTGCGCGGCGCCTGGGGGTGGGACGCACGCTCCTCGAAGCCGCGGAGGCATGGTCGCGCGTCCACGGGTACGCGTGCGTCCAGCTGTTCGTGACGCGCGCGAACGACGCAGCCCGCGCCTTCTACCGCTCCGCCGGCTTCGCGCCGATCCAGGAGGTATGGCGAAGCAACCTGCGCCCCGAGGGGCCGAAGTCCATCCCGCTCGACAAGGAGAACAACTGATGCGACAACCACCGACCCGTCGCACGCGGCTCCTGGCCCCCTGGGGCACCTTGATCGCCGTCGCCGCGGTCCTCGCCACGGCCATCGCGCCGGTGGCCATGGCGGCAGAGCCATCCCCTGCGGCCGTGCCGGCCCTCTCTGTCGTCGCCTCCTTCCGCCCCATAGCCGAAGCCGTCCGGGCCGTCGGCCGAGAGCGGATCCATGTCACCGACCTGACGCCCCCGGACACCTCGCCCCACGACCTCGAGATCGACCCCCGAACGCTTGGCGTCCTCGAGGATGCGGACGTCATCTTCCTCCTCGGTTCGGGCTTCCAGCCGAACGTCACGGATGCCATCGGCGCCATGCCGGCCGGCCCCGTGGTGATCGACCTCCTCATCGGCCGCAACCTGATCCCCGTCGGACCGGCCCTCGCGGGTACCGTCGCCGAGGCGGTCGGCGAGGTCCTCGAAGGCGGATGGGATCCGCATGTAGGGCTGGATCCGGTCCGTTTCGCCGGGATGACCGCCACGATCGCCGACGTGCTGATCCGGGCCGACCCCGCCGGAGCCGATCAGTACGCAGCGGGTGCTGCGGCGTTCCAGGCGGATCTGGCGGCGCTGCATGCGGCCTACACCGCCGCGCTGGGGAGCTGCCGGAGCCGGACGATCGTGACGTCACACCGGGCCTTCGGCTATCTCGCCCAGAGGTATGGCCTTGAGCAGGTCCCGATCGCGGGCCTCTCGCCGTCCGAGGAGCCGGACCCGCGGTCGCTCGCCGCGATCGCCGCGCTGGCGCGCGAGCGGGGCGTCCGGACGATCTTCTACGAGTCGGTCGTTCCGCGGGACTTCGCGGAGACCGTTGCGCAGGAGATCGGTGCCGGAGTCGATGCCCTCGATCCCGTCGAATCCCTGACGGAGCAGGATATCGACGAGGGCGGTGGCTACGTCGCAGCCATGGAGAGGAACCTCGTCGCCCTCGCCGGTGGCCTGGGCTGCACTGACAGCCCCGAGTGACAGCGCTCGAGGTCCGTGACCTCACGGTCCGCTATGGCACGACTGTCGCGCTCGCACATGTGTCCCTCCGGCTCGATCCCGGCGAGCAGGTCGCGCTGGTCGGGCCGAATGGAGCGGGCAAGTCCACGCTGCTCCGGGCGATGAGCGGGCTTGTGGCCCATGACGGTGCGGTCCAGCTCGGGAGCACCGTGCGCCGCCTCCCGCCCGTCGCGCTGATCCCGCAGCGATCGTCCCTGGATCACGGCTTCCCGGCGAGCGTCGAGGAGATCGTGATGATGGGCCGCCGGCGGCACCTCGGACCGATCCGGCGACCGGGCAGCCACGACCACGGGATCGTACGGAACGCGATGGAGATCACCCGGCTCACCTCGTTCCGGAACCGTCCGATCGCGACCCTCTCCGGTGGCGAGCTGCAGCGCGCGCTCATCGCGCGCGCGCTCGCCCAGGAGGCATCGATCCTCCTGATCGACGAGGCACTCAACGAGGTCGACCTGCGCTCTCGGGATGAGATCCTGTCTCTGTTCCACCGGCTTGGGGCCCTGGGGACCACGCTCTTCGTGGCGACTCATGACCTATCGCTGGTGCGTCGCTTCTTCCCACGCTGCATCGCCCTGAACCGCCGCGTGGTGGCAGACGGCCCGCCGAGCGCCAGCCTCGACGCGTGGACGATCGAGCGCACCTTCGGCTCGGGTGACCCCGATGGCCCGGGCGTCTCACGCGCCTGATCGTGGACCCCCTGGCCTGGCTCACCGAGCCATACGGCTCGACGTTCATGCAGCGCGCAGCGATCGCGGCCCTGATCGTCGGTGCCGTCGTGCCCACCATCGGCTGCTGGACGCTGCTCCGACGCCTCTCGTACCTCGGCGACGCGATGAGCCACGGGACGCTCGCCGGTATCGCGATCGGAAGCCTCGCCGGTCTCTCCGTGACCGGCGGTGCGCTTGCCGGTGGGCTCGTGATGTCACTCGTCATCGTGGCGCTGCTCGCGCACCCCCGGCTTCGCGAGGACACCGTCGTCGGCATCGCGGAGAGCGCGCTCTTCGCGATCGGCCTCGTCGTGAGCGGGCGCTGGGGGTGCGGGGGTGTGGTCGGTGGCCAGCTCGTGGTCGGGGGCGGCAGCTCGGGGGGGGGCGGGGATCGC
>JBJTJV010000037.1:0-4504 GCA_046352645.1 Chloroflexota bacterium | reverse complement strand
GCACGGCCCTCCAGGCGCTCCTCGACCTCCTCCGCGCGGACGGACGGACGATCATCGGGCCGACGGTCGCGGACGGTGCGATCGTCCTGGACGAGATCGATTCCGTCGCGCAGCTCCCCGCCGGCTGGGGGGACGTCCAGGCGCCGGGCAGCTACCGCCTCGTCCGGCGCGACGACGACCGGCTATTCGGCCACGTCGTCGGGCCGACCTCCCCGAAGCGCTGGACCTTCCCGTCGCTCGTCCCGATCGGCCGGGCCACCCGCGTGGACGGCAAGGTGACCTTCACCCCGGTCACGCCGCCCCAGCGCCCCGTCGCCTTCCTCGGCATCCGCGCCTGCGAGATCGCGGCGCTCGCCATCCACGACCGCGTCCTCGCGGCGGGCCCTGTCGCCGACCCGGACTACGCGGTCCGCCGCGCGGACACCTTCGTCATCGCCGTCCAGTGCACCGTGAGCGCATCCACCTGCTTCTGCACCTCGATGCAGACCGGGCCCGAGCTCTCCGGCGGCTACGACCTCGCGCTCACCGAGACGGACGACGGCCTCCTGCTCGAGACGGGGAGCCTGGCCGGCCGGGAGGTCGCGGCGCGGCTCGCCGCGCGCGAGGCGACCGCGGCCGAGCGCTACCGGGCCGCGGCCGAGGTCGCCGCGGTGCGGGCCGCGCTCGGCGACCCGGTCGCCTTCGACGGCCTCCGGGAGCGGCTCCTCGCGCAGCCGGACCACCCGCGCTGGGCGCAGGTCGCCGAGCGCTGCATCACGTGCGCGAGCTGCACGCTCGTCTGCCCCACCTGCTTCTGCACCTCGGTCACGCAGGTCGCGGACCTGCCCGGCGCGGAGACCGTCGCGAACCGGACGTGGGACAGCTGCTTCAGCCCCTCGTTCGCGCGGGTCGCCGGCGGCAGCTTCCGCTCCCGGCCGCAGGACCGCTACCGCCAGTGGCTGACGCACAAGTTCGCCACCTGGCACGACCAGTTCGGCAGCGCCGGCTGCGTCGGCTGCGGCCGCTGCATGACGTGGTGCCCCGTCGGCATCGACATCCGCGAGGAGCTCGCCGCGATCGCGCCGCCGCTGCCCGCCGCGGACCCCGCGCCCGCACCCGTGGCGGCCGCGCCGGGCACGTTCGCGGTGGGACGCGTGCTCGCCGTGACGGCCGAGACCGCGGACACCACGAGCCTGCGCATCGGCGGGCTGGACCCGGCCTTCGCGGCCGGCCGGCCCGGCCAGTTCGTGATGATCGAGCTGCCGGGCTTCCCGCCCCTGCCGATCTCCGTGAGCCGCTACCTCCCCGACGGCCTCATCCTCACGATCCGTGGCGCCGGGCCCGCGACGCGCGCGGTCTGCGCGCTCCAGCCGGGCGACGAGCTCGGCCTGCGTGGCCCGCTCGGCAACGCCTGGCCGCTCGACCGGGTGGCCGGCCGCGACCTCGTGGTCGTCACCGGCGGCATCGGCCTCGCGCCGCTCCGGCCGGTCCTCGACGCGGTCGTGGCGGACCGCCGGCGCTTCGGCGATGTGCGCCTCTACTACGGCGCCCGGACCCCCGCGGACCTCCTCTTCCGCGAGGAGCTCGAGCGGACCTGGCCCGCGGCCCGGATCGAGGTCGCGCTCACCGTCGATCGCGCCGGGACGGGCTGGAACGGGACGGTGGGCGTCGTCACCCACCTCTTCGACCGGGCCGGCTGGGAGGGCAGCGCCGCGGCCGCCTTCATCTGCGGCCCCGAGCGGATGATGCAGGCGACGGTCGCCACGCTCGCGGGCCGCGGGGTCACCTCCGGGCGCACCTGGGTCACCCTCGAGCGGCACATGGAGTGCGGCGTCGGGCTCTGCGGCCACTGCCAGATGGGCAGCCTCTTCATCTGCAAGGACGGCCCCGTCTTCTCCGTCGCCCAGCTCGGCGACATCTTCGGGAGGGAGGGGATCTGATGGCTCCGACCGCCGCACCCGCCCGGCCCCGCGTGGGCGTCGTGAAGATGGCGTCCTGCGATGGCTGCCAGCTGACCATCCTCGACCTCGAGGAGCGCCTCCTCGACGTCACCGAGCGCTTCGAGATCCTCGACTTCCCCGAGGCCTCGTCCGCCCGCTCCGCCGGGCCGTTCGACGTCCTCTTCGTGGAGGGCTCGATCTCCGATCCCCACCAGGCCGAGCGCATCGTGGAGCTGCGCGCGCGGACGCGCATCCTCGTGACGATCGGCGCCTGTGCGACCGCGGGCGGCATCCAGGCGCTCCGGAACTTCGGCGATCACGCCGCCTTCCGCGACGCGGTCTACCCGAGCCCCGAGCTCGTCGCCTCGCTCGACCGCTCCACGCCCGTCGCCGACCACGTCCCGGTGGACATCGAGCTGCGCGGCTGCCCGATCGACCCCGACCAGCTCCTCGAGCTCCTCGGCGCGCTCGCCACCGGCCGTCGGCCGCAGCTGCGCGACGAGCCGGTCTGCATGGAGTGCAAGCGGCGCGGCGTCGTCTGCGTCGTGGTCGCGCAGGGCATCCCCTGCCTCGGCCAGGTGACGCAGACCGGCTGCGGCGCCATCTGCCCGCGCTACGGCCGCGGCTGCTACGGCTGCTTCGGGCCGCGCGAGGGCGCGAACGTGGACGGGCTCGTGCAGAGCTGGCACGCGGACGGCGGGAAGACGCTCGCCGAGGCGGGCCGGCTGCTCGCGGGCTTCACCGCCTGGGCCGAGCCCTTCCGGGGCGCGGTGCACGCGCTCGGCGGTGCGCCGGAGGGGAGCCGGCGGACGCTCCCCGTGATCGCCCGGCCGCCGACCGACGAGGCGGCCGCGCGACCCGCGGCCCGGGAGGATGCGCCATGACCGCCCAGCCCGGCCCCGTCCCCTCCGGCGAGCAGGTCTACGCGGTCGGCGAGCTGACGCGCGTCGAGGGCGAGGGCTCGCTCCACCTGCGCGTCCGCGACGGCGAGGTCGTGGAGGCACGCCTCGGCATCTTCGAGGCGCCGCGCTACTTCGAGGCGCTCGTCGTGGATCGCACCCCGGACGAGGTCATCGACATCGTCGCGCGGATCTGCGGCATCTGCCCGGTCGCGTACCAGATGAGCGCGGTCCACGCGTTCGAGGACCTCTTCGGCGTGGAGGTCGACCCGTCCGTCCGCGCGCTCCGACGCCTCCTCTACTGCGGCGAGTGGATCGAGAGCCACGCGCTCCACATCTGGCTCCTCCACGTGCCGGACTTCCTCGGCTACCCGTCCGCGATCGCGCTCGCGGCGGACCACCGCGGGAAGGTGGAGGCCGCGCTGCGGGCGAAGAAGGCCGGTAACGACCTCCTCCGGCTCCTCGGCGGCCGGCCGATCCACCCGGTCTCCGTGCGCGTCGGTGGCTGGAGCCGCGCCCCCCGTCGTGGCGAGCTCCTCGCGCTCCGCCCCGCGCTCGCGGAGGCGCTCGAGATCGCCCGCGACACCGTCCGCTTCGTGGCCGGCCTGCCGATGCCCGAGTTCCACCGCGAGCCCCGCCTCGTCTGCGTCCGCCACCCGGGCGAGTACCCGTACAACCACGGCCGGATCGTGAGCTCGGACGGGATCGACATCGCGATGGGCGAATGGCGCTCGATCTTCGAGGAGCACCAGGTCTCCGGCAGCAACGCGCTCCATGCCCGGACGCGGGATGGCAAGGGTGTCTACCTCCTGGGCCCCGCGGCGCGCGTCACGCTCGCGGGCGCGACGCTCCACCCGGCCGCGCGCGAGATGCTCGACGCCACGGGGTTCGCGGAGACGATCCGCACGAACATCCACGCCTCGATCGTCGCCCGCGCCGTGGAGCTCGTCCACGCGTGCGCGGAGGCGATCGACATCATCGACGGCTACGTCCCGCCGGCCACGCCGAAGGCCGCCTGGACCGCGCGCCCGGGCGTCGCCGCGTGGGCCACCGAGGCACCGCGCGGGCTCCTCTTCCACCGCTATGTCGTGGACGAGCGCGGCCGGATCGCGGAGGCGCAGATCGTGCCTCCCACGAGCCAGAACCAGGCCGCGATCGAGGCGGATCTCGTCGTCGCGGCGCGCGAGGTGCTCGGCATGCCGCACGACGCGGCGACCCGGCGCCTGGAGCAGATGATCCGCGCCTACGACCCGTGCATCAGCTGCGCCACGCACTTCCTCGACCTGACGATCGACACGGAGTGACCGTGGACCGCGTGCCGGTCTTCCTGTGCGGCGAGCCCGCCCGCGGGGACGATGCGGCCGCCTTCCTCGCGGCGGATCTGCTGCCGCCGGAGGCCGTCGCGCGCGCGCGGATCGAGCGCTCGGGGCAGCTCGACGCGCTCCTCCTCCTCGAGCTGCCGGCGGACGTGCCGTGCGTCGTCGTCGACGCGGTCGCGGGGGTGGGCGCCGGCGTCCTCTGGGTGCGGCCACTCGGCGACCTCGTGGCGCTCGGCCGGGAGCGCGCGGCGGACGGCGGGCGGGCCGAGCCGCGCTCCTCGCACGAGCTGCCGGTGGAGCAGGTGCTCGCGCTCGCGGCCGTCCTGCGGAGCGCGCCGCCCCGCGGCTGGTTCGTGGGCATCGGGGG
>JBJTJV010000325.1:0-7675 GCA_046352645.1 Chloroflexota bacterium | reverse complement strand
GCGTATCGGATGGACGGGACGGTGATCGCCCACGGCGGGAACCCCGCGCTCATCGGGCAGAACCTGATCGCCACGGTGGATGCGGACGGGGTGCCGGTGATCGCCGGGCTCGTCCGGCTCGCCGCGACCGGGGGCGGCTGGCTCGCCTACCGCTGGCCGAACCCCGCCACGGGCGAGGAGGCGGCCCGGAAGATCGGCTACGTCGTCCCGATCGACACGACCTGGTTCCTGGGCTCCGGCGCCTACGGCGCGGCCGCGCTCCCGCCCACGGAGGCGGCGGCCCGGACGCTCCTCGCGCAGGCGCTGGACACGGCCCGGTCGCTTCCGCGCGCCGAGGCGCTCGCCCGGTTCGCCGACCCGGCCGGTCCCTTCACCGTCGGGCAGCTGCGCGTCGTCGCGGTCGATGCGGACGGGCTGCTGCTCGCCGATCCGTACGCGCCCGCGCTCGTCGGCCGCCCGGCGCTCCCGGGGCTCGGGTTGGACGGCGCCGCCGGTCGCGACGCGTTCCTGGCGGCCGCCGCGGACCCTGCCGACGGGTCGATCGATGTCCTCGCCGGCGACCCCACCACGGGCGGGCGCCTCGGTCCGCGTCGCCTCCTCGTCGCGGACGTGGACGGCGCGTGGACGCTCGTCGTGGGGTTCCCCGCGCCCGACCCGGCGGGCTGACGCGGGGGCCGGCGCCGGCTCACACGCCGGCCGGGAACCCTCGTCCGGAGAGGTAGCGGCGCCCCAGGCGGAGCGCGACGCCGACGAGCAGCAGGAGGACCGGCACCTCCACGAGCGCCCCGATGACCGTCGTGAAGGCGACGCCGCTCCCCAGCCCGAAGGTCGCCACCGCGATCGCGATCGCGAGCTCGAAGTTGTTCGAGGCCGCCGTGAACGAGAGGGCGGTGGTCTGGCCGTACGTGGCCCCCGTCCGGACGCTCATCGCGAACGAGACGAGGAACATCACCACGAAGTAGATGACGAGGGGGACGGCGATCCGCAGCGCATCGAGCGGGAGCTCCGTGATCCGCTCCCCCTGGAGGCTGAACATCACGACGATCGTGAAGAGGAGCGCGACGAGCGTCAGCGGGGCGCTCGCGGGCATCAGCGTCCCCTCGTACCACGCCCGGCCGCGCGTCCGGACGAGGATCGTCCGCATGGCCAGCCCGGTCAGGAACGGGATCCCCAGGTAGATCGCCACCGAGGTCGCGACCTGGTCGATCCCGATCGGGATCGCCACGCCCTCGAGCCCGATCCAGGTCGGCAGGACCGAGACGAAGAATGCGGCGAACGCGGCGTAGAAGACGACCTGGAAGACGGAGTTCAGGGCGACGAGCGCAGCGACGTACTCCGGGTCGCCCCGGGCGAGGTCGTTCCAGACGATGACCATCGCGATGCAGCGGGCGAGCCCGATGAGGATCAGCCCGGTCATGTACTCCGGCTCATCGCGCAGGAAGACGACCGCGAGGACGAACATGAGCAGCGGGCCCACGATCCAGTTCTGGACGAGCGAGAGGACGAGCACCCGCCTGTCCCGCAGCGCCCTGCCCATCTCCTCGTAGCGGACGCGCGCGAGGGGCGGGATCATCATCACGATCAGGCCGATCGCGATCGGGATCGAGGTCGTGCCCACGCTCAGCCCGTCGAGCGCCGCGACGAGCCCCGGCGCGAGCCGCCCCACGCCGATCCCCGCGGCCATCGCGAGGAGGATCCACAGGGTGAGGTAGCGGTCGAGGAGGTTGAGGTGGCGCGCGCCGCCCGGCCCGGCCGCGGCCTCCGTCACGCCTCCGACCCCGGCGACCGTCCGGCGCTCCGGAGCGCGATCTCCACGAAGGGGCGCAGCCGCAGCGTGAGCTCGGTCGCCGTTCGCTCGAAGGCCGCCAGGCGCTCGGCGTCCGTGCCGTCCACGGCCGCGGGGTCGTCCAGGCCCCAGTGCAGGCGGTTGTAGTCCCCCGGGAAGACCGGGCACGACTGCCGCGCGCGGTCGCAGACCGTGATCACGTAGTCCCACGGCTGACCGAGGTAGCGTGCGACGGTCTTGCTCTCCGCCCGGGACCAGTCGATCCCCCGCTCGCCGAGGACGCGGATCGTCCAGGGGTTGACCCCGGCGGGCTCCGTGCCGGCCGATGCCGCGAGGAAGTCGGGGCCGCCGATCGTGCCGAGGAGCGCCTCGGCGATCTGGCTGCGGGCCGAGTTCCCGGTGCACACGAAGAGGACGCGGATCGGATCGGTCGGCATCGGTCGCTCCCTTCCGGCGGATCGGCCCGCCGCGCTGAATGTCTCCTGGAGGTCGATGAGCTCCGCCTCCAGCCGGTCGAGCTCGGCCCGGTGGCTCCCGATCGCGGCGCGCTGGTCGGCGATCAGCGCGAGGACGGCGGGATCGGTGGCGACGCCGCGCAGGCATGCGTCCGCGAGCCGCGCCGCCTCGGTCGGCCCCAGCCCCACGTGCCGGAGCACGACGAGGAGTCGGAGGCGCGTGACGTCGTCATCCCCGTAGGCGCGGTACCTGTTCGCGGTGCGGCGCGGAGGCGGCAGGATGCCCGCCGCCTCGTACCAGCGGATCGCGCTCGGGGCCACGCCGGCCCGGCGGGCCAGCTCGGAGATCGTCACGCGCCGAGCGTAGACCTTCGAGTCGCTCGAAGGTCAAGCGCCCGATCGACCTCCGTCCCGGTCGCCCGGGCCCGCCCAGCGGACGCGGAGCGCGCCACCGCTCACCGCGAGCGGCAGGGAAGCCGCCTCCGCTTCGATCGCCGAGCGCTCGGCCCCGCTCAGCGCACGCCACGGGACGACGGTCAGGTCCGCGTCCGCCGGGCGCCACGCCCCCACGATCCGCCCGTCCAGCAGCAGCGCGCCCGGCCAGACCCGCGATGTCCAGAGCTCCGCGCGTGCGGCGGCATCGGGGACGATGAGCTCGCGCTCCGCACTGTGGAGGAGGGTGAGCGCGTCCCCGCTCGGGAGGAGCCGCACGCCCGGGACCCGATCGTCCGGCGACGCGCGGAACGCGGCCTCGTCCGCCGCGAGGATCGTGCCCGCGCCGGCCGGTGTCCGGACCGGGACGAGCGCATCGCCGAGCGCCGCCCACGTCCGCCGGGCAGCGGCCGGCCCCACGGACGACCAGCGGCCGAAGGCGTCCGCGGTCGTCGGCCCGTAGACGTGGAGGTGCCGACGCGCGAGCTCCAGGCGTGCCGCCTCGGGATCGGTGGCGAGGGGCGGCCCCACCCGGATCGTCGGCTGGCGCGCGCCGTCCCAGCGGAGGAGGATGCGACCGGTCGGGGCGGCGTAGCGGAGGGCGTTCGGCGGCAGGCCGATCCCGCGGCCCGCGGCGCCGTAGCCGAGCTCACGCACGCCGAGGAAGTCCACGAGCCGTTCCGCGGTCTCGACCGCGCGGCGCCGCTGGGCCGTCCCGTCCGGGAGCCTGCCGAGCGTGAACGGCGCGAGATCCGCTGCCGCCACGACGTACGCGGCGTGGTGCGGTCCCCAGACCTGGACGAGCGCCGGGTCATCGAGCGCATCGGCCTCGATCCCCGCGACCCGCGCATGGAGCGAGAGGAGGGCCGCCCGCGGCATGCTGTCCTGGAGGCCCGCCCACGCCGCCGCCCGGAGCGCCTCCGGGTCACGCGGCAGGCGCGCGGCCAGGCCGTTCGTGATGATTCGTCCGCGCAGGACCGCGTCGTGGTCCAGGACGAGGGGAGCGCCCGGCGGGGTGGATCCGAGCGGCATCTCAGGCGACCCGATCGCTTCCGAGCGCGGCCGCGACCGATCCCCAGCCCGCGCCCGGCTCCCCGGCCGACCGGGCGAGGATCCCGCCGGCGGGCGTCACGATGAAGGCGTGGACCTCCGCGTCCGTGGGGATGCCGAGTGCGCGCCGGAAGGCGTCCGTGTCCGTGTAGAGCGTGATCGTCCGCGCGAGGACGTCCGGGTCGCCGATCCCCGTCGCCATCCCGCCATCGATGAACCGGCGGACCGGCCGCCAGCGCGTCGCGAGGACGGGGAGCTCGAGGACCGCCCGCGGCAGCCGGCCGGCCGCACCGCGGATCGTGGGCGGCACGCCCTCCGCCACGGCGCGGGCGATCCAGCGATCCACGCACGCCTGGTGCCACTGGCGGAACGCGACGACGACGAGCGTCCGCTCGGCCGGCAGGTCCCCCGGGAGGTGGAACGTCCGCCCCAGGAGCGAGCGACCTGCGACCTCCGGAAAGCGCGTGCCCGGACCGGCGGGATCGGCCGGCTGCGGGTGGGCGCGCGCGGGTTCGTGGGGCACGTCGGGCACCTCCGGATCGGATCGGCGCGGGAGCGGCAGGTCGACGGGAGCACCGTAGCAGGGGAACGGCAGCCGGACCTGCCGACCGGTCTGCGAGAATCCACCCGCGGAGCGTCAGGCTTGCGAAGCGTGGGAAGGAGACCAGCGTGGTCATCGCGAACGACGAGGACCGGGGATCCGGCGCGGCCCACCCGCTGATCGCCTCGGATCTGGACGGGACGCTGACGACGGCGGACACGTGGCGGGCGGTCCTCGCCTGGATCCGGGCGCACCACCCGTCGGCGGCCGCGCGCCGGTTCGTCGCGGTCCGCGTCCCGCGGGTCATCGTCGCGAAGCTCGTCCGCGCGGACCGCGACGCCTTCCGTGCCCGCTGGTTCGCGGACGAGGCGGAGCTGCTCCGCGATCTCCCCGCGGCGCGGCTCACTGACCTCGGTGGGTGGGTCGTGGAGACTCATCTCTGGCCGGCGCATCGGCCGGATGTCCTGGCCCGCGTCCGGGCGGAGGCCGCGGCGCTCGCGTCCGACGGCCGTCCCGCCGACCTCCTCCTCGCGACCGCCGCCTATCAGCCGATCGCGGATGCGTTCGCGGCGCGGATCGGCGCGGTCGCCGGGCTCGGCACCCCGCTCGCGGTCGCGGAGGGTCGGCTCACCGGCCGGCTCGCGGCTCCGGTCGCCGCGGGTCCGCACAAGGCGGAGCGCGTCCGCGGATGGGCGGGGGAGCGGCCGATCGCCGCCGCCTTCGGGGACACCGGCTCCGACCTGCCGCTCCTCGCGCTCGCCGCCCGGCCGGTCGCGGTCGCGCCGGACGCGGCCCTCCGGAGCGCGGCGACCGCCGCGGGCTGGGAGATCCTCGACCCCGCGCCCTGAGCCCGGCGGCGCGCGATGCCGACCGTCAGCCCTCCGCCGGCATCCCCGCGAGCCAGAGGTCGATCGCGTACGTGACCGGCGACCCCACGAGGCCGGAGCGGGATCCGGTGACATGGCCGGTGCCGGTCACATCGGCCCAGCGCCCTGCGCCGCCGAGCCCGGTGAGGACGCCGCCGATCGTCGTGCCGCCCTCGGCGAGGACGACGAACGCGTCGTAGCGGAAGGCGAGCAGGTCACCCTCGGCAGAGGTGAGCGTGACCGAGCCGGTGAATGGCCCCGTGCCGTTCTCGTACCAGAAGGCACCCACGAGCGTGACGGTCACCGGGACCCCCGCGAGCTCGGCCGCACCCGTCAGCGTGATCGTCCCGTACCGCAGACCCGTCTCCGAGCCGGCTGCCCAGGCGTCGAAGATCGTCCCTGCGCCATCCACGGGGGCGGCGCCGAACGCGAGCTGGTGGGTCGGTGCGGACGCGACGGCGGCGGGGAGCGGCGACGGATCGGCCGCCATCGCCGGGGCCGCGACCCCGAGCGCGAGCGCCGCGCCGAGCAGGATCCGCGCGAGCCTGGCGGCGCGGCGGCCGGTCCGTCGTTCATGGTGCATCGGGAGATCTCCTCGGAGCTTCGGATGGCGACCGGGCGACGGCCGGCGGACCGCCGCATCGTACGGCTTCAGCGTCGTCGCGACCTTCCGGCCGGGGACCGTGATGGCGGACGTGATGGCCGTCCGCGTCGAGGAGGCGGCCCGCGTGGCCGATCTCCAGGCGAACGGCCGGATCGGCACCGTCCGGATCTCGATGGCGCGCGGGACGATCTTCCTCGAGATGTTCGCCGCTGATGCCGACGACGCGCGAGCCGTCATCGGGACGCTCCCGATGGCGCGCTGGTGGGCGCTCGATGTCTTCCCGATCGACGTCCCGGCTCCGGGTGGCTGAGGGTCGGCGGGGCGCCAGACCGCCGGACCACCCCGTCCGCGCCGCCGGCCGTCCGCCTCAGCGGAGGACGGCGAACCACTTCCCCTCGGGATCGGGAACGCGAAGCTTCGCGGCCCATGGGTCTCGCCGATCTCCGTCGCCGCCACGCCGCGCGCGACGAGCGTGGCGCGCATCGCGTCCAGGTCGTCCGCGCGGAACGCGATCGATGGCGTCGCGAGGTCCAGGCCGTCCGGGTTCTCGCGCATCATCTCCCGCGGCACGAGCTGGAACCCGAACGACTGGTCGGCGAACCCGAGATCCACGACGCTGAACGGCCCCACCGCGATCCGCCCCCGCTCCACCATGCCGACCTGCTCGACCCAGAACCGCGCGCAGCGGTCCACATCCTCCACGTAGAGCACGACGTATCCGACCTTCACGACTGCACCTGGCTCCGCGGCCGGCAGGGGAGGGACGGCCGATCGGTGTGGACGATAGCGCCGAGGGCGGCGGCGTGGCGCGGCACCTACGATGGCCCACGCAGAACGTTGGACGCGCGGGCGGACCCCGCACACGCACGCGATGAGCGATCGGACGGCGATCCCGCCTCCCGACCGACCCTCCCCAGGAGCGAACCGATGACGACCCACGCCACCTGCCTTCACCGGGTCCGACCACCGGGCCGGCACCGCCTCCGCTCCGCCCCGATGGTCGCGGCATCCGTGGGTCCGCGGGCCGGGATGGGCTCCTGCCGATGACGGAGCAGCAGGAGTACCGAGTCCTGGAGACGCGCGGGATCGTCGAGCTGCGCGAATACGCGCCCCACGTCGTCGCGACCGTCCTTGCCTCGGGCTCACCCGAGGCGGCCGCGAGCGAGGCATTCCGGCCGCTCTTCGGCTACATCTCCGGGGTGAACCTGCGAGCGGCGGCGTTGGCGATGACCGCGCCGGTCATCCAGGAGCCCGCGGGTGAGCGACTCCCCATGACCGCCCCCGTCATCCATCGCCCCGCGGGCGTCGAGCGGTGGGCCGTCTCCTTCGTCCTTCCCGGGGGACGCGGGATCGAGGGGTACCCGGAGCCGACCGACCTTCGGGTCTCGCTCCGTGCCGTGCCCCGGGAAGAGGCGGCCGCGCTGGGCTGGTCCGGGAGCTGGACCGCCGAGAACGTGGCCCGCTGGACCGAGGAGCTGCGCCGGCGGATCGCGGAAGCCGGGTGGCAGGAGGCGGGCGAGGCCCGCTGGGCCCGGTTCGACCCGCCCATGCGGCCTCCGTCGCAGCGCCGGAACGAGATCGTCATCCCCGTGACGCGGGTGCCGCGCGCGCACTGAGGGATCCGGGTCGGCACGTCTCCGCCGGGACCGCGCTCCACCCGCGCGAGCGACCCCCGCCCGACCGGCACCTACTCCCCGCCCAGGCGCTCGTCACGACCAGGGGCAGGGGTAGCGGGGCGCGTCCTTACGGGACGAGGACCGTCACGTTCACGCCGACCTCGGGCCACCGACCGTCGGTGGTGATGACCCGGTCTGCGTCGATCACCCGGGCCGTCGCCAGGACGAGCGCGTCCGGTAGCCGAAGGGCCCGCCCGTGATGAGCCCGCAGGACGGCCGCCTCGGCAGCGACGGCTCGAGTGGCGGGCTCGACGTGGACCGGAAG
>JBJTJV010000324.1:0-2415 GCA_046352645.1 Chloroflexota bacterium | reverse complement strand
CGCGATCGGGACGCCGCGCGCGAAGGCGATCTCCAGCGTCCGCAGGAGCGTCTCGGAGAGCGCCCGGCACTTCTCCACGACGTAGTCGGGGATGCCGAGCTCCGTGCCGCCCTCCAGGATCGCGCGGTCCGAGAGGATCGTGGGGTCGAGGAAGGTGCCGCGCTCGAGCATGAGGGCGATCGTCTCGGCGCCCATCCCGTGGCCGTGCTCCACGGAATCGACGCCCGCGCGGACCGCGTTCCGGCCGCCGTCGTCGCTCTCCACGTGGGCGGCGACGACCCGGTCGGCCTTGTGCGCCTCCTCGACCGCGGCTGCCATCTCCGCCTCGGTGAGCTGCGGGGCGCCCGCCCGCTGGTTCGGGGTCATCATCCCGCCGGTCGCCATCAGCTTGATCGCGGTGGCGCCCGCCTTGATCTGGCCGCGGACGCCCTTGCGGACCTCGTCCGGTCCATCGCACTCCACGCCCATCCAGTGGCCGTGCCCGCCGGTCATCGTGATCACCTTGCCGCAGGTGAGCATCCGCGGCCCCAGGATCTCGTCGCGCTCCACCATCGCGCGGAGGGCGATGTCGATGCCGCCGACCGCACCGACGTCGCGGATCGTGGTGACGCCGCTCTCCACGACCTCGCGCAGGCGGCGCGCGGAACGGATGGCGGTCTCCGCGGGCGTCTCGGCGGCGAGCGTCGCACCCGGGTCGGGCGAGCCGTCCAGGGTGACGTGCGCGTGGGCGTTCATCAGGCCCGGGACCACGGTCATCCCCGCGAGGTCGAGGACCGTCGCGCCCGCGATCCGGTCCGCGCCCACGGGGATGCCGCCGGGGTCGATCGCCACGATCCGCCCACCATCGACGAGGAGGTCGGCCCGCGCGTGGCGCAGGCCGCGCCCGTCCGCGACCCGCGCGTTCCGGAGGAGGAGCCGCGCGTCACGGCGTGCCGATACCTGCTGCATGGGGTCAGGCCTCCTGCGGGACGCGCGCGCCCGCCTGCCACACGTCGCGCGGACGGCCGAGGACCCCGAGGTCCGCGAGCGGGTCGCCCGGCACGACGAGGATGTCCGCGGGCCGCCCGGTCGCGAGCGTCCCCGCGACCGACCCGGCACCGATCGACTCCGCGGCTGCGCTCGTGCCCAGCACGATCGCCTCCGCGTTCGTGTACCCGGCCTCCGTGAACGCCTCGATCTCCCGCCAGCCGCGGCCGGGGAGCGAGCGGCCCCAGGGCGAATCGGAGCCCGCCATCATCTTCGCGCCGAGCGCGCGCAGCCGGCTCACCGTGTCCAGCTTCGCGTCCCAGAAGCGGAGCGTCTGCTCGAAGCCCGCGCGCTCGTCCGGCGTGAGCGAGCCGCCCGCGGCGACGAGGTCGCGCTCCCAGTGGATCCAGGCGCGGATGTCGTGCATCGTCGGGTTCACCCAGGTGCCCGTCGCGACGATCCGCTCGGCAAGGTCGGGGCGGTAGCGGTACGTCCCGTCGGCCTCGAACATCGAGCAGTGGATGACCATGTCGATGCCGGCGTCGAGGACGTCGGAGATCGCGTCGTTCGGGACCGCGTGCGCGCCGGTCAGCCGCTCGCCCCGGTGGGCCTCGTCCACGATCGCGGCGAGCTCCGGTGGCGTGAACGCGGGCCGCCAGATGTGCGACGAGCGGGTGCTGCCGCCGGACGCGACGATCTTGATGAAGTCCGCGCCCTCCTTCACGAGGCCGCGTACGACCTGCCGGACCCCGTCCAGGCCATCCGCCTCGCCGCCGAAGAAGTGGAGGTGCCCGCCGGTGATCGTCACCGGGCGGCCGCAGACGAGCATCCGCGGCCCGGGCAGGACGCCGCGCAGGATCGCGTCCCGCAGGTCGAAGGCGACCCGGCCCTTCGCCCCGTTCTCGCGGAGCGTCGTGACGCCGGAGCGGAGGGCGGCGGCGGCGTTCGCGGCGGCCCGGAGCAGGAGGAAGCTCTCGTCCTCGGCGCCGATCACGTCGCCGCGCGTCGCATCGCCGGGGGCGACGAGGTGCGTGTGGCCGTCCACGAGGCCGGGCAGGAGCGTCGCGTCCCCGTAGTCCGTGACGGGGGCCGTGGCGCCGTCCGGTGCGCGGACCTCCGTGCGTCGCCCGATGGCGCGGATCGCCGTCCCCTCGAGGAGGATCGCGGCATCCCCGATCGGCGGGGCACCCGTCCCGTCGAGGAGACGGTCCGCGGTGAGGATGCGGAACGGGCTCGGCGCGCTCAACGGTCCCTCGCTCGGGGGCCGGGCGTCGCTCCGGCCCCGCGGACCGGCGCGACGACGCCCGCGCCAACGGTAGCGGAGCGATGCCTCCGCGCGCGGGGCGATCCGGCGCTGTGACCAGCGGGTGACATCGATGTGCCGGATGGACCGATGTGCCCGTCGGCCCCGGCACCTACGGTGGCGCCCACAGGAGGACCGGACCGATG
>JBJTJV010000323.1:0-17173 GCA_046352645.1 Chloroflexota bacterium | reverse complement strand
CTCGGGGAGGGGCGGGCAGGGCCGGGCGCCGCCGACGCCGACCCTGACGCGGACGCGTCCGGGCGCTGAGGGGCCGCCGGGCCCGGGCCGCCGACCGCTAGACTCGGCCCGTCCGAGACCACCGCCACCACCGGAGCGCGCCCGCATGTCCACGCTCTCGATCGCCACCGACCGCGACGGCGCGACCGCCACGCTGCACCTCGCCGGCCGCCTCGACGCGACCTCGGCGGAGACCCTCGCGGCGGCCGTCCCCGCCGATGCCGAGCTGCGCACGCTCATCCTCGACCTGGGTGCGTGCCCCTACGTCTCGAGCGGCGGCATCCGGGTGATCCTCACGCAGCACAAGCGCCTCGTCCCGCTCGGGGGTGGCGTGGAGCTCGCGAACGTCACGCCCGAGGTCCGGCGCGTCTTCGAGCTCTCCGGGCTCACGGAGATCCTCACCGTCCGGGACAAGCCGCGGGAGATCTCCGTGGACGGGCTGCCGTTCCTCTCCGAGGGCGTCTTCGGCGAGGTCTTCCGCGTGGACGACGAGACGATCGTGAAGCTCTACCGGCGCGGCATCGACCCGGCCGTGGTGGAGAAGGAGAAGCGCTTCTCGCGGGCCGCCTTCATCGCCGGCATCCCGACGGCGATCTCGCTCGACCTCGTCACGAGCGGCGACCGCTTCGGGATCACGTACGAGATGCTCGGGGCCGATTCGCTCTCCGCGCTCATGCGCCGTGAGCCGGAGCGGCTGGACGACCACGCGCGCCTCCTGGCCGGCCTCGCCCGGACGATCCACGCGACGGAGGCGGACCCCGCGATCTTCCCGGACATCCGGGCCGATTCCTTCGGCTGGCTGGACGACATGGCGCCGCACCTCGCGCCCGCGGACGTGGACTTCCTGCGCGGCAAGCTCGCGGCGATCCCGGACGCCGGCACGTGCGTCCACTTCGACCTCCACGGCGGGAACGTCATGGTCCGCGACGGCGAGCCGATCGTCATCGACATGGGCGACTTCTCCCGCGGCAGCCCGCTCTTCGACCTCGGGCTCATCGAGACGATCTACTCGCCCGCGATCGGGATCCTGGAGCGGGTGACGAAGCTGCCGAACGCGATCGGCGGGGAGTTCCTGGAGCGCTTCCTGGACCACTACTTCGCGGGCCGTCCGGATGAGCGCGCGGCGTTCGTGCGCGACCGCGCCTTCTACGCGTCGCTCCGGCTCCTCCACTCGATCCGCCTGCTCGAGGCGATCCCGGACTTCCGCCGGGAGCTCCTGGACATCCTCCGCGACCGGCTGATCCCGGCGATGCGCGCCGCCTGACGGCGGCCGCGGGACGCCCCCCGCCATCCGCGACGGCCGTCCGCGCGAACCTTCCGCGGACGCACCGGTATCGCGCGCGTCCCGTGGACGGACCGGGCGCCGGGGTCCGCGGCCACGAGCGAACGGCGCGAGGGAGGGGACGCACCCCATGACCGCAGCCGTCGTCGAGACGACACCGCCGCCGATCCCGGCCGACCGCGCCGCAAGCCTGCACCGCTGGAACCTGGTCCTCGCGGTCCTCCACGGCATCCAGGCGATCGCCATCCTTGCGATCTCCCTGGGCCAGAACCCCGTCGTCTCGTACTCCGTGACGAGCAGCTACCTGCGCTTCGATGCCGCGACGACCTCGCTCATCCCCGCGCAGCGCGCGCTCTTCGAGCTCCCGATCGGGCCGTCCGTGGCGCTCTTCTTCGCCCTCTCCGCGATCGCCCACCTGCTCGTCGCCATCCCCTTCCGGAAGCGCTACGAGGGCTGGCTCGCCCGCGGCCAGAACCCCGCCCGCTGGATCGAGTACGCGCTCAGCTCGTCGGTGATGATCGTCGTCATCGCGGCGCTCACGGGCATCCAGGAGGTCGGCGCGCTCATCGCGATCTTCGGCGCGAACGCGGCGATGAACCTCTTCGGCTGGTCCATGGAGAGCGCGAACGAGGGCCGCACGAAGATCCAGTGGAACCACTACATCTTCGGCTGCATCGCGGGCATCGTGCCCTGGATCGTGATCTTCCTGTCCATCTGGACGGCCGCCACGGAGCCGGGCGCGGAGCCCGTCCCGGCCTTCGTGATCGCGATCTTCGTGTCGCTGTTCATCAGCTTCAACATCTTCGCGATCAACATGATCCTGCAGTACCGGAAGGTCGGGAAGTGGCGCGACTACCTCCACGGGGAGCGCGCCTACATGCTCTTCAGCCTCATCGCGAAGACGATCCTCGCGTGGCAGGTCTTCTCCGGCACGCTCGCCCCGGGGTCCGGCACCGGCGCGTAGCCCGCCCCCGGCGCCACCTGCCGGGACCGCACGATCGAACGCCGGCGACGCTGTCGCCGGCGTTCCTCTTCCCTACTTCGTCCAGACGACCGTGAACGCCACGTCCGCGGGGGCGCCGAGGCGCGTGAAGCAGCGCACGCCCACGCGGGCCGGTGCCTTCCGTGCGATCGCGGTGAGGTTGCAGCGGTGGCCGTCGCTGCTGCGGGCGCTCACCTGGGCGCCGCCGCCGCCCGGCTGGCCCGCGAAGGTGACCTGGTACGTGCCGCGGGCGCTCCGCACGATCGTCGTGCGCTTGCCCGACGAGTTGAAGCGGGTGAGCGCGGCCGGCCGATAGCGCGGCGCGGTCGGCCGGTTCGCGAGCGCGTACGCCGACGGTGGCGAGGCGTAGGGCATGAGGCCGCCCGGGCCGACGATGCGCAGGAAGGCGAACTGCGTGTCCTGGTCCTGGCCCGTGAGGTCCCGGCAGGCGACGTCGGCGTGGCCACCGCCGGACGTGGTGTACCACTGTGCGACCGCGCAGGCGCCCGCGCCACCCCACTTGCTCACGAGCATCGTGCCCCCGTCGCCGCTCGTCGACGGGAGGAAGAGGCGGTATGCGCCCACCGCGAGCCGCTCGCTCGTGATGTCCAGGCCGGAGGGCGAGTAGCGCCAGGTGGTGCTGACCGCCCCATCCGACGCGGGCCGGTCCGCCCACGCATCGGCGGCGCGCCGCTCCGCGGGAAGCACCGTACCGTCCTGGATGAACGTGTAGGAGACCACGAAGGGGACGCTCGCCGGCGTCCCGTCGCGACGCGTGCAGGCGACGTCCACGACGACGTCCGTCCCCTCCGGCCTCCACGTGGTGAGCCGGCAGGCCGCTGCCGTCCGGCTCAGGGCGCTCACCAGCGCGACCCCGCGGTTCCCGCCCGCGTCGAGGATCGGCGCGCCCATCCCCACGAAGCGCACCTCGAAGATGCCCGGCCCGTCCGTGTCCACCTCGACGACGCCGTACGCGTTCATCGCGGCCGCGGGGCCGAGCGTCTGGAATTCCGCCGCCACGTCGCGGACGACCGCCCAGGCGTAGGCCTGCGCGCCGGCCGCGGCGGTGGGTGCCGCCGGGAGCGCAAGAGCGACCGCCGCCACGAGCGCGGCGAGCGCGGATCGACGTGTGCGCAGGGCGGGCATCGCGGACCTCCGGCGGAGGGGCGGCCGACCGGCCCGGCGCCCCGGACGGCCCGAGCGTGGGACCACGCCGCGGCCACTGTCAAGCGCCCGACCCGCAGACTGCCACCCGCGCCCGCCCGTGCGACACTCCGGCCGATGCCCGAACCGATCGTCTCCCCCGAGGTCGCCGCCTACCTCGTGGCGCTGCCCGCGCACGCGGTCGCGCCGATCGCGCGCCTGCGGGCCGCGATCCATGCGGCCGCGCCCGGGATGGACGAGGCGATCGGCTACGGGATCCCCGTCGTCCGGCGCGACGGCCGCGCGGTGGTGGGGTACGCGGCGTTCCGCGCGCACTGCAGCCTCTTCCCCATGGGCAGCGCCGCGCTCGATGGCGCGCTCTCGGCCGAGCTCGCGCCCTGGCGGGCCGGGAAGGGGACGCTCCGCTTCACCGCCGATCGGCCGATCCCCGACGCGCTCGTGGCGCGGCTCGTCCACGAGCGGCTCGCCGCGGAGGCCGCGCGTGCCGCGGAGCGCGCGACCCGGCCGGCGTCGGCCCGTCGGGCGCCGCGCCGGCTGCCGGTGCGACGGACCCCGGGCGGGGAGGCATGAGCGAGGCGAGCCTCTGGCGCGATCGCGACGTCCGGCTCGTCATCGGCGGGCAGGCGGTCTCCGCGGTCGGCGACGCGGTGAGCTTCACGGCATTCCCGCTCCTCGTCCTCGCCCTCACCGGCTCCGGCGCCGCGATGGGGATCGTGGGCGTGCTGGGCACTCTTCCCGACCTGCTCATCGGCCTCCCCGCGGGCGCCTGGGCGGACCGCTGGGACCGGCGCCGGACGATCATCCTCGCGGACCTGGGGCGCGCGCTCCTGACGGCGCTCATCCCGCTCTCCGCGATCGTGGGCTGGGACACGATGACGGTCCTGCTCCTCGTCACCTTCCCGATCAACGCGCTCCGCGTCCTCTTCATGTCCGCCTGGACCGCCTCGATCCCGATGCTCGTCGGGACGGACCGGGTGGCCCGGGCCCAGGGCGTCATCGAGGCGATCTTCAGCCTCAGCTTCATCGTCGGGCCGGTCCTCGCAGGGCTCCTCGTCGCGACGATCGGGCCGGTCGCGACGATCGGCGGGGACGCGCTCTCGTTCGTCGCCTCGGCCGTCGCGATGTCGCTCGTCCGGCGCCGGCTCCAGCGAGAGCGGACGGCCGAGCCGCGCCACCTCGTGCGCGAGATCGGCGACGGCGTCGGCTACCTCGTCCGTCAGCCGGTCCTGCGGATGGCCGTCCTCTTCTGGAGCTGCGTGACCGTGGTCACCGCACCGCTCGTGCCCGCGATCATCTTCCTCCTCGACCAGGAGCGCGGCGCGGATCCGTCCGCGACCGGGCTCATCCTGTCCGGCTGGGGGATCGGCTGGCTCGTCGGCGCGCTCGTCGCGGGGCGTCTCGCGAACAGGCGCGCGGGGCTCCTCATGCTCGCGAGCAACGCGCTCACCTCGCTCGTCGTCATCGCGTTCGTCACCGTGCAGGAGCCGGTCGTGATGGCGGCCCTCTCGGCGGTCGCGGGCGCGCTCGGCGCGGTCGGGCTCATCCCGTACGTGACGCTCCGGGCCACGATCACCCCGAACGAGATGCTCGGGCGCGTCGGCAGCACGGCGCGCGTCCTCACGCTCGGGCTGCAACCCGTGGGGCTCTTCTTCGGCGGCCTCGCCCTCGATGCCTTCGGCGGCGCGCCCACGATCCTCGTGGTGGGGCTCATCGGCGCGGGGCTCTCCGGGATCTTCGTCTGGTCACGGCCCCTGCGGACCGCCCGGATCCCGCGTCCGGCCGCGCCCGCGGTCCCGGCGGTCTGACGAGAGGGCGGCCCGGACCCGTCAGCCCGCGGTGGAGCCTTCCGCGAGCGCCGGGTCCGGCCAGGGGGCGGAGAAGAACGACTGGAGCGCGAAGTAGCCGCCGAAGGCATCCACGCCGAACTCCTCGCGCACGCCCGGCGCGAAGACGTACTTGCCGGTCGCGGCCGGGTCGAGCGCGAAAACGGCCACGTAGTAGCTGCCGTCCGCCGGGGCCTCCATGCGGATCGTGCCGTAGTTGATGAAGCCGAGGCCAGCGTGGTTCTCCAGCGGCGGCTCGGCGACCGGCTGGAAGCGGATCGCTCCCTCTGCGCCCGCCACGTCCGCGAAGATCCCGAGCTCGGGGTCGGCCGGGTCCGGCGCGGGCAGGCCGGGGCCCGCCAGGATGAACGAGGCGGCGATCGCGCCGACCGCGTCCGGGGCCGTCATGCCCACGACGAGCGGCTCCCCCGAGCGCAGGTCCATGCGGAACCAATCGACCTCGCCCGGTGAGGCGATCGTGCTGCCGATGGCACGCGAGAGCGTCGGGTCCTCCAGCACGAGGGCGACGTCCGGCGTGCCCTGCGCCGCGTCCACGACGGAGGGCGCGTGGGCGACAGCGGGCACGGCGACGGCGACGGCAAGAAGAGCGGCAAGGGCGGCGGCGATGTGGCGCATGACCGGAGTTCGCAGCCCGTGGCCGGCCGGATGCCTGCCCGGGACCGCGGGCGGTCGATACCCCTGGGTCGAGCCCCGGAGCCGGCTCCGGCGTGTGCTAGCCTCCGGCGGTGCTCGACCTCCGACCCGTCCCCGGGCTGCCCGACCCCGCGATCCAGCCGCCCGTCGTGGCGGAGCCCGGCGACCCGTTCGCGGACCTCCGCATCGTCCATCTCCTCGCCCGCATCCCCCGCGGCACGCCCGTGCGCGTCCGCGACGTCGTGGACCGCCTGAACGCCGACTACGTGGACTGGTCCTTCCCCCGGGCCGCGGTCCTCGCCGCGATCGTCCAGCTCCAGGCGAACTGGCTCGCCGACTACCGCAACCACGACGGGATCGTGCTCGACGACTCGCCCGCCGGTCCGGTGGTCACGATCGAGGCGACGGCGCGGGTGGATGGCTGGATCGTGCGCCAGGCGGAGCGGCTCGCCGGCACGTGCCTGGAGCGCCTCCGCGCCTTCGCCCGCGAGGAGGGCGCGATCCCCTGACGCCGGGCCCCCGGTCCCGGGCCGCCGCTCAGCCCGCGACCGTCGCTCAGCCCGCGACCGTCGCTCAGCCCGCGGCCGCCGCCTCCGCGTCCCAGGCCGCGACCACCCGGCGCCACGTCCGCCAGGCGGGCTCCTCGTCCCCGAACCACGTGTGCGACAGGAAGACGAAGACGAGCTCGCGGTCCGGGTCGATGACGAGCCGAGTCCCCGATGCCCCGCCGTGCGTCGCCGCGCGCGGCGAGGCCGGCGGGTCCGCGGCGTCCGCGTCCTCCGGCGCGTCGCCCGTCCCCCCGAGCCGCTTGCCCCAGCCGAGTGCGTAGTGCGCTGTGTGGACCGTCCCGTCCGCGCGCACATCGGGGATCGCCGCGGTCTGCTCCGTGAGCATCGCGTCGATGCGCGCCTGGCTGAGGATCCGCGGCCCGTCCTGGCCCCGCCGCGGCAGGAGGGCGCGCCCGAAGCGGAGGAGATCCTCCGCGGTCGAGAAGAGGCCCGCGCCGGGCATGGACGAGCGCGCGGCGAACCGGAGCATCACCTCGCGGGTGAGCGGGTTGCGCATCGGCAGGCCGTGCACCGGCATGAGGCGGCCGCGCATCGGGCGTGCATCGAAGCCGCTCTCGGCCATGCCCAGCGGGCGCAGGACGCGCGTCGCGATCGCCTCCGCGTAGGGCATCCCGGTGCGCCGCGCGATCGCCTCGCCGAGGAGCACGAACGGGTCGGTCACGTAGTCGAAGCGCGAGCCGGGCGTCCAGCGTGGCTGCTGCGCGACGGTCAGCGCGAGGATCCGGTCCCAGCCCGGCCGGTCCTTCGCGATCCGCTCGGCGGGCATATCCGTCAGGCCGGAGCTGTGCGTCAGGATGTGCCGTGCGGTCACGCTCGCGCGCGCGCCGCCCGCGAGCTCCGGCAGGATGCCTACGAGCGGCGCGTCGAGGTCCAGGCGGGCCTCGTCCACGAGCTGCATCAGCGCGGTCGCCGTGACCGTCTTCGTGATCGACGCGAGGTAGTAGAGGCTCGCCGTGGTCGGCCGGTCCGCCGGTCCGGCGAGGGCCTGGAGGTGGAGCGGGCCCCACGCGTCCGAGACGCCGATCACCGCGCTCGGCAGGCGGCCGGCGTCGATCGCGGCCCGCGCCGGCTCACCGATCCGCGCCAGGTCCGGGGTCCGGCGGCGGGGCAGCCGCGCCGGGGCGAGCGGGGTCGCCGACGCGGCTGCCGCCCCCGGTGGGCCGTCGGGTGCCGCGGTCCCGGCGTCGGAACGGTCGGTCGTCGTCGTCATCCGCTGCGGGCTGCCTCCCTCCGCCCGATGATACGGGCATGACCCGCGACCAGCTGATCCGCGAGACCCGGCGCCTCGTCGAGGAAGGCGAGCGCCTCCAGGCGGCGCCGTCGATGGGGGCGCTCCGGCTGTGGCTCCAGCTCTCGGACGACCTGCTCGCCACGGCCTGGGGCGCGATGGACCGCTACCACCTCGCGTGGCTCGGCGTCGGCCGCCCGCGGGACGCGATCCGGGGGGGGCCGATGACCGCGGACGAGGAGGCCGCGTACGTGCGCGAGGTCGCGGCCCAGAAGACGGCGGCGCTGCGGATGAGCCTGAAGGCCGCGGAGGTGGACCGGATGCCGTTCGTGGGCGAGACCCCGGCCTGAGGCGCCGGCCGCCGGCTCAGGCCGCGTCGTCCCCGGCCGGTACCGCCGCGCTCCGGGCGGCGAAGGCGGCGATCGCCACGATCAGCAGCCCCTCCACGAAGCGGAACGGCGTCAGCTGCGGGCCGATCCACTCCGTGAACGGCGTCCCGACGATGCGCTCCGCGAACGTGCGGACGCTGTTCGGCAGGAGCGCGAGCGAGAGCAGCCACGCCGCGGCCATCGCCCCCGCCCAGGCGGCCGCCCCGAGGAGCGCCGCGATCGCGACGGGCGCGCGCGACGCCCGGTGCGGCGCCCCGCCCCACGCGAGCCCCCGGACCGTCACGCCGATCGCCCACGCACCGAGCACGAGGATCGTCGTCTGGCCGAGGCCGCCCCAGAGGACCGCGTGGAAGATCGCGAGGAGCCCGGCGAGGACGGCGGCCACGACCGCACCGCCCGCGAGCGCGCGCCCCATCCGCGGCCGTGCGCGCACCGTGGACGCCGAACGGCCCGGGCTCGCGCGTCGGTAGCGGTCGCCGGGCGGGCGCGCGAGGAGCCGCGCCGACGCGGGTCGTGCCTCGCCGCCCGGTACAGGGGGCTGCCCTGCGGCGCGGTCACCCGCATCCGGCCGCGGCCGATCGGCGCTCCCGGTCTCCGTGCTGCCGGCCGCATCCGGCCGCTCGTCGCGCATCCCGGGACCGTAGCACGCCACCCCGCGCCCGCGGCGTCGCGCGCCCCGGCGCAGGCACGCTATCCTTGCGCGCGATGCCGCATCCGCTCCTCGGGCTCCCGCCCGCGAACCCCTTCGCCGCCCATCCGGAGGCCGCCGCGCGCCTGCGCGCCGACCGCGCCCGCATCGGCCGGCTGGCCCTCCAGGCCGCGCTCACGAACGAGCCGAAGCTCGCGGACGCCTACGACGCGCTCATGCTCCGGCGGATCCTGCGCGACTACGACCGCCACATCGAGCAGCTCGCGCGCGCCCTCGAGACCGGCGAGAGCCGCTTCGTCACGATGTACGGCGAGCAGATCATCCCCGCCTACCGACGCCGCGGCATCCGGGCCAACCATCACATCCTCTTCATCCTCGGGCTGCGCGATGCGGCCCAGGGTGTCGTCCCCGCCGAGGCGGTGGATGACCTCCGCGCCCACGTGGACGCGTGGACGGCGCAGGTCCGCCGCCACGCGCGCCTCCCCGGCGACCACAAGGGGAACAAGCTCGTCCGCTTCATCTGGAAGGGCGCCGGGCTCGGCGACGACACGGTGGTCTGATGACGATCAAGTGGGTGAAGAGCGATCCCCTCGTGATGAACGGCGAGCCGTTCTGCTACGGGACGCGGCTCACCGTGCGCAACCTGCTCGAGATGCGCCGGAACGGCCTGACGCCCGCGCGCATGCTCGCGGACAACCCGGAGCTCCGGCGCGTCGGCATCGCCGAGGCCTTCCTCTTCGCCGGGACCGAGCGCGCGCGCTACGCGGACTTCTTCGCGCCGGACGGCAGCCTCGTCGGCCCGGGCTTCCCGCCCGCGGAGGCGGCCGAGCTGCCGGAGCACCTGCGCACCGCGGCCGGTCTCGTGCTCTCGGCCGGCGAACCGGTGCCCGAGGCCGCCCGCCGCTGACCCGGTGCCCATCCGCAGGCGCCGCTCCCGGCGAAGGGACGGCCGGGTGCTAGGCTTCAGGCGACCCCGTACCGAGGCTTCCCGATCGTGACCGACCAGACCGTACGGACCGACGCGTTCGGTTCGCTCGAGACCCCGGGCGACGCCCCTGTCGCCGACCCCGTCCGCCGCGCTCGCGAGCTCGCGATCCTCGATGGCCTCCGCTCCGTCGTGGACCCCGAGATCGGCATGAACGTGGTGGAGCTCGCGCTCATCAAGCAGGTCATCCTCGGCGACGAGCTCACCGAGATCCGGATGATCCTGACCACGCCCTTCTGCCCCTACGCCGGCTCGATGATGCAGCAGGTGAAGGAGGCGGCGGAGGAGGTGGAGGAGCACGAGGTGAAGGTCACTCTCCTCGCCGAGCGCTGGGATCCCCGCGATGCCGGGCTGATGTGGTGAGCGACCGCCGGACCACGATCGCCGAGAGCCTCGTCGCGACCGGCAAGGGCGACGACGGCACCACGGGCCTCCTCTTCGGCGGACGCGTCCCCAAGGACGACCACCGCACGGAGGCGTACGGCACGGTGGACGAGGCGGTCGCCGCGCTCGGTCTTGCGCGTGCCGAGCTGACCGTCATGGCCGAGGCCGGCACGCTGCCGGATGCGCTCGCCTTCCTGCCGCCGCTCATCCTCCACTACCAGCGCGAGCTCTTCGTCGCGGGCGCGGAGCTGGCCGCGAACCCCGAGGCGCTGGACAAGCTCCGCGACGGGGCCACGCGCGTCAGCGAGCCGATGCTCCTCGCCGTGGAGGCGGAGCTTGCGCGCGCGGAATCCACGATCGAGATGCCCCGCGAGTTCGTGGTGCCGGGCGAGACGCGCCTGTCGGCCGCCCTGGAGCTCGCGCGCACCATCCTCCGCCGCGCCGAGCGCCGCGCCATGACGATGAAGCGCGAGGGCATCCTCCCCGGGGACTGGATCGTGCCCTATCTCAACCGCCTCGCGGACCTGCTCTGGGTCCTCGCCCGGGCCGCCGAGCAGGGCGAGCAGCGGGCCGCCACGCTCGCCCGCCGACGCGGCTGAGCGCGCCCCGCTTCCCTCGCTGCGTACACTAGGGACCGGCGTGCCGGCGTTCCGTGGCCGGCCCCCACGTCAGCCGAGGTAGAACGCACCGATGCAGCCGAACGACCCGAACCGCATGCAGGGCGGCTCCGGCAACGCCTGGAACGCCCCGAACACGCTCTCCGGCGGTGTGGTCACCGCCTCCGCCACGACCGCGCCCCGGGAAGGCTTCCTGACCGCGAGCTTCGTGTGGATGTTCGTCGGCCTGCTCATCAGCGCCGGCGCCGCCTGGTTCACGATGTCGAACACGAGCGCGCTCCAGGCAGTGATGAACGCCTGGATCGTCCTGCTCATCGCGGAGATCGCGCTCGTCTTCATCCTCTCGCTCGCCATCGCGAAGCTGCCGCCGCTCGTGGCGCTCGCGATGTTCTTCGTCTACGCGCTCCTCAACGGCCTGACGCTCGGCGTCATCGTGCTGCTGTACACGAACCCGACGATCGCGGCCGACGGCTCGATCGTGGCGGGCGACGCGTCCGGCGTCGTCTCCGCGTTCCTCGGCGCGTCGGCGATCTTCGCGGGTGCCGCGCTCTACGGGGCGGTGACGAAGCGCGATCTCGCGAGCCTCGGCGGGATCCTGTTCATGGGGCTCATCGGGCTCGTCGTGATGAGCTTCGTCCAGCTCTTCCTCTTCCGCGATTCGGAGATCTTCAACCTCGTCATCGGCGCGGTCGGCGTCCTCATCTTCACCGGCCTCACCGCCTACGACGTGCAGCGGATCCAGCGCGGCGCCCTCCCCGGCATCAACCGGGATTCCGCCTCCGTCATGGGCGCGCTCGCGCTCTACCTCGACTTCATCAACCTCTTCCTCATGCTCCTGCGGCTCTTCGGCAACAACCGCTGAGCCGGTCAGAACGGATCCACGGACGCCCCGCGCCGCAGGTCGGCCGCGGGGCGTCGTCATGAAAGGGACGGAACGGATGAGCCAGCCGCGCGTCGGCTTCTGCGGGATGGGCACGATGGGCGCGGCGATGGCCGCGAACCTCGCGCGGGCGGGCTTCCCGCTCGTCGTCTGGAACCGGACGCCCGGCAAGGCGGGCCTCCCCGTCTCGCTCGGTGCGACCGAGCTCGCCACGCCGCGCGAGGCCGCGGCCGCGTCCGAGGTCCTCGTGCTCTGCGTCTCGGACACGCCGGACGTTGAGGCGGTGCTCTTCGGCCAGGACGGTGCGGCGGCCGCGCTCGCGCCCGGCGCGCTCGTCATCGACTGCTCCACGATCTCGCCCGCGGGCACGCGCGCCATGGCGGAGCGGCTCCGCGCGCAGGGCGTCGCGATGGTCGATGCGCCGGTGAGCGGTGGCTCCGAGGGCGCCCAGAAGGGGACGCTCACGATCATGGTCGGCGGCGAGGGGGCGGACGTGGAGCGCGCCCGGCCGGTGCTCGGCGCGATGGGCCAGAAGGTCACGCACATGGGTCCGATCGGCGCCGGGCAGGTCACGAAGGCCGCCAACCAGGTGATCCTCGCAGGCACGTACCTCGCGGTCGCGGAGGGCGTCGTGCTCGCGATGAAGGCGGGCCTGGACGCGAAGCAGGTCGTGGAGGCGCTCGTCGGTGGGGCCGCGCGGAGCTGGGTCCTGGAGAACCGCTCCGGCCGGATGATCGACAACGAGTACCCGCTCGGCTTCCGCCTCGCGCTCCATCAGAAGGACATGGGGATCGCGCTCGCGCTCGCCCGGGAGGTGGGGGCGGCGCTGCCGGTCTCCGGGCTCGCCGCGCAGATCGAATCCGGCCTCGTCGCCCGCGGCCACGGCGACGACGACAACTCCGCGCTCGCCCGGGCGATCCGGGAGTGGTCGGGGCTCTGACCGCCCGGCGCGCAGGCCGGGCGCTCCGGGGCGCGCTGCCGCAGCGCCGCTTCCGCGCGCCCGCGCTCGTGCTCGCCGCGGCCCTCGCCGCCGGCCCGGTGCTCGGCGGCTGCGCCGTCTTCGAGCCGGAGGCCTCCCCGAGCCCCGCCCCCACGCCGCTCGCGTCCGGCGTCCGCGGCACGGTGCTCCTCGGGCCCACCTGCGAGGGCGCGACGCGTGCGGACGCGTGCACCGAGCCGTACGTCGCGCGCCTCCTCGTCCTCGACGTGGACGGCGGGCTTGTCGGCGAGGTGACCTCGGACGGGGACGGCGGCTTTGCGCTCGCCCTCCCCCCGGGTGTCTACACGATCCAGCCTGCGCCCCCGGAGGGCGACGCCCTCTTCCCCGTCGCCTTCCCGGTCTCGCTCGTCGTCGGCGAGGGCGAGTGGACGGAGGTCGGCATCGACTACGACACGGGGATCCGCTGAGCGGGCGGCGATCCCCGCCCCGCGTTGACGCGGCTCCGTCCCACGGCTAGACTCAAATCCGACACGAACGGTCGGAATTCGGCACAGGCTGCCGGGCGCCGGCCGCGGTCGCATCCCCAGAGGAGCCGCCCACCCCGTGCGTACGAGCTTCCCCACCAGCGGCGCGCTGCACTTCTCCACGCGCGGGGAGTACGGCGTGCGCCTCATGGTCGAGCTCGCCCGGCATCACGGGGACGGACCGGTGAGCCTTGCGGAGATGGCCGACCACGAGGACCTCCCGCGGCCCTACCTGGAGCAGCTCGTCGTGAGCCTCCGGGAGGCCGGGCTCGTGACGAGCACGCGCGGCGCACGTGGTGGCTATCAGCTCACCCGCGAGCCGGGGGCGATCCGGATGAGCGAGGTCATCGAAGCACTGGAGGGGCCCATCGCCCCGATGGTCTGCGCCAGCAATGACCCTCTCCACGAGGGCGCGTGCGAGCGGACCGGGTACTGCAACGTCAACGCGCTCTGGGTGCGCGTCCGCTCCGCCGTCGTCCATGCGCTCGACTCGATGTCGCTCGCGGACCTCGCCCGCCCGCGGCCGTCCCACCCGTTCCACCCGGCCCGCGGGGCCACCCATCTCCCGGTCGCGTCGCGGCCGGACAGCACGGAGCCCATCCCCACTCGATGAACGACCAGACCGCCGCCACCGACGACCGCGAGCTCGTCATCCGTGACCTTCACGTCTGCCTCGCGGACGATCCCGAGAAGGAGATCCTCCGGGGCATCGACCTGACCGTCCGCAAGGGCGAGGTCCACGCGATCATGGGCCGGAACGGCTCGGGCAAGACGACGCTCGCGTACACGCTCATGGGCCACCCCGGCTACGAGGTCACCCAGGGCGAGGCGATCTGGCGCGGTCAGAACATCCTCGAGCTCTCCGCGGACAAGCGCGCACGCCTCGGCATCTTCCTCGCCTTCCAGTACCCCACCGCGATCCCCGGCCTCTCCGTTGCGAGCTTCCTGCGCACCGCGCTGAACGCCCGCCGGCGTGGCGTGGATGCCGGCGACGCGGAGATCGACCCGTCCGATCCGACGCGCGGCGGCATCCGCATGGGCGAGTTCCGCAAGCTCATGCGCGAGAAGATGGCGCTCCTCAAGCTCGATGATTCCTTCGCCGCGCGCTACGTGAACGAGGGCTTCTCCGGCGGCGAGAAGAAGCGCCTGGAGATGCTCCAGATGGCCGTCCTGGAGCCGGAGTTCGCGATCCTCGACGAGACCGATTCGGGCCTCGACATCGACGCGCTGCGGATCGTCGCGGAAGGCGTGAACGCCCAGCTGAATCCCGACCTCGGCGTGGTCGTGATCACCCACTACCAGCGGCTGCTGAACTACATCCAGCCCGACGTCGTCCACGTGCTCGCCCAGGGCCGGATCATCCGCTCCGGCGGCCGCGATCTCGCCCTCCAGCTCGAGCAGGAGGGCTACGCGCCGGTCCTCCGGGCCGCCGGGCTCGAGGCGGACGCGGACGAGGCGGCTGCATCCGATGACTGAACGAGGTCCCCGCCCGTGACGATCGCCGCGCGCCCGCTCGACCCGGTCGCCATCCGCCGCGACTTCCCGCTCTTCTCGCGGGACTTCGGCGGGCGCACGCTCGCCTACCTCGACAGCGCCGCGACGGCGCTCAAGCCGCGCGCCGTCCTCGACGCCATCGAGGGCTACAACGCGCGCTACACGGCGAACGTGCACCGCGGCATCTACACCACGGGCGAGGAGGCGACCGCCGCCTACGAGGGCGCGCGCGAGAAGGTCGCCCGCTTCCTGAACGCCCGCGAGACCGCGGAGATCGTCTTCGTGCGCAACGCCACGGAGGCGATCAACCTCGTTGCCGCGACGTGGGGGCAGGTGAACGTCCGGGAGGGCGACCGCATCGTCCTCACGGAGCTCGAGCACCACGCGAACCTCATCCCCTGGCAGCTCCTCGCGGCGCGCACCGGCGCCGTGCTCGAGTTCATCCCCATCGACGACGAGGGCCGCCTCGACCAGGACGCGTACGCGGCGCTCCTCGCCACGGGACCCCGGCTCGTCGCCTTCACCGCGATCTCCAACGCGCTCGGCACGATCAACCCGGTCCGCGCCATGGCCGACGCCGCGCATGCCGCGGGCGCGCGCGTCCTCGTGGACGCTGCGCAGGCGGTGCCGCACGGGCACGTGGACGTCCGGGCGTGGGACGCGGACTTCGTCGTCTTCTCCGGCCACAAGGTCCTGGGCCCCACGGGCTCCGGGGCGCTCTGGGCGCGGCGCGAGCTGCTCGAGTCGATGCCCCCGTTCATGGGCGGCGGCGAGATGATCCGCGAGGTCCATCTGCGCACCGCGACGTGGAACGACGTGCCCTGGAAGTTCGAGGCGGGGACGCCGGACGTCGCGGCCGCGATCGGCCTGGGCGCCGCGGTGGACTACCTCGCCGCGATCGGGATGGAGAACGTTCGCGAGCACGAGCGCGGCCTGACGCGCTACGCCCTCGAGATCCTGCCGCGCGAGGTGCCGGGGATCCGCATGCACGGACCGCGCTCCGCGGATGCGCGCGCCGGCATCGTCACCTTCAACCTCGCGGACGCCCACCCCCACGACGTCGCCACGCTCCTCGACCGTGAGGCGATCGCGATCCGGGCCGGCCACCACTGCACGCAGCCGCTCCACGAGCGGCTCGGGGAGAGCGCCACCGCACGGGCGAGCTTCAACGTCTACAGCACGCAGGACGACCTCGACCGCCTCGTGGCGGGCCTCCGCTCCGTCCAGAAGATCTTCGCGCGGGCCGGTTGATCGTGGCGCCCGCGCTCCAGCATCGGGTACCCTGACCGGCCCATGGACGACCTCTATCGCGACGAGATCCTCGAGCACTACCGGCGGCCGCACAACTTCGGCACGCTGGAGACGCCGGACGCCTCCGTGGAGGGTGCCAACCCGCTCTGTGGCGACCGCATCACCCTCATGCTCGCGGTCGGCGAGGACGGCCGGATCGCGGACGTGGCGTTCACGGGGCGCGGCTGCGCGATCAGCCAGGCGTCCGCCTCCATGCTCACGGACGAGATCCGCGGCCGGAGCGTCGCGGAGGTGGAAGGGCTCACGAACCAGGTCGTCCTGGACCTGCTCGGCATCGAGATCTCGCCGGCGCGCCTCAAGTGCGCGCTCCTCTCCATCGACACCCTGAAGAAGGCCGTGGGCGAGCTCCACGGCGGGACCGCGGGATGACCCGGGGGCGCGGGCTGGGCCGCTGCTCCTGTCGCCGGCCGGCCTGACCCGGCCGGCCGAGGCTCCCCGTCCGCCCGGCGTGCAGCCCGGCGGATCGCCCGCCCCCTACCCGACCCAGCGACCGGAGCCCGATCGGAGGCCGAAGTCCTTCTCCGACCTCCTGCGCGAGGCGCGCAGCCAGATCCGCGAGGTGTCCCCCGCCGAGGCGGACGCCCTCGTCGCCGGCGGCGCCCGCCTCATCGACGTGCGCGAGGCGAGCGAGTGGGAGGAGGGGCACATCCCCACCGCCACGCACATCGGCCGCTCGTAC
Organism: Chloroflexota bacterium; assembly: GCA_046352645.1. Taxonomy (GTDB): domain Bacteria; phylum Chloroflexota; class Limnocylindria; order Limnocylindrales; family CSP1-4; genus JAFMJV01. The sequence goes on along the minus strand of JBJTJV010000323.1, from coordinate 580 downwards.
CTGGAGCAGCAGATCGAGGGTGCCGCGCCCGATCGCGACACGCCGCTCGTCCTCTACTGCGCGGGCGGGGTCCGCTCGCTCTTCTCCGCCCAGGTGCTCGCCCAGATGGGCTACACGGACCTCGCCTCCATGAAGGGTGGCTTCCAGGCGTGGAAGACCGAGGGGCGGCAGTGGACGAAGCCGGTCGTCCTGTCGCGTGAGCAGAAGGCGCGCTACAGCCGCCATCTCCTCATCCCCGAGGTCGGCGCGGAAGGCCAGGCTCGGCTCCTCTCGGCCAAGGCGCTCTTCATCGGTGCGGGCGGGCTCGGCTCGCCGGCGCTCCTCTACCTCGCCGCCGCGGGCGTGGGCACGATCGGCGTCGTGGACTTCGATGTCGTGGACGTCTCCAACCTCCAGCGCCAGGTGATCCACACGACCGACCGGGTCGGCCGGAAGAAGGTGGAATCCGCGGCCGAGACCGTGAAGGCGCTGAACCCGGACGTCACGATCGTGCCGCACGAGGAGATGCTCGGCGAGGCGAACGTCGAGCGGCTCATCGCGGGCTACGACGTCATCCTCGATGGGACGGACACGTTCGAGA
>JBJTJV010000322.1:0-2256 GCA_046352645.1 Chloroflexota bacterium | reverse complement strand
GCTCCGCAAGGACCGGCTCGACCGGCTCGGGGACCGCGGCCCACGGATCGGGCTCGGCGGCGGGGGACGCCCAGGGATCGGGCGGCAGGGGCGCCGGCTCGCCGCCCGCCCGCCCCCAGGGCAGCTCGGGCTCGCCGGTGTCGCGCGGGTCGCTCATGAGGCTCCTCCCATCGTGTGGCTCGCAGAGTGTACCGAGAGTCGCGCGCGCGGGCGTGCCGACGGTCGGGGGCGCGCGGACCGGTGGGCGCGGCCCCGTGGTAGCCTCCCGGGGCGATGCCCGAACCCTCCTTCCGCGGTGACCCCTACGAGGTCCTCGGGGTCGCGGGCGACGTCACCGATGCCCAGCTGAAGCGCCGCTGGCGCGAGCTCGCCCGCACGCACCACCCGGACAACGCGGCCGGGGACCCGGCCGAGCAGGCCCGCCTCACCGCCCGGATGGCGCGCATCAACGCCGCGTACGACGTGCTCCGTGACCCCGTGCGCCGCGCGCGCCACGACGCGTCACCGCACGGGGCGCGCGCCCGGAGCGCCGCGTCGCGCGCCGCCGGGACCGCGGCCGCGGACGGCCACCCCATCCCCGACGGTCCGCCGCCCCCACCGCCGACACGTCCCATCACCGGCCGCTTCGACACGAGCGCCACGTGGCGCCCGCGGGATGCGCGCACGGCCGCAGGGCGGAGCCCGCTCGGCGGCCAGGGGCCGCGTCGCCGGGAGCCGGGCCCGGGGCGCGACCTCCGCGCGAGCACGCCGACGGGGCCCGTGCGCACCCGGCGTACGCAGCCCGCGCCGCCGCTCCCCACGCTCGAGGAGAGCGAGGCCACGGTCCTCGAGTTCGGCCGCTTCCACGGCTGGACGCTCGGCGCGGTGGCCGCCCGCGAGCCCACGTACATCGACTGGATCGCGCGCACGATCACCCGCGACCGGGATCTCGTCGTGCGCGCCCGGATGATCGCCGCGGAGCTCGATCGGCGTGGCGTCGTGCGCCGCGCGCGCCCTGCCGGGACCGGTCCCGGGGACACGGGCCCGGACGGCCCGGAGGTCGTGTGACGATGCCGGACCCCGAGCGCGAGCCGGATACCCGGCCGGGCGCCGACCCTGCGGCCGCCGCCCCGGCCGTCGACGTCCTCGGCTGGGCCGCGGATGCCCATGCACTCGCGGCGTTCCTCGATGAGCCGAACCTTGCCCGCATCGGCTCGGTGGACGCGGCGGGGGATGCGCACGTCGTCCCCGTCTGGTTCCACTGGGACGGGTCCGTCTTCCGCGTCTCGGCCCAGGTGGGGGACACCAAGGTCGCGAACGTCCGGCGCACCGGACGGGCGAGCCTCGTCATCGATTCCGACGTCCGGCGCAAGCGCGGCATCCTCGTGACCGGCGCGGCGCGGCTCGTGACCGGCGCGGAGGCGCGGGCGGAGATCGCGTGGTTCGGCGAGGAGCAGGTGCGCCGCTACCTGCCGGAGCGGCCACCGCACGAGACGGCGCGCAGGATGGCCGCGAGCGGCGAGCCGGTGGTGATCGTGATCGTGCCGCGCAGCATCCGCGCCTGGGGGCGCTGAGCGCGGGTCAGTCCGCGTCCGACCCGGATGCGAGCCGGACGGCGGCGGCGCGCGCCCAGCGGTCGAGCTCCACCAGCGAGCTGCCGATCCAGTCCGCCCCGACGTCCGTGAGGTCCGCGACCGTGGCGATCCGCCCGCCGACGACGATCTCCGGCGGCGCGGGAAGCGCGCGCACCGCGGCCACGGTCGCCCGGAGCGTCTCCTCGTGCGCGGCCGTGGACGCCGTCACCACGACGAGGCGTGCCTGGGTCTTCGCGACGTAGCGCACAAGGTCTTCCGCCGGCACGTCCGCGCCGAGGTCCGCGACCTCGAAGCCTGCCTCCGCGAGGACATGCGTCAGCGCGAGCAGCCCGATCGAGTGCTCCTCGCCGGCGACGCCCGCGAGGACCGAGAGCGGCCCGATCCTGCCCGCGGGCGCGGGCTGGGGTGCGACCGCGGCGAGGACCTTGCCGAGGGTGCGGGACGCGAGGTGCTCCTCGCTGATCGTCCAGCGGCCGGTGATCCAGCGCTCGCCGACGAGGCGCATGGCCTCGCGCACGAAGGTGTCGTAGACCTCGGCACGCGAGCGACGCTCGAGCGCGCGGAGCAGCGCCCAGCGGGCGACCTCGGTGTCGCCGTCGGTCAGGAAGCCCGCGACGGCTTCCGGCGTGATGTCCGCACCGCCGGCCGCGCGCGCAGGGTCGACCGGGGGCAGAGGGGGGAG
>JBJTJV010000321.1:0-14332 GCA_046352645.1 Chloroflexota bacterium | reverse complement strand
CCGGGGCGGGCAGCGCCGGCGATCCGGCCGGGGGCGGCAGCGCCTCGCCCGGGGTCCCGATCCACGCCACGATCGTGTTCACGGGGACCGTCGCGCCCGCGGGCGCATCGATGCGCAGGAGCGTCCCGTCGTCGAAGGACTCGACCTCCATCGTCGACTTGTCCGTCTCGATCTCGAAGAGCACGTCCCCGCGGCGGACCACGGCGCCGAGCGCCGCGTGCCAGGCACCGACGGTGCACTCCTCGGTCATCTGCCCCGGGCGCGGCATGCGGATCGGCGTGGCCATCAGAGGAGGCTCCGCGCCGCGGCGACGATCTCCGCCGGGCTCGGCAGGAACGCCTTCTCCAGGCCCGTCGCCTGCGGCGAGATGCCGTTGCGCGCGCCGACCCGTGCCACCGGCGCATCGAGGTCGTCGAAGGCGCCCTCCATGATGCGCGCGACGATCTCGTTCACGTAGCTGCCGATGAGGACCGCCTGGCTCGCGACGACGCAGCGGCCGGTCCTGCGCACGGACGCGAGCACGGTCTCCATGTCCAGGGGCACGAGGGTGCGCAGGTCGATCACCTCGGCCGCGATCCCGTCCGCTGCAAGCGTCTCGGCGGCGTCGAGCGCGTCCGGGACGGCAGGGCCCCACGCGACGATCGTCACGTCGGACCCCGTCCGGGCCACCCGGGCCACGCCGATCGGGACGAGGAGGTCCGGGTCGTCCGGCACGATCCCCCGCGTCGCGTAGAGCGCCTGGCTCTCCACGAACAGGACCGGGTCGTCGCTCCGGATCGCCGCCTTCAGGAGCCCCTTCGCATCCGCCGCGGTCGCCGGGTAGCAGACGACGAGCCCGGGGGTGTGGGTGAAGAGGCTCTCGAGCGACTGGCTGTGCTGGCCGCCGTAGCCCTTGCCGGCGCCGACGGATGCGCGGATCACGAGCGGGACGGTCGTCTGGGCACCGCTCATGTAGTGCCACTTCGCGGCCTGGTTCGCGATCTGGTCCGAGGCCATGAGCGCGAAGTCCATGTACATCAGCTCCACCACCGGCCGCAGGCCGGCCATCGCCGCCCCCACGGCCGTCCCGCAGATCGCCGCCTCGGAGATCGGCGTGTTGAAGACACGCTCCCGGCCGAACGCCTCAAGGAGGCCCTTGGTCAGCTTGAACGCGCCGCCGTACTCGGCCACGTCCTCGCCGTAGAAGATCACCCGCGCGTCGCGCGCCATCTCCTCGGCGAGGGCGTCCCGGAGGGCGTCGCGGTAGAGGATCCCCGCGTCGGTCGCCGTCGCGGGCGGGATCGGGGCGGCGACGGGCGGGGCGGCGAAGCGGGCCGGCACGGACGTCTGCGTCGTGCCGGCGTAGAGGTAGCGCAGGACGTCGGCGGGATCGGGGTCCGTGGCGGCAGCGGCCCGCTGCGCGGCACGGGCATTCCGCTCCGCGGCGGCCGCGGCGAGCGCCGCGCGGCGGTCCGCGTCGAGGATGCCCGCGGCCACGAGCCGGTCGCCGAGCCGGGCGATCGGATCGGTCGCGCGCCAGGCGTCCTCCTCCTCGCGCGTGCGGTACTCGTTCCGGGGGTCGGAGAGCGAGTGGCCGTAGTAGCGGTAGGTGCTCGCCTCGATGAGCACCGGGCCGTCGCCGGAGCGGCAGCGCTCGGCGCCGCGCCGCACCGCATCGCGCACGGCGAGGACGTCCATCCCGTCCACGACCTCCGCGTGCATCCCGCGCTCGTGGAACCCGGCGCCGCGCTGGGCGAGCCAGGGGACGCCCATCACCTCGTCGTCCGTCCGGTGCGTCATCCCGGAGTGGTTGTTCTGGATGAGGAAGATGATGGGCAGGCCGAACGGCCGGTCGCCCGCGAGGTGGTTCGTCCACTGGTGCTGGCTCGCCCAGTTCAGGCTCTCGAGGACGACCCCGTTCGCGTAGGCGCCGTCCCCCGCGAAGCAGCAGACGAGCGCGTCGTCGCGGAGATGGCGGAGCGCCATCGCGGCCCCGGTCGCGATCGGCACGCTCCCGCCGACGATCGCGTTCGCGCCCAGCTGCCCGGTGGAGAAGTCCGCGATGTGCATCCCGCCGCCGCGGCCCCGGCAGTAGCCCTCCTCCTTGCCGAAGAGCTCGGCGATCGTCCGGAAGAGGTGGTCCTCGAGGGCCGCCGCGAGGAGCACGGACCGGTCCGCGTCCGCTGCGCCGCCGACGCGCGCCCGGAGCGCGTCCGTCCCCATCCGGCGGAGGGCGGAGAAACCCTTCGCGATCGCGTCGCCGTGGCCGCGGTGGGAGCTCGTGATCCGGTCCGCCGGCCGGAGGATCGAGCTCGCGCCGACCGCCGTGCCCTCCTGCCCGATCGAGACGTGCGTGGGGCCGCGATAGTCGTAGCCCGAGAGGGGCGCGTAGCCGCCGGAGCGGAGACGGACGATCATCTCCTCCATCTCGCGGATCGCGAGCATGTCGTCGAGGAGGTCGATCGCGGCCGGCGCATCGAGGGTGCCCGCCGCGATCTCTCCCGGGAGATCGCCCTGCCAGCGGAAGCCGACGATCGGCGCCGGCACGATGGTGAAGGGCGTCGTGTCCGGTCGGCGGTCGGAGCGGTAGAGGCCGGGCTGGGTCATCTCGATGCGTCTCCGGGCGGTTCGGGGGCTGGGCGGGTCAGGCGACGAGGACGCGCACGCCCGCCTCGGCGAAGGCGGCCGCGGCGGGCGGGTCGAGCGGGGCGTCGGTCACGAGCACGTCCACCTGGTCGAGGCGGCCCGCGTGCGCGAACGAGCGCGTCCCGAGCTTGGCGTCATCGGCGAGGAGGACGACGGTGCGGGCGCGGTCGAGGACGAGCTCCTTGGTGTACGCCTCCGCGGGGTCGCTCGTCGTCAGCCCGGCCTCGAGCGACAGGCCGAACGTGCCGAGGAAGGCGCGATCGACGAACAGCCGCTCGAGCACCGTACGGCCGAGCGGGCCGACGATCGCGCGGCTCAGCGGCCGGAGCTCGCCGCCGGGGACGATGCAGCGCGGCCCACGGCCCGCGAGCTCTACGAGGGCCGGCAGGCTGTTCGTCACGATGGTCAGGTCGTCGCGGTCCGCGAGCAGGCGCGCGAGGGCGAGGCCGGTGCTGCCGCTGTCGAGGTAGAGCGTCTCGCCGGGACCCACGAGCGCGGCGGCGGCAGCGGGGATGCGCGCCTTCTCCGCCGCCCGCGCGCCGGCCTTGTCGTCGAAGCGCAGCTCCACCGGCCGCCCGTCCGCTGCGACCGCGCCGCCGTGCACCCGACGGAGAGCGCCGTCCGCCTCGAGCGCGTCGAGGACGCGCCGGATCGTCGCGAGCGAGACGCCGAGCTCGCCGCGCAGGTCGTCCACGCGGACGGTGCGCCGCGCCTGCACGATCGCGGCGATGCGCTCCCGGCGCGCCGGGGCGAGGTCGGGCAGGGCGTCGGTCACCGGTGGTGCGTCCACTGCGCGTTCATGCACGCTATTCGAGCACGAACGTGCACGGAACGTCAAGAGCGATCACCCGGTCGCACGAGGCGGACGACCCGGGTTCAGCGCCGGAAGCCGCCCCGGAGGATCACCGGCACGAGCCCGAGCGCGCCCGCGATGAGCGCCGCGTCGAACGCTGCGGGATCGTCCACGCCGACGACCGCGGCATCGAGGTAGAGCGCCAGGTCGAGCTGGAAGACCACGAGGGCGAGCACGCCCCAGAGGAGCGCCACGAGATCGAACCGCCGGCGCGCGACCATGAGCGCCCCGCTCGCGACGAGCACGGCGGGGAGCAGCCAGCCGGTGGGGAAGAGCGCCCCGGGGAGCAGGCCCGCGGCCCACAGGACGCCGAGGATCGCTCCGAGGCCCAGGTAGAGCGCGCCCACGATCGGGAGAGCCGGGCCGGGCGGCGCAGGGCGCGGGCGTCCCGCGTCCGACCGCGTCGCGTCGTCTCCGTCCATCGGCCTCCCCGGTGCAGGTGTCGCGTCCGTCGCTAGGGTAGCGCGCCGACCGCGCCCGGCCCTCCCGACAGGGGTCCGACCGGCGACGGCCGGAGGGGGCAGGCGGCACTGGCGCCGGGCGCGCCATCCGGCCGACGATCGGGGACGTACCGGGAGGGACCGGCAGCCCGCCTTCCCCGCCCCGGACGTGTACGGAGGGACGGACGATGGACCCCCGGAAGGGCGACCGGATCGTGGTCGGCTCGGAACGCGCAGGCGCGCCGGAACGACGGGGTCGCATCCTCGCCGTCCTGCGCCACCCGTGGGGACCGGCCTACCGGATCCGCTGGGATGACGGCCACGAATTAGAGGTCCGCCCGATGCCCGGGACGCTCCGGGTCCTCGAGGCGGCACCTGTCCACCACTGACCGGGCACCGGCGCGCAGGCACGCGGCGGCGGCCCCTCCGGCATCATCGCGACCGGAGAACCCCGCAGCCTAAGGAGCCGCCGATGCACCGACCCGACACCGCGCGCCGCCCCGGACCCGCGCGGCGCGCGCTCCTCGCGCTGGCCGCGCTCGTCCTCCTCGCGCTCGCGGCGAGCGCGCCCGTCCCGGCCCAGTCGCCGCGGACCGTCTCGTTCATGGTCTTCGGCGATCCGGCGGAGCTCGCCGCCTACCGGGCGCTCGTGGACGACTTCCACGCGGCCCAGGCGGAGGTGCGCGTGGAGGTCCGCGAGGTGGCGGACCAGACGGACTACCGCCAGCGGCTCGGCGCGGACTTCGCGGCCGGGACGGTCGCGGACGTCGTCTTCATCAACTACCGGCGCTTCGCGGGCTTCGCGGCGCGAGGCCTCCTCACCCCTCTCGGTGAGCGGATGCGCACGAGCCCGGTCCTCGACGAGGCCGCCTTCTACCCGGAATCGCTCGCGGCCTTCCGCTGGCGCGGCGCGCTCCAGTGCATCCCCCAGAACCTCTCGTCCCTTGTCGTCTTCTACAACCGTGACCTCCTCCGTGCGGCGGGCCTCCCCGACCCCGCGCCCGACTGGACGTGGGACGACTTCCTCGCGACCGCCCGCGCGCTCACGGCCGACCTCGACGGCGACGGGCGGACGGACCGGCACGGCCTGGGCATCGCCCCGTCGATGATCCGCCTCGCGCCCTTCGTGTGGCAGAACGGCGCGGAGATCGTGGACGACCCGCGCGAGCCGAAGCGCCTGGGGCTCGACGGCACGCGTGCCCGCGAGGCGTTCACCTGGTTCACGGAGCTCCAGACGGTCCACGGCGTCGTGCCCGACCCGGTCGCGGAGGTCGCGCTGCCGTCCGAGGACCGGTTCCTCGCGGGGATGGTGGGCATGTTCCTGAACAGCCGCCGGGGTGTCCCCACGTACCGCGGGGCCGCGGCCTTCGACTGGGACGTGGCGCCGCTCCCGCAGCGGATCGGCCCGGCGACCGTGCTGCACGCGGACGCCTACTGCATCCCGACGGTCGCGCGGGACCCGGACGCGGCGTGGGCGTTCGTGGAGCACGCGAACAGCCCGGCCGGCCAGGAGCTCGTGGCGCGCACGGGACGGACGGTCCCGTCGCTCCGTGACGTCGCGACCTCGGACGCGTTCCTGTCGCCCGGCCTGCAGCCCGCGAACAGCCGGGCGTGGCTGGACGCCATCCCCGTCACGCGCGCGCTGCCGATCCTCGAGGGCTGGGTGGACATCGAGGAGCTCGCCGACGCGGAGATCGAGCGGGCGTTCCGGGGAGAGGTCGGGGTGGACGCGGCGATCGAGGCGATGATCGAACGGACACGGCCGTTCTTCGCCGTCGGCGGCGAGGGCTGACGCAGCGTCCGTGGCCGTGCGTCCCGCCCCACCCCGGGCACCGCTCCCCGCGCCGCTCCGTGACGCATGGACGCGCGGCCTCGGCCTGCTCCTCGCGTCGTGGCTTCTCGTGGCGCTCCTGCTCGTGGGCCTCCCGGCCCTCCTGACGCTCCTCCTCTCGCTCGCGAGCTGGGACGGGCTGACGCCGCCGGTCTTCACCGGCTTCCGCAGCTACCGGATGATCGCGTCGGACCCGCTCACCGGGGTCGCGGTCGGCAACACCCTCGTCTTCATCGCGGCGGCCGTGCCGCTCCGGATCGCGGGCGCGCTCGCGCTCGCGCTCCTCCTCGAGCGGCCGCGCCGCGGGACGGGGAGCGCGCGCGTCGCGGCCTGGCTCCCCGCGATCGTGCCGGACGTCGCGGCGGCGCTCGTCTGGCTGTGGGTCTTCAACCCGCTCTTCGGTCCGGTGAACCTCGCGCTCGGCGCGCTCGGCCTGCCCACCCCGGGCTGGCTCGCGGAGGCATCGACCGCGAAGGTCCCGTTCGTCGTCATGGCCGCGGTCGGCCTCGGCGAGGGCCTCGTCGTCCTGCTCGCGGCGCTCAAGGGGATCCCGGGCAGCCTGCGCGAGGCCGCCGCGCTCGATGGCGCGGGGCGGCTCCTCACCTTCCGGGCGATCCTCCTGCCGCTGCTCGTGCCGTGGCTGCTCCTGCTCACGGTGCGCGACATCATCGTGGGGCTCCAGTGGACCTTCGTCCCCGCCCTCGTGATGACCGGCGGGGACCCGTACTACGCCACCTTCTTCCTGCCGCAGATGATCCGCGAGGAGGCGTTCGACCGGTTCCGCTACGGGCCGGGCTCGGCGCTCATCGTGGTGATGACGGCCCTCGCGCTCGCGCTCGCCGCGGGCGCCTGGCTCCTCGCGCGCGGCCGCGGGTACGCGGGGGCGGCGGACGATGCGGGCTGACGCGGGACGGCTGCGCGGGCTCGCGGGGGCGGCGGTCCGCTTCGCCATCGCCGCGCTCTTCCTCGCACCCTTCCTGTGGGTCGTCCTCGCGTCCTTCCGCGCGCCGGGCTCCCTGCCGCCGACCGCGTTCGCGTGGATCCCGGACCCGCTCTCGCTCGATGCCTGGGCACGCCTCCTGACCGAGGTGCCGACGGCCCGGCAGCTCCTCGCCTCGTGCCTGGTCGCGGGGGTCGCGGTGCCCGCGGCCACCGTCATCGCCTCGCTCGCCGGCTTCGCCATCGCGCAGCTCGGGGGGCAGGCGCAGCGCACGTTCATCGCGCTTGCCGTGGTCCTGCTGCTCGTGCCGGCGCCCGCGCTCTGGCTCACCCGGTTCCTGCTCTTCCGCGTCGGGGGGATCGTGGACACGCCGCTCGCGCTGATCCTGCCCGCGGTCGCGGGGGTGAGCCCGCTGCTCGTGCTCCTCGCGACGTGGGGCTTCCGGCGCATCCCCCGGGCCACGATCGAGAGCGCGCGGCTCGACGGCGCAGGGCCGTACCGCGCGTGGCGCTCCGTGGCGCTCCCGGCCGTCGCGCCGACGACGCTCGCGATGGCGGTGCTCGCGTTCGTCGCCACCTGGGGCGACGCGATCTCGCCGCTGCTCTACCTGCGCACGGACGCGTGGACGACGCTGCCGCTCGGCCTGCGGGCGCTCCAGGTCCTCGACCGGACCGACTGGCCGATCCTCCTCGCGGGCGCGGTCCTCCTCGCGCTCCCGGCCGTGGTCGTCTTCGGCATCGCGCAGCGCCGCTTCCTCGGCGACGACCGGATCGCGGAGCTGATCCGGGGATAGCGCGCCCGCCCCGGGGCGTGTCGGTCAGGCGGGCTCGGGCGTCCCGTCCGGGGCGATCGCGATCGTCCGGTGCGTGGCGGCCGAGCGCTCCGCGGCCTCGATCATCGCGATCGTGCGCAGGCCGTCACGGGCGCTCACCTCGGGGTCGCGTCCGTCGCGGATGGCGCCGACGAGGTCCTCCAGCTGTGCCGCATAGGCGCGGAGGCGGACCGGGTCGGCCGCGTCGAGCGGGTCGAAGGCGGGCTGCGCGGCGATCTCCCGCCGGCCGGACGCATCGTCGAGGAAGGCCGCGTGGTACGGGTCGAACCGCACGATGCCGGTCGCGCCGACGAGGTGCCACGGCCAGGCCGGGTCGAGCCCGGGGGCGGGGAACTCGTACGACATCCAGACGGAGACGAGCGCGCCGCTCGCCATCGTGTAGAGCACCATCGCGCTCTGGCCGACTTCGGGCGGCGTCCCGGAGAAGTTCGCGATCTCCGCGGACGCGCGGACCGCCTCGGATCCCGTGAGCCAGCGGACGAGGTCGCACGTGTGGGCGGCCCAGGATGCGTACGCGGTCTGGCGGCGCGGGTCGAGCTTCCAGGTATCGCCCCGGGCCTCCATGTCCCACCAGCCGACCTCGGCGCCGATCGTGCCGACCATCCGGACCGGCCCGATCGCACCCCCCGCGATCGCGGCATGCGCGGCCCGGGGCACGGTGCGGAAGCGCTGGTGGGAGACGACCGCGACCCGGCGCCCCGCCCGCTCGGCCGCCTCGGCGATCGCACGGCACTCCGCGACGGACTGGGCCATCGGTTTCTCGATGAGCAGGTCCTTGCCCGCGGCGAGCGCTTCGAGGGCCTGCGCGTGGTGGACATCGGGAGGCGAGGCGAGGACGACGATGCGCACCTCCGGCCGCGCGCAGAGCGTCGCGAGATCGGGATCCTCGGGGATGCCGACACGCGCCGCGAGCCCGGCCGCGCGCAGCCCGCCGGTCACCGCGACGACGCGCGTCCCGGCGGCGTGATGCGCGGCGACCTCCGCCCACGTGCTGCCCATGAACCCCGAGCCGACGATGCCGACCCCGAGCGCGCCGTCCTGCGCCATCCCTCTCACTCCGTCGCCTGCGATCGGCCGCGCGTAGCGGTCGCCGTGGGCGATGGTGGCGCCGCCGCGCACCTCCGCGGCAGGCCGCCGATCGGACGGGCGGTGGTACCCTCCGGGTCCGCCGGCCGCGGACGGTCCCGCCGCGGCCCACACCCGCCCCCGGAGCACGATCCCACCGCATGCGCGCGATCCACCCACCTTCCGCCCGCAGCGCCCGACGCGCGCGGCACGCGGGTGCGGGCGCCCTCGCGGCGGCGGCCATCGCGGTCGTGCTCGTGGCGCTCGCGGGCGCCGGCGGGCCGGTCCGCGCCGTCCCGCCGCCGCCCGGCGGCCTCCCGTCCCTCCTGCCCGCCGGGCCGTCGCCCACGCCGGTCCCCTCCCCCGAGCCGACGCCGCCGCCGGGCCCGGGCGAGCTGAGCGGCAGCCGGCCGGACATCGTCCTCGTCCTCCTCGATGACGTCGCCCGCATCGACGAGCGCGTCTGGGAGCGGCTGCCGACGATCCGCCGGCTCTTCCTCCGTGACGGGATCCGCTTCAGCGACTACATCGGCAACGATCCGCTCTGCTGCCCGGGTCGCGCCGCGCTCCTCACGGGGCAGCGGACCCGCCACCACGGGGTCGTCCGGAACTTCGCCCGCAACTTCGACGCGCGGACGACCTTCGCGACGGAGCTGAAGCGGACGGGCTACCACACGATCTACTCGGGGAAGTACTTCAACGAGACGGAGGCGATCCGGGACAAGACTCCATCCGGCTGGGCGCACAGCCTCCTCTTCTCGGGTAGCTACTTCGGCACGCGCTACTGGCGCGACGGCAGGTCCCGCTGGGCCGGCCGGGAGCGCGACGACTACACGACCGACCTGCTCGGCCGCCAGGCGCTCCGCTGGCTGCGCTCGGCACCGGCCGAGAAGCCGGTCCTTCTGACGATCGCACCGTTCGCCGCGCACGCCGGGCTCGACGCGACGGGGGTCTCGCCCGGCTACTACCAGCCCGTCCCCGCGCCGCGCCATCGCGGCGATCGCCGCTGCGCCGGGATCCGTGCCTGGGGCCCGCCGTCGTTCAACGAGGCGGACGTCTCGGACAAGCCCGCCTACATCCGTGCCATGTGGCCGGTCCCCTTCGGCGGGGGCTGGCCCCTGACGCTGACGTGCGAGAGCCTCCTCTCCGTGGATGAGCTGCTCGCCGACCTGATCGACCTGCTCGCACGCGAGGGCCGCGAGGACGTGCTCTTCATCCTCACCGCGGACAACGGGATGGGCTGGGGGATGCACCGCTGGACGGACAAGCGGGTCCCCTACGCGATCGACCTGCCGCTCTACCTTGCGTGGCCGAGCCGCTTCCCGGACGGGGCACCGCGGATCCGCACGACGGCGGTGAACATGGACATCGCGCCGACCCTGTGCGACCTCGCCGGCTGCGAGATGGGGCCGTTCCGGAACAGGAAGCCGGTCTCGGGGACGAGCCTGCTGCCGCTCCTCGAGACGCCGGGCTCCACGCTCGACCGGGTGGCGATCCCCGTGGAGCACTGGACGTCGCGCGGTCAGCCCCCGTGGCGGGGGGTCCGGACCACGGACGCGTCACCGCTCGGGCGCTGGCTCTACGTGACGTACCGCACCGGCGAGCGCGAGATGTACGACCTCGCCCGGGACCCCTGGCTCCTGGAGAACCTCGCCGGCCGCACGGCGGGCGACCGGACGCTCGAGCGCGTGGAACGGCGCCTCGAGCGGCTCACCCGCACCGCCGGGCGCTGATCCCGCGCCCCGACCGCGCGGCGCCGGGCTATCCGCGCTGGTCGAGGTCCACCTGCAGGACGGCGCGCGCCTCGCGGATCGGCAGGATCCGCTCGTGGACCACCGCCTGGTGCGCGGGATGGTCGAAGTAGGCGCGAAAGGCCGCGAGGTCATCGAAGTCGCCCGTGACCGCGACGTCCCAGTGCCCGTCCATCCCGCCGATGTCCGCGCCCACGACGTAGGCGCGGATCTGGGGGATCTGCGCCGGGAGTGCGCGCAGGCCGGTCAGCGCCGCGGCGATCTGCTCGGGGGTGGTCCCCTCCTTCCAGCGGAAGAGGACGATGTGGCGGATCATGCGCGGCTCCCGCTCCCTGCCGGAGCCCGGTCGGGGAGCGCCGGGTCGGCGGGGAGGAGGGTAGCGCAGTGGCTCAGCCGGGGATGGCGACCGGACAGACGGTCCGGTAGTCGCACCAGCGGCAGGCGCCCGCGGATGGCGTGGCCCGGAAGTCGCCCGCGCGGATCCGCGCCACGCGCGCCGCGATCTCCGCACGCGCCCGGTCGAGCTCGGCATCCGAGCGCGTGGCGTGCAGGCGGGTACCCGCCTCCACGAACCAGAGCGTCAGCCGCTCGGGTCGGCCGAGCGCGAGCGCGTCCCGGCACGCGAGCGCGTAGATCGTGAGCTGGAGGTTCTCGTCCGGGTCCGCCTGGCTCTCCGCCCTGCCGGTCTTGTAGTCGATCACCTCCACGGCGCCGGAGCGGTGGCGGTCGATCCGGTCGATGACGCCGGAGACGACGACGGGGTCGCCGCCATCTTCCGCGTCCAGCGCGAGACGGAAGCCGCGCTCCTCGCGGAGGACCTCGGGCCCGTCCTCCCCGGCCGCGGCCTCCGCCGCCCAGAAGCCGTCGAGGATCGCGGGGGCGCGCGCCGCGAAGCCGGCGCGCATCTCCGCATCCGGCACCTCCCCGGCGCGCTGCTCCCAGGCCGCGCCGAACCAGGCGCCGAGCTCGGCGCGCGACGGCAGCGCGCCCCCGCGCGCCCGGCGCTTGCGCGTGAACGTCTCCAGCGCGCCGTGGACGGCGCTGCCGAACGCGAAGGCGGGGACGGGCGGCCCGGGGATCCGCAGGACGTAGCGGAGCGCGTAGCGGTACGGACAGGCCGCGAAGGCCGCCAGCGACGAGTAGCTGTGGCGGGTGGGGAGCGGGTGCGCCGCGAGGATCGCGGGCCAGCCTCCGGGATCGAGGGCCGCCGCACGCTCGGGTCCGGTGAGAGGGCGGGGCGCGGGGGACGTGTCGGGTTCGGTCACCGGCGCATCATGCCGCGCCGCGCGTGCCACCTCGTGCGGCACGCCGCACCCGTCCGCTCGCGGGATCGTGCCCGTGGTCAGCCGGCGGCATGCCCTCCGCGCGGCCGGCGGCCACGGATGCCGCGCCACGTCGCGACGACCGCCTCGACGGCGAGCGCGCGGAGCAGCCGGAGCAGCCCCGCGACGGCGACGAAGGCAAGGCCGAGCGCGCCGAGCGGGGCGGCGAGCCAGGCGAGCTCGGAGAGGAGCATCTCCTCGGCACCCTCGTCGGCGGGTGGCATGAGTGCATCGAGGTCGGGCGCGGTCGCGTCAGCGGTGGGGTCGGGGCGAAGGGGCCGGCGGTCCATCGGGCGCCTCCAGGGCTGCGGGTGCGTGGTGCCATCCTCCGCCCGGGGCGACCACGGGCGCCAGTGCCGATCGGACGGACGCAGCCGCGCCGCCGGCGCGCGGAGCGGCGCGGGATGCGCGCCACCCCGGGCGTGGCTAGGATTCCCGGGGCGGCACGCACCCGCGCGCCGGCCGCACCCGCCGCGACCCGCAGACCGAGGAGTTGCCATGAACGCACGGACCATTCGGCGCACCGCGCTCGCATCCGCGCTCGCCCTCCTCCTGCCCGCCGGCGCGCTCGCCGCGGATCCCGTGCCCGTCCCGGACGGCGCGACCCTCGTCTCGCCGTTCTACGAGATCCTCGCGCTCCCCGCGGGTGCCGGGAAGTCGGCCGCGCTCGGCGCGTACCTCGCGCCGGAGTTCCAGGTGCTGCGCACGACCGGTGTGCGGCTCGATGCGGCCGCCTACGCGGCGGAGCCCCCGGCGGTCATGGACTGGGCGCTCGTGAGCTCCGTGACGACCGCGGACCCGAGCGGCACCTACGCGGTGGTGAGCTACGTCGTGATGACGGATTCCACGATCGACGGCGTCACCCAGACGACGACCGCGCCGCGGCTCGCGTACTTCCGCCAGGCGGGTGGCACGTGGCCGATGGTCGCGCTCGCGAACCTCACGGCGTTCCCTGCCGGCGGCGTCCCCAGCCCGGGCACGGAGGCCGTCGGTGGCAGCGCCCCGGTCGCGCCCGCCGCGTCCCCGGCCCCGCCGCTCGTGCCCGAGCTGGCTGCGCTCGCGGCGTACTACGACGCCCTGATGCTCGCCGACGGGCCGGGGAAGGCCGCTGCGCTCGACGCGGTCCTCGCGCCCGAGTTCCAGGTGCTCCGCACGAACGGGCGGCAGCTCGACCGGGCCGCGTTCATCGCCGAGCCCGCGCTGATCCACACCTGGGAGATCCGCGACACCCTCGTGACGGCGGACCCCTCGGCCGGTGTCCGCGTGGTGACCTTCACGGCGCGGACCGATTCCACGATCGAGGGCGTGACGCGGACGACGGTCGCGCCGCGGATCGCGGTCCTGCGCGAGGTGGACGGCACCTGGCGCGTGGCGGCCCTCGCGAACCTCACGCCGCCCCCGGCACCCGCCCCGTCGCCCGCGGGCTGACCGTCCCCGTCCGCGGAACCGGACACCACCGTCCCGGCGCGGCGGCGTACCATCCGCGCATCCCGGCACGCGACGCTGGCGATGCGGGACCGAGGAGGGACACGGATGTCCAGCTTCCCGAGCCGGCGCAGCGGCCGGATCCTGACCGCCGGCCTGACCGCCGGGCTCATCGCGACGAGCCTCGTCGCCGCGCCGATCGCCGCGCAGGACGCGCCGGATCCGACGACGTGCGCGGGCAAGAACGTCGCCTTCGCGTCGGTCCAGCCGCGCGGCGACCAGTCGGTCGTCGACGGCACGTTCGACGGCATGGAGCGCACGAAGGCCGAGCTCGGCGTCGCGAACACGACGTTCGTCGAGGCCCTCGACCCGGCCACGTACGAGGCGATCCTCACGAACCTCGCCTCCACGGGGAACCACGTGGTCATGGGCAACTTCTTCGGCATGACCGAGCCGCTGAAGGCGATCGCCCCGCAGTTCCCGGACGTCCACTTCGTCCATATCTACGCGGACCCGATCGACCCGGCGATCCCGAACCTCCGGACGGTCTCGTACAACTACTACCAGGCCGCCTACCTCGCGGGCATCGTCGCCGCGGCGGTGTCGGAGACGGGGACGATCGGCTTCGAGGCCGGGATGTACCTGCCGGGCATCAACGCCGACTACCACGCCTTCAAGGCGGGGGCCCAGACGGTGAACCCGGAGATCACGGTCCTCGCGGGCGAGGTCGGCTCGTTCTCCGATGACGTCAAGGCGAAGGAGGTCGTCTCCGCGATCATCGCGCAGGGTGCGGACGTGATCTTCTCCGACGGCCCGACCGTCGGCGCGATCGATGCCGCGAAGGAGAAGGGCGCCTACATCCTCCACGGCACCCCGAGCCTCATCGACCGGTCGCCCGAGCTCGTCGTCGGCGTGCCGCTCGTCAGCTTCGGCGAGTCGGTCTTCGACGAGACGACCGCGGCCTGCGCGGACGACTGGACCGGCGGCCACCACGCGAGCGGCCTGACCGACGGCGCGATCGGCTTCTACATCGCCGACGAGTTCCGCGCCGCGGGCGACCCCGCGGTCGTGGCCAAGGTCGACGGGGTGGCCGGGGCCGTCGAGGCGGCACGCGCCGCGATCATCTCCGGCGAGCTCGAGGTCCCGTTCATCACGGACAACCCCTAGCCCGCCGGCCCCCCCCGGCACCCGGCCGGACCGATGCTGCAGCATGCGGCAGCCGACGCCGCGGACGCCCCCGGGAAGGGA
>JBJTJV010000320.1:0-8904 GCA_046352645.1 Chloroflexota bacterium | reverse complement strand
AGGTAGTAGGGATCGGCGCGATCGCCGGCAAGGTGGCCCGGGGTGAGACCGTGGCATGGCAGCCACTGCCGCTCGGTTTCGCCGCGCTCGACCGGGCGCTGGGCGGCGGGATCCGTCCCGGGGACCTGATGCTCATCGGCGGAGCGCAGGGGACCGGGAAGACGACGCTGGCGCTGCAGGCGGCCCGGAACCTCGCCGCGTCGGGGACGACGAGCGTCCTGTACATCTGCTTCGAGCACGACGAGGAGTACCTCCTCAACCGGCTCATCGCCATGGAGTCCGTCCTCCCGTCCCTGCCGTCCACGGAGGGCGGCATGCGCCTCACGGACGTGCAGCGGGAGATCGTCCTGCCGGCAGGGCCCGGGCAACCGCCGCCGGACCCGCGGGCGAACCCGCGCCTGCGGCCGGCGCTCGAGCGGATCGCGGCATACGGCCCACGCCTCTTCCTCATGCGCGGCTCGCCGACCGCGACCACCGTGGCGGAGATGCATCGCCTCGTGGCGGACTTCCGGGCGTCCACGGGTGACGGCCGGCTCGTCGTCGTCGTGGATTACCTCCAGAAGGTGCCGGCGATCCCCGACCCGCCGAGCGAATCGGAGAAGGTGACGCTCGTCGTCGGCGCGCTCAAGGAGCTGGCGCTCGCGAACCGCGTGCCCGTGCTGAGCATCGTGGCGGCGGACAAGGAGGGCCTCAAGGCGTCCCGCCTGCGCAACCACCACCTGCGGGGGTCGTCCGCGCTGAACTACGAGGCGGACGTCATCCTCATCCTCAACGAGAAGTACTCGATCGTCGCGAAGGTGGCGATCGAGTACAACCCACACCAGGCGCAGCGGTTCCGCGACTGGGTCATCGTCAGCCTGGAGAAGAACCGGAGCGGCCAGCTTGCCATCGACCTGGAGCTCCAGAAGCACTTCGCCTACGCGTGCTTCGACCCGGCGATCCGCCCGGTCCAGGAGAAGCTCGTCGAGGAACGGCTCTACACGGACTGATCCGGCCGGATCGAACAGGAGACGCGCACGACCGTGGACACCGGCGCCCTGCCCCAGCTGCCCGACGTGGTCTTCCTCGACGTGGGGGACACGCTCCTGCGCGCGCACCCCTCCTGGGCGGCGGTCTACCGGAGCGTCCTGGCGGAGCACGGTGTCGTGGTGGACGAGGCGCCCCTGCGCGCCGCGCTCGATGCGGTCTTCGGCGCTCCGGACCCGGCGCTGGAGGGTCCGTTCGAGGCGAGCGCCGAGCACAGCTTCGCGCGGTCCGTCGGGTTCGACACGCAGGTGCTCGCGCATCTCGGCCACCCGCCGCAGCCCGACGCGTTCTACCGGCGGCTCGAGGCTGCCTTCGCCGAGCGCCACGCCTGGTGGGTCTACGCGGACGTCGCGCCCGCGCTGCGTGCGCTCGACGCGGCCGGGATCCGCCTGTGCGTGATCAGCAACTGGACGTGGACGCTCCCCGAGCTCCTCCACCTGCTCGATCTCGCCGAGCACTTCCACGGGCTCGTGACGAGCGCGCGCGTCGGCTTCGAGAAGCCGCATCCCGGGATCTTCCGCCATGCGCTGTCGCTCATGGGCGTGACGGATCCCGCGCGGACGGTCCACGTGGGCGATTCGGTCCACGCGGATATCGGCGGTGCCCGACGCGTGGGCATCCACCCGGTGCTCATGGCGCGCGGTGGGCACCGGCATGCCGGCGACGCTGCGCTCGCGGACGGGACGCCGGTCGTCGGCGACCTCTATGGCCTCCTCGAGCGGATCGGGGTCCCGCGTCCACCCCGCTGACGGGAACGGCCGGCCGCGCCACGAGCGGGTGGTTTGACGCTCCTCTCCCGCGCTGCCTACACTCCGCCGAGGCCGGGGTCCCTCCCGGCGGATGGAGGCGCCGCGGGGCCCGCGCGCGAAGGGAGTTGGCGATGCAGCAGACGAAGTTCCTCCTGCCCGAGGACCGGATCCCGAAGGCCTGGTACAACATCAATGCCGACCTTCCGGTGCCGCTGCCGCCGCCGCTCCACCCGGGGACCGGGCAGCCGATCGGCCCCGCGGACCTCGCCCCGCTCTTCCCGATGGGGCTCATCCTCCAGGAGGTGAGCCAGGAGCGGTCGGTGGAGATCCCCGAGCCGGTCCGCGAGGCCTACTCGATGTTCCGGCCGACCCCGCTCTACCGCGCCCACCGGCTCGAGAAGGAGCTCGGCACCGGCGCGAAGATCTACTACAAGTACGAGGGCGTCAGCCCGGCGGGCTCCCACAAGCCGAACACGGCCATCCCGCAGGCGTTCTTCAACAAGATCGAGGGCGTCACCCGCCTCGCGACCGAGACCGGCGCCGGGCAGTGGGGGACCGCGCTCAGCCTCGCGGGCTCGATCTTCGGGCTCGAGGTGAAGGTCTACATGGTCCGCGCCTCGTATGACCAGAAGCCGTACCGGCGCTTCCTCATCGAGACGTACGGGGCGGAGGTCGTGGCGAGCCCCTCGCCGACGACGAACTACGGTCGCGCGGTCCTCGCGGCGACCCCGGACAGCCCCGGATCCCTCGGCATCGCGATCAGCGAGGCGGTCGAGGATGCCGCGACGCGCGACGACACGAAGTACGCGCTCGGCTCCGTCCTCAACCACGTCCTCATGCACCAGACGGTCATCGGGCTCGAGGCGATGGAGCAGATGGACATGGCCGGCGACCAGCCGGACATCCTCGTCGGCTGCACCGGCGGCGGTTCGAACTTCGCGGGCCTCGTCTTCCCCTTCATCGGCCGGATGCTCCGCGGCGAGGCGAGCTATCGCGTCATCGCGGTCGAGCCCGCCGCGGCCCCGAGCCTGACCCGCGGCGTCTACCGCTACGACTTCGGGGACACCGGGAAGATGGCGCCGATGGTGAAGATGCACACGCTCGGCCACGACTTCGTCCCCGACCCGATCCACGCGGGCGGCCTGCGCTACCACGGGATGGCGCCGCAGGTGAGCCTGCTCAAGGACCGGGGGATCATCGAGGCGCAGGCCGTCGCCCAGCGGCGGACGTTCGAGGCGGGCATCCAGTTCGCCCGGACCGAGGGGATCCTCCCCGCGCCCGAGGCGACCCACGCGATCAGCGTGGTCATCGACGAGGCGCTCAAGGCGAAGGCAGCGGGCACGAGCCCGACGATCCTCTTCAACCTGTGCGGCCACGGCCACTTCGACCTCGCGGCCTACGAGCGCTACCTCCATGGGAGCATGGAGGACCTCGAGCTCCCGCAGGAGAAGATCCGCGTCGCCCTCGAGGGCGTGCCGAACCTCTAGCCGAGCCGGTCGCCGAGGACGCGCCCCGATGGGTCCACCCGACGAGCGCGTCCTGGGCGTCCCGCGCCGACAGGCGGTCGGCGATGCGCCCTGGCGCGGCATCCTCTACGGGGATGTCGCGCCGCTGGTCGCCCGTCTCGAGGCCCAGGCGACCTTCCGCCCCCGCGCCGAGGCGGAGGAGGATCCGAGCTGGAAGCAGCTCATCCCGTACGTGCTCGTGCGCGACCGGGGGGCCTTCTTCCTGATGCGCCGGACGCGGGCCGGGGGGGATGCGCGCCTGCACGAGCGCTGGTCGCTCGGCGTCGGCGGTCACGTGAACCCCGGCGATGTGGGGCTCGACGGCGCGCTCCGCCGCGAGTGGACGGAGGAGCTCGATGCCCCGTGGGACCCGGCGCCGCGACTCATCGGCCTGCTCAACGACGAGAGCGATCCGGTGGGCCGGGTGCATCTGGGCATCGTCTACGCCGTCGAGGTCGGCGGTCGGCCGGTCGCCGTGCGCGAATCCGAGAAGCTGAGCGGCGCCTTCGTCGCGCCGCTTGGCGTGCTCCGCGTCTACGACCGCCTGGAGACGTGGTCGAGCCTGCTCTACGACTTCCTCACCGAGCGACGGCCGGGGACGCGCGTCTGACGGCCCTTGCCCCGGATGCGATGATGGCCACGGAGGTGCCGCCGCCGATGTCCCGGGCCCCGGTCCGCCGCCCGATCGCCGTCCTCGTGCTCGCCCTGCTGGGCACGCTGCTGCTCGTGACGCATGCCTTCGCAGGAGCGCCGCGCGTCCGGGTCGCCGACGTCACGGGCATCGTGGACGAGACGCTCGCCGGCTGGCTCGAGGGGACCATCGCGGGCGCCGAGCGCGACGGGATCGACGCGCTCGTCCTGCGCGTGGACACCCCCGGAGGCTCGCTCGAGGCGACGCGGCGCATCGTCGCCGCCCAGCTCGGCGCGACCGTGCCGGTGCTCGCGTGGGTCGGCCCCGGCGGAGCGCGCGCGTCGAGTGCCGGGGCGATCGTCGTCCTCGCGTCGCATCTCGCGGGGATGGCGCCCGGCACCACGATCGGCGCGGCGACGCCCGTGTCCGGTGGTGGCGGGGACCTCGACGCGAAGGTCCGCAACGACACGATCGCCTGGGCGCGCACGATCGCGGAAGCGCGCGGCCGCCCGCCTGCCTGGGCGGAGGCGATCGTGGACGAGGCACGTTCGGACCCCGCCGCGGAAGCCGTCGCGGCCGGCGCCGTGGAGATCGAGGCGGCGACGCTCGCCGACTTCCTCGCGGTAGCGGACGGCCGCACGGTGACGACCGCGGAGGGCTCCGTCACCCTCGCGGTCGCGGGGGCGACACCCGAGCAGGTCGCCATGGATCCGCTCACCGCGTTCCTCCACTTCCTGTCCGACCCGAACATCGCCTTCCTGCTCTTCGCGATCGGGCTCCTCGCGATCCTCATCGAGCTGCAGGCGCCGAACCTGGTGACCGGCGCGCTCGGTGCGCTGGCGATCATCCTTGCCTTCATCGGGTTCGGGAGCCTGCCGCTCAACCTCGCCGGGGTGCTGCTCGTCGGCCTCGCGTTCGTGCTCCTCGTGCTCGAGCTGAACGTGACGAGCAATGGGCTGCTCACGATCGGTGGGATCGTCGCGTTCGTGCTCGGGGCAGCCGCCTTCTACGCGCGGCCCGACGGACCGTTCGTCCCGGCGGTGGCCGTGGCGGTGCCGGTCATCGCCGGGACGGCGATCGGCCTGGGCCTCCTCGCGGCCGGCCTGGTCGTCCTCGCGGCGCGGGCCCGGGCGATGCCGCTCGCCAACCGGGCCGTGGCCGAGCGCGGTGGTCCGATCCTCGTACCGGGCACGCACGCCGAGGTGCGTACGCCCCTTGCACCCGTCGGGACGATCCACGCGGAAGGGGAGGCCTGGAGCGCCCGGAGCGATGACGGACGTCCCATCGCGGTCGGCGCGTCCGTGCGCGTCACGGGCCAGGACGGCCTCGTCATGCTCGTCGCGCCGATCGGTGCGACCATGGAAGACCAAGCAAGGACCGGCACGCCCGGAGGCAGGGAGGGAGCCTGATGGACCCGTTCGACATCGCCGCCTTCGGGTTCATCCCGATCGTCGTCGTCTTCGTCATCGTCATCGTCCTGAGCGTCCGCGTCGTCAACGAGTACGACCGGCTCGTCGTCTTCCGGCTCGGGCGGACCGGCCCGAACCGCGTGCTCGGCCCGGGCCTGCGGCTGCTCATCCCGGTGATCGACCGGGGCGTGAAGGTCGACCTGCGCGAGCAGTTCATCGAGGTCCCCAGCCAGACGACGATCACCAAGGACAACGCCCCGATCAACATCGACTTCCTCATCTACTGGCGGATCGTGGATCCGCTCCGGTCGATCGTGAACGTCGCCTTCTTCGCGGGTGCCCTCCAGGGCATCGCGACGACGACGCTGCGCGCCGTGATCGGCGACATCCCGCTCGACGACGTCCTCTCCAAGCGCGACCAGATCAACGAGGTGCTCCGGGCGAAGCTCGACGAGCAGACCGAGCGCTGGGGCGGCAAGGTCACGACCGTGGAGATCCGGGAGATCATCCCGCCGCGCGACGTCCAGGACGCAATGAACCGGATGCTCTCCGCGGAGCGCAACCGACGGGCCTCGATCACCGAATCGGAAGGCCAGCGCCAGTCGAACATCAATGTCGCAGAGGGCGAGAAGCAGGCGGCCATCCTCCGCGCCGAAGGCAAGCGGCAGTCGGCGATCCTCGAGGCCGAGGGCTTCAGCCAGGCGCTCGAGCGGATCTTCTCCGCCGCGAAGACGATCGACGACCGGACGATGACGCTCCAGTACCTCGATGCGCTCAAGGCGCTCGGCGCCAGCCCCGCGACGAAGTACGTCCTCCCGCTCGAGCTGGCCGACCTCGCCCGCGGTGTGGCGGGCTATGTCGATCGCGGCATGCACCAGGGGGGACCGGCCGTCGTCGCCCCGGCCCCGGCCCCCGCCGGCCCGGGGACCGGGGGCACGCCGGCCGCCTGAGCGGTTCTCCACGGCCGGGCGGCTCCCGGCGAGTGGCGGTGAAGGGGCGCCCGGCATCGTGGGCGCATGCTGTCGCGACTGGTCACCGCTGTCACCGCGGGGATCCGGGGCGAGGTCGTCCATGTCGAGGTGGACGTCGCGCCCGGGCTGCCCGTCTGCCACATCGTCGGGTTGCCGGACGCGGCGCTGTCGGAGGCGCGGGAGCGCGTCCGGAGCGCTCTGCGGCATGCCGGGTTCACGTACCCCCTGAGCCGCATCACCGTGACCCTTGCGCCGGCCGAGCGGCGCAAGCGCGGCGCGGCCTACGACCTCGCGATCGCGCTGGGCATCCTCGCTGCCTCCGGGCAGGTGCGCCCACGGGGTGATTGGGCGGTGCTCGGGGAGCTCTCGCTCGGCGGCGAGGTCCGCACCACCGGTGGGGCCCTGCCCCTCGTCGCGACGCTCGCCACCGCCGGGTACCGACGCATCCTTGTGCCCGCCGCGGATGCCTGGGTCGGCTCGTTCGTCCCCGAGACCGAGGTCATCCCGGTCGCACACCTCGACGAGGCCGCGCGCCGGATCGCCGGGCGACGGCCGGCGCGAGCGACGCCCACCGCGCCGGTGACACCGCAGCGCGTGCACGGCGGCGCTCCCGCGACGATCGCAGTCGGGCCGCCGGAGCCCGCGGGCGTGGAGGTGGCGGACCTCGCGGAGGTCGCAGGGCAGACGGCGGCCCGCTGGGCACTCGAGGTCGCGCTCGCGGGCGGGCATCACCTGCTCCTGGCGGGCGTGCCGGGTGCCGGCAAGACGCTGCTGGCGCGCACGGTGCCCGGGTTGCTGCCGCCCCTCGGTCCGGAGGAAGCGCGGGAGGTGGCGCTCATCCGCTCGGCCGCCGGGCTCGCGCAGCAGGCGGACCATCGGCGCCCCTTCCGGGCGCCACATCACACCGCAAGCTACGCGGCGCTCATCGGTGGCGGTCCGGCCCTCCGCCCGGGGCTCGTGACGCTCGCCCACGCGGGCGTGCTCTTCCTTGACGAGGCGCCGGAGATCGCACGCGATGTGCTCGAGGCGCTGCGCCAGCCGCTCGAGGATGGGGCCGTCGAGGTAGCCCGCGCACACGGGGTGGTCCGGTTCCCGGCGCGCTTCCAGCTCATCGCAGCGATGAACCCGTGCCCCTGCGGTTGGGAGGGTGACCGCGAGCGGCGTTGCAGCTGCCCGGGCGATGCGCCGGCGCGCTACCGCCGCCGCATCGGCGGGCCGCTCCTCGATCGCATCGACATCCGGGTGCGCATGGAGCGCGTCCGACCGGAGGTGCTCGTCGGGGTTGGTGGGCGTGAGTCGAGCGCAACGGTCGCGGCGCGCATCTCAGGCGCACGGTCGCGCGCCCTCGCCCGCAACGCAGGCAGGCCGAACGCGGCCCTGCCGGGAGCCGCCCTGCTCGACGAGATCCGGAACGATCCCCGGAGCGCGGATCTGCTCGGCGCCGCCGCGCGGCAGGACGCGTCGAGCGCGCGCGGTATCGTCCGGGCGACGCGTAGCACCCGGACGATCGCGGACCTCTCGGATGCGGAGCGCATCGGCCCCGAGGCGATCGCCGGCGCGCTCGCCCTGCGCGCGGATCCCTTCGGCGACGCGGGCCGGGACGCATGAGCGGCGGGGGATCGGAGCGGCGTGCAGCGTGGCTCGCGCTCGCCGCGGTCGAGGGCATCGGGCCGGCCGCGTTCGGGCGCCTCGTGGGCGCGTGGGGGGAGCCCGTCGAGGTCCTGCGGCGGATCCGTCGGTCCGGCGCGGGACCCGCCCTGGCCTGCATCGGGCACCGCGGCGAAGGCCCGCGCTCGGCCCGCCTCGCCGCCGGTCTCGTCGCGGCCGCTGTCGACCCCGGGCGGACGGCGGCTGCCCTCGATGCCATCGGCGGCTGGGCGCTCGTGCCCACCGATCACGCGTGGCCGCCTGCGCTGCGCGTGCTGGACGATCCGCCGCTCGCCCTTTATGGGCTCGGGCGCGTCGACCTCGTCGGTGCGGCGCCCGCCGTGGCGATCGTCGGCACGCGCCGGGCATCGCCGGAGGGCGTGGATGCGGCGCGCCGCTCGGCCGTCGCCGCGGTCAGGGCGGGTGCCTCGGTCGTGTCCGGGCTCGCGCTCGGGGTGGACGCGGTCGCGCATGCCACGGCGCTCGCGGCCGGCGGCGCGACGGTGGCGGTCGTCGGCGGTGGCCTCGGACGCGCCTGGCCGGCGCGGAACGCGCGGCTAGCCCACGCGATCGCGCGGGGACGCGGCGCGATCGTCGGCGAGCTGCCGCCGGGGAGCGCACCCACGGTGGGTACGTTCCCGCGGAGGAACCGCCTCATCAGCGCTCTCGCGGACATCGTGCTCGTGGCGGAAGCACCTGAGCGCAGCGGCGCCCTGCTCACGGCGCGGCATGCCCTTGAGCAGGGTCGGCTGCTCCTCGTCGTGCCCGGACCCGCAGACCACGCGGGGTACGCCGGCTGTCGCAGCCTGCTCGCGGACACCCCTGCGGTCGCTCTCCCGGACCCGGCGGCTCTCCTCGCGATGCATCCGGCCGCACGCACCGGGGGGGGCGGGTCCGGGGCGCCCGGCGTGCGGTCCGTTCCCCCGGCGCCGGACGACCCGACGGCGGGCGCGCCGGCGGCGCGCT
>JBJTJV010000319.1:0-17164 GCA_046352645.1 Chloroflexota bacterium | reverse complement strand
GGAAGGGCGTGGCCCGGCAGCTCGCCCTCCGTCAGCCCGAGCAGCTCGCCGACCCGCTCCTCGCGATCGCCCGCGGCGAGCGCATCGAGGTTCTCCACCGTCACCCGCCGCACGCGCCCGGCACGGAGCCCCGCGGCGAGCGCGAGGTCCGGACGGTCGCCGTGGATGTGGACGCGGAGCAGCTCGGTGTCGCCGACGACGAGGAGGGAATCCCCCAGGGGCGCCAGCTCGGCGCGCAGGGCGGCCGCGTCGAGCCGGCCCCCGGGCGGCGCGAGGACGAGGTACGCCGTCTCGAACCCGTACGCGGATCCGGCCTCCTCCCCCGCCACGGTCGCGGCATGCGGCAGGCCCGCGGCGCCGACCGGGCCGACCGGCACGGCGGGCCCGGGATCCTCGGCGAGGGCGGCGAGCGCGCCGCGGAGGAGCAGCTCGAAGCCGCGCCCGCCCGCGTCCACGACCCCGGCCTCGCGCAGGACGGCGAGCTGCTCGGGCGTGCGCAGGACAGCGGTGGCGGCAGCGGCGGCGGCGTCGGCGAGCACGGCCTCCACGGACGGATCGCGGTGCGCGGCGGCCTCGGCGGCGTCCGCGGCGGCACGCACGACGCTGAGGATCGTCCCCTC
Organism: Chloroflexota bacterium; assembly: GCA_046352645.1. Classification (GTDB taxonomy): domain Bacteria; phylum Chloroflexota; class Limnocylindria; order Limnocylindrales; family CSP1-4; genus JAFMJV01. The sequence goes on along the minus strand of JBJTJV010000319.1, from coordinate 16,544 downwards.
GACGGGTCGGTCCACGGCCGCATCCGCGTGCACGGACGCGGCCCGCAGGCCACGGGCGAGGTCGTTGCCGTCCACGCGCCGGCGGCCGGCAGCGCCCTCGGCGAGGCCACGGAAGACCTGGGACAGGATGACGCCGCTGTTGCCGCGCGCCCCGAGGAGGGCGCCGCGCGCGAGCGCACCGCCGACCGCCTCCGCGCTCCGCGATCCCGCGGGAAGCGCCGCGGCGGCGTCGGCGGCCGCGCGCATCGTCGCGAGCATGTTCCGGCCGGTATCGCCGTCGGGGACGGGGAAGACGTTCAGCGCGTCCACTTCCGCGGCATGGCGGACAAGGATCGCGGTCGCGCCGGCGGCGGCGCGGAGCAGGAGACGGCCGTCGCAGGTTCGCAGGGTCACAGCGCGGATGGTATAGTCTGGAGCCGATCGCGCCCGGACCCTGGGCGCCCCCGATCCGCACCGGCGAAGGGACCCGAAACACCATGGCCCGATCCTGCGCACTCTGTGGCAAGACCTCGATGGGCGGCTTCAACCCGCAGTCGACGGGGATGAACCGCGTCCGGGCCCACCGGCGCTACCAGCCGAACCTGCAGTCGCTCACCGTCGAGCGCGCGGGACGCGTCACCAAGGTGATGGCGTGCACCCGCTGCCGCCGCACGGAGCGCAAGCCCGCCTGATCCCGCGCGGCCGCTCATCGGCCGCGTGATCCCGTCAGGCCGCATCCGCGTCGAGGTACCCGAGCTCCCGGAGCCGTGCCCCCGCGACCCGCAGAACCTCCGCCTGCTCAGCTGCGCTGAGGTCGCTACGCCAGCGCCCGATCGAGCGCGTGCTCACCGGCCCCGCGGCATCGGGGCGTGCGTCTGCGGCCGACTCCTCGATCGCGAGCAGGTCGGGCACCACCGCCTCGCCCAGGAAGGCGAGAACGCGCGCGACCTCCGTCTCCGGCGTGCGCGCGAGATCCTCGTAGCGCACCGTCAGCACCCGTGGGTCGGAGCGCAGCGCGAGGCCCGCAGCCGTGTCCGCGAGCCAGCGTCGGGCCCACTCGGCGACCGGGCGCTCCGGCGGCGGGACCTTCACCCAGCGACCGTCCACCCAGCGGCGCTCCGCGTGCGTCCGCAGCGAGCAGACCACGTCCCGCCCGTCGCGCACCACGTGGATGATGCGCGCCTCCGGCCAGCGCTCCAGGATCCACGCGAGGTGGCGGATGTTCAGCGGCGTCTTCTCCGCCCAGCGCTCCCGGCCCCGGAGCGCCCGATAGCGCTCGGCCACGGCATCGACGAACGCGCCCTGCGAGGGGCTCGTCGCGCGGAGCGTCCGGAGCTCCGCCTCCGGGATCCCGTAGCCGGCGGCGAGCGGCCCGAGCGCGACCCGGCCGGGCAGGAAGAGGCTCGTCTCCGGACCGCAGCAGATGGCGGGGTGCGCGTCGAGGGTCCGACGCAGGAGGGTGGTCCCGCTCCGCGGGCACCCCCCGATCACGATGTGCCGTTCCGGGCTCGTCCACGCCCGCATCCGCCAGCGGTGGTCGCGGACGCGCACGATGCGGTTGCGTACGCGGGTTCGGAGGCTCACCCCGCCGCGCTGTCCAGCCAGATCGTGAAGGGGCCGTCGTTCACGAGCTCGACCGCCATCTCCGCGCCGAAGATGCCCCGCGCGACGGTCACGCCGCGCGCCGCGAGCGCGGCCGCGTACGCCTGGTAGAGGCGATCCCCAAGGTCCGGCGGCGCGGCGCCGAGGAAGGACGGCCGACGGCCCTTGCGCGTGTCCGCGTACAGGGTGAACTGGCTGATCGCGAGGACCGACCCGCCGACATCCATGAGCGACAGGTTCGTCCGGCCCTCCGCGTCGCGGAAGATGCGCAGGTCGCACGTCCGGTCCGCGAGCGCACGGACGGCCGCCTCGTCGTCCCCGTGGCCGATGCCGACGAGGGCGACGAGGCCCTGGTCGATCGCGCCGGTGACGACCCCGTCCACGGTGACGCTCGCGCGCGTGACGCGTTGCAGCAGAAGGCGCACGGCGCGGCTAGCCTCGCCCGCCCGGGCCGGACGCCGTCTCCGCCGCCGGGGGCCCCGCCTCTCGGCCGCGCAGGATCCCGTCGCGCACGATCGCGACCTCGTCGCTCGCGTCCCGGCCGCGCTGGAAGAGGGCCGACCCGACGATGCAGACCTCGGCACCCCAGGCGCCCGCGATCTGCGCGGTGTCGCGGTTCACGCCGCCGTCCACGTGGATCGCGGGCGAGCGGCCACGGGCCGCGAAGGCCGCGGCCGCCTCCGCGATCTTCGGCGCGGCGGTGCCGATGAAGCGCTGCCCACCGAAGCCCGGCTCCACGGTCATGACCATGACGACCTCGAGGATGTCCGCCCACGGAAGGATGGCGGAGACCGGGGTCGCCGGGCGCATGGCCAGCCCCGGGAGCGCACCACCGTCGCGGATCCCCTCGAGGACCGCGCCGATCGCCGTCGGATCCGCAAGCGCCTCGACATGGAAGGTGATCGTCTCCGGCGACGCCTCGAGGAAGCGGCCGAGAAGGCGCCCGGGGTCGGAGACCATGAGATGGAGGTCGAGCGGCAGGTCGGTGATCCGGCGGAACGCCGCGACGATGTCCGGGCCGAAGGTGAGGTTCGGCACGAAGTGCCCGTCCATCACGTCGAGGTGGAGCCGGTCCACCCCCGCCCGCTCGAGCTTGCGCACGACGCGGTCGAGGTGGGCGAAGTCCGCGGTGAGGATGCTCGCCGCGATCTCCGGGCGGCCGCGCGGCATCACGGGGCGGCCTCGGCGGGGAGGTCGCGGAGCGCGGCGGCGCTGCGCACCACGAGCAGCTCCCGGCGGCGCGCGACCGCGGCAGGCGGCGGCGCGCCCGCGAGCTCGGCCGCGAGCTGGCCGCAGGCCGCGCCGATCTCCGTGCCGCGGTTGCGCCGGATGGTCGTGTCCACGCCGACCGCGCGGAGCACCTGTGCGAACGCCTCGATCCGCTCCGGCGGGCTCGGGCGCCACGGCGTGTGCGCGACCGGGTTCATCGGGATGAGGTTGACGTGCGCGAGCCGGCCCCGGAGGAGCTCCGCGGTCGCGGTCGCATCCGCCTCGGTGTCGTTGATGCCGTCGATCATCACGATCTCGTAGGTCACCCGGCGCCCGGTCGCCTCGGCGTACGCCGTCGCGGCCGCGACGACCGCGTCCACCGGCCAGCGCCGGTTGAGCGGCACGAGCAGGTCCCGGAGCGCCGGGCGCGCAGCGTGGAGCGAGACCGCGAGCGTGATCTGCGGCCGGAGCTCGGTGAGCCGCTCGATCCCCGGCACCACCCCGCTCGTGCTGATCGTGATGTGCCGGGCGCCAAGGCCGAAGGCCGCCGGGTCCGCGAGGGTCGCGGCCGCCGCAAGGACGCGGTCCGTGTTGAGGAACGGCTCCCCCATCCCCATGAAGACCACGTTCGTGACCCGGCGCCCCTCCTCGGCGAGACGGCCACGCCAGTAGCGCGCCTGGTCCACGATCTCGGCGGTCTCGAGGTCGCGCGCGAACCCGAGCTCGCCCGTCGCGCAGAACGGGCAGCCCACGGCGCAGCCCGCCTGGCTGGAGATGCACAGGGTGGCGCGCTCACGGCGCGGCCCGCGCGCCGGGTAGCGCATGCAGACGGATTCCACGGTCCGGCCGTCGTCGAGCCGATGGAGCGCCTTGTCCGTGAGGCCCGCATCCGCGGTCCGCGTCGTGGTCTCCACGAGCGTCCATGCCCGCCACGTCGCGTCGAGCTCCGCGCGGAGCGCCGGCGGCAGCACGTGCAGGTCCGCGAACGCGCCCGGGCGGCCGGACCAGAGGTGGTCCGCGACCTGGCGGGCGCGCCACGCGGGGATCCCGCGACCGGCGAGCCAGGCAGCGATCTCGCCCGCCGCGACACCGGACGCGCCGGGGCGCGGATCGCGCGGGGCGGTGGCGGGCTGCGGGACGACCGGCGCGTCGTCCGGGTCGGCCGCCGCGGTCACGGTCGCAGGCGGCCCGGGCTCACTCGACATCCTGTCCATGCTACCCGCGATCGGACGTTCCGGCGCCGGGCCGGTCCACTGCGGGCCGCAGGCCGCGCACGTAGTCCGCGGCGGGCATCCGGCGCTTCCCGGCAGGCTGGACCTCCTCGAGGACGAGGAGGCCGTCGGCGGTGGCAAGGACGAGGGCGCCGTCACGGACGCCGACGCCCGCAGGCGCGCTCCCCGGCCGGGCGTGCGCGGCGTGGACGATGAGACGTGCGCCCGCGTGCTCCGTCCAGGCGCCGGGCCACGGATCGTAGGCGCGGACCTGGCGGGCGAGCGCGGCTGCGCCCCGGGCAGGGTCGAGGCGGGCGTCCTCGCGCCGGAGCGGCCGGGTGAGGGACGCCCCGGCCGCGGCCTGGGGCACCGCCGGGAGCGTACCGGCAAGCCAGGCCGGGAGCGACGCGCGGAGGAGCTCCCCGGCGGTCTCCGCGAGCGCCGCCTCGAGCGCGGGTGCGCGCTCCGTCCCCGTGAGGGGGACGCGGACCGTCGCGACGATCGGCCCGGTGTCGATGCCCGCGTCCATGCGCATGAGCGTGACGCCGGTCTGGCCGTCGCCCGCGAGGATCGCGGCGGGGATCGGGGTCGCGCCGCGGTGCCGCGGCAGGAGCGACGGGTGGAGGTTCAGGGCCCCGTGGGCGGGCAGGTCCAGGAGCGCCTGGGGGACGATGCGACCGTAGTCCGCGAGCACGAGGAGCCCGGGGGCAAGCGCTGCGAGCTCGGCGAGCGTCGCGGGATCGCGCAGGCGGGCGGGCACGTGGACGGGGACGCCGAGCGCGGCCGCGGCCTGCGCCACGGGTGTCGGGTGCAGCTCGCCGCTCCGGCCGGCCGGGCGGGGCGGGCTCGTGATGACGCCGACGAGCAGGGTCTCGGGGGCGCGGGCAAGCGCACGCAGGACCGGCACGGCGAAGTCGCCGCTGCCGAGGAAGAGGGTGCGGACCGGCCTCTCCCCGGCCGACGGGTCCCCGCTCACGCGAGCGCCGGGAGCGCCGGGTCCTCCGCGTCGAGCCCCTGGTCCGCACGCAGGCGGGAGACGGGGATCAGGTCGTCCATCGACGCGAGGTGGTCGATGAAGAGGATGCCGTCGAGGTGGTCGATCTCGTGCTGGAGCGCACGCGCGAGAAGGCCGCTGCCGGCCGTGCGGTAGCGCTTGCCGTTGCGGTCCTGGGCGACCACCCAGACCTTCTCGTGGCGGTCCACGTAGCCGACGTAGCCCGGGATCGAGAGGCATCCCTCGAGGTCGTTCTCGTTCCCGTCCGTGCGCACGATCGTGGGGTTCACGAGCTCGATCACGCGGTCGTCCACCTCCACGACGGCGACCTGGAGAGCCACCCCGAGCTGCGGCGCCGCAAGACCGAGCCCGGGTGCGGCGCGCATCGTCTCGGTCAGGTCGTCGAGGAGCTCGTGGAGCGGTCGGCCGAAGCTCTCGACAGGGTCGCCCTTCAGGCGCAGACGGGGGTCCCCGAGCTGGACGATCGGCTTCACGCTCATGGGCCGGAGTATAGGGCGGGGCCTAGAGGAGGGTCTCCGGGTCGACGTCGACGCTCCAGGGCGGTCCGGGGTCGCCGCCGAGGAGCCCGAGCGGGTCCGTGCCCCGGAGGACGACGTGGAAGCGCCACCGTCCGCCGCGTCGGGCCACGTACGCGGGCACCGGGCCGAGCACGGTCACCCGCCGCCCCTCCCGGACCGCGCGCTCCCGCAGGGTGTCCGCGAAGGACCGTGCCGTCGCCTCGGCGCGCCCACGGTCGGCGTCCGCCGCGGTGCACTTCACGAGGCGGCCGTAGGGCGGCGACCCGAACCGCCGGCGTCGCTCGAGCTCCGCCTCGAGGAACGGCCCGGGGTCACCGCTCGCCACGGCGACGATCGCAGGGTGCTCGGGCAGGTATGTCTGGATGATCGCCCGACCGGGACGCTCGCCCCGGCCGGCCCGGCCCACGGCCTGGACGAGGAGCTGCCAGGTGCGCTCCGCCGCGCGCTCGTCGGGGAGGCTGAGCGCGACGTCCGCGGAGACGACACCGACGAGCGTCACCTCGGGGATGTCCAGCCCCTTCGTCACGAGGCTCGTGCCGACGAGGACATCGAGCTCGCCCGCGGTGAAGGCGTCGATGACGCGGACGGCGGCGCCGCGCCGCTCGCTGACATCGCGGTCGAGCCTGCCGACGCGCAGCCCGGGCAACCGGACCGCGACCTCCTGCTCCACCCGCTCCGTGCCGCCGCCGAGATAGCGGATGCGTGCCGAATCGCAGGCAGGGCAGCGCCGTGCGACGGGGGCCGTGGCGCCACAGTGGTGACAGCGGAGGCCCATCACGGCCGCATGGAAGACGAGCGGACGGAGGCACTCGGGGCAGACCTGGAGGTAGCCGCAGTCGCGACACAGGACGACGGAGGCGCTGCCCCGCCGGTTCATCACGAGGATCGCCCGCGCGCCCGCCGCGCGATCGAGCCCGGCCAGCGCCGCGACGAGGGGCGCGGAGAGCAGCCCGCGGTTCCCCGCCGCGAGCTCCGCGCGCAGGTCGACCACCTCCACCGTCGGCGCGGGCCCGCCCGTCCGCGGCAGGCGGCGGTGCGCGATCTCCCCCGCGCGGGCCCGTGCGAGCGTGACGATGTCCGGCGTCGCCGAGGCGAGGACGACGGGCGCGCCCGCGAGCCGCCCGAGGAGGAGCGCCGTGTCGCGTGCCTGGTACCGCGGCGTGCGGTCCGACTTGTACGACGGGTCGTGCTCCTCGTCCACGACGATGACGCCGGGATCCGCGACGGGCGCGAGGATCGCCGTGCGCGTCCCCACGACGACCGGCGTAGCCGCGTCCCGGATCCGCCGCCACGCATCCGCGCGCTCGCCCTCGCCGAGCGCGCCGTGGAGGAGGACGGGCGTCACCCCGAGGTCGTGGCGCAGCCGATCGAGGAGCGGCACGGCGAGCGCGATCTCCGGCACGAGCACGATCGCGCCGCGGCCCGCGGCGAGCGCGGCGGCGACGACCCCGGCGGTGACCGCGGTCTTGCCGCTCGCGGTCGGGCCCTCGAGCAGCGTCGCGGTGTGGCGCCGGGCCGCCACCGCCTCCGCCACGGCGGCGATCGCGGCGGCCTGCTCCGGCCGGAGCGTGGCGCCCGCGGGGAGCGCGCCCCGGACGGGATCGGCACGGTCCGCGAGCGGAAGCCGTTCCTCCTCCACGACCGCGAGCGCGAGGAGGCCACGCCGGACGCAGCCTGCGATGGCGCTCGCGCCGAAGGCATCGGCGAGCCGCGCCGCGCTCCCCTCCCCCGGGCCGTCCGGGGCGCCGAGCTCCGCGAGGAGCAGCCGCTGACGCGGGCCGAGCGCAGGTCCCGGCATCGGCGTGCCCGCCGCGATCGCCGCCGCCACGGCCCGCCCGGCATCGGTGATGCGCACCCGGCGGACGCGGCGGGGGCCGACGCCCGGCTCGGCGATCCGCCACGCGAGCGTGAGCGCGCTTGTGCTCTCGAGCTCCCGCAGGCGCCGGAGCAGGGTCGCGCGGCTCCCCTCGGCCGGGAGCGCGTCCACCGCGACCCCGCCGGGGCCCGCGGCGCGCACGCGCGCGAGGAGCTCCGCGGCGGGGCCGGCGGCCACGGGCACGGTGATGCCGGGGTCGGCCGTGGCGACGATCCCCGCCCGCTCGAGCATCCCCGGCGGGAGCATCGCCCGCACGACGAGCGCGGGTGGCGCGAGCTGGTCGCGTGCGATCTCGCGCGCGAGGAGCGCCTGGAGCGGCGGCAGGAGCGGTCGCTCGCCGTGGATCCGGGCGCGGACGGGCTTCGTCTCGCGGCCGGGATCGTCACCGAGCGCGAGGATCACGCCCACCGCGGGACGCCGCCCGTACTCCACGAGGACCGCCGTCCCCGGCCCGAGGTCGGCGAGCGCCGGCGGCAGGTGGTACGTGAAGGTCCGCCCGCCGGGGATGCCCGCGGCGTCGACCGCGACCTCCGCGAAGCGCGGCGGGGCGGGCATCGGCAGGAGGGTCAGACGCGCAGGCGCCGGGTCGGGAAGCGGACGTGCTCGGCGGCGATGATCGCGTCGATCGCCTCGGCCGTCCGCTCCACCTGGCCGGTCTCGTTCACCACGACGTGGTCGTACTCCGCCGCCCGCGCCATCTCCGCGGCGGCGTTGCGCATCCGGCGCGCGAGCGCCTCCGGCGTCTCCGTGCTCCGCGCCACGAGCCGCTCCGTGAGCTCCTCGATGGAGGGCGGGACGACGAAGATGAGGAGCGCGCCCGGGATCCGCTCGCGGACCGAACGCGCACCCTGCACGTCGATCTTGAGGATCGCGTCCCGGCCCGCGGCGATCGCGTCGGCCACCTGGTCGCGCGGGGTGCCGTACCAGTTCCCGTGGACCTCGGCATGCTCGAGGAACCCGTCCGCCTCGCGGATCCGGGCGAACTCTGCGTGCGTGCGGAAGTGGTAGTGGACGCCGTCCGCCTCGTAGCTGCGCCGGTCGCGCGTCGTGCACGTGGTCACGTAGTGCCGGTCCGTGCGTCCGTCACGGCGGCGCATCGCCTCGATGATCGTGTCCTTGCCCACCCCCGACGGCCCGGAGATGATGACCACGAGCGCACCCGGCGCCCCATCGACGGGGGCCGCGGGGACGAGCGCGCCCGGCGCCTCCACCCGGGGATCGTGACCGGCGGTCATGCGCGGAGCGCCTCGGCCGCGCGCATCCGGGCGAGCAGCTCCTCGAGCTCGGCGGGCAGCGGCGATTCGGCGCGGATGAGCCCTTCGCCCGTGGGCGAGACGAGCTCGAGGCGCCAGGCGTGGAGGAAGAGGCGCTCCAGCCCGTCCGGGCCGCGGCGGGCGTGCCCGGTCCCGTACACGCGATCGCCCGCGACCGGGTGGCCGATCGATGCGCAATGGACGCGGATCTGATGCGTCCGGCCGGTGATCAGGTCGAGCTCCAGGAGCGTCCAGCCGGGGAACCGCTCGCGCACCCGGTAGCCGGTCGTGGCGGGCTTCCCGTCCGTCGTCACGGCCATCCGCCGACGATCGCGCGGGTCCCGGCCGATCGGCGCCTCGATCCGCCCCATCTGGGCCGCGACCTCGCCCGCGACGAGCGCGAGATAACGCTTGTGGATGCGCCGTGCCTTGAGCTGTGCCTGGAGCGCGGACTGCGCGGCGTCGGTCCGCGCGACCATGAGGAGGCCGGAGGTGTCGCGGTCGAGGCGATGGACGATGCCCGGGCGGTCGGTGCCGGCGATCGTGCCGAGGCTCCCGCCGTCCTCGGCCGCGAGCGCGAGCAGGCCGTGGACGAGCGTCCCGGTCGCATGCCCGGGTGCGGGATGCGTCACGAGCCCGGCCGGCTTGTCCACGATGAGGAGGTCGGCATCCTCGTAGACGATGCGCAGCGGCATCGGCTCCGGGACGAGCGTCGTAGCCTCCGCGGAGGCCGGGATCGAGAGCTCGAGATGGGCGCCGGGCGTCACGGGATCGCGCGCTCGGAGCGGGTGCCCGTCCGCGGTCAGCCGGCCCTCGGCGATCAGGCGCTGGACGTAGGCGCGGGACAGGCCCGAGGCGTCCGCCATGAACCGGTCCGCGCGGCTCCCGGCGGCGCCCGCCGGGACCTCGACGTGCACGCTCCGTGCCTCGCTCACGCGGCGCCGCCCGCCGGCCCCGCCGGACGGGAGCGGCCGCCGACCGCGGCGTGGACCAGGAGCAGGACGATCGCGATGCTGATCGCGGCATCGGCCACGTTGAAGGTGTACCAGCGCAGGTCGCCGATCCCCGCATCGACGAAGTCGACGACGTACCCGAGGCGCACACGGTCGACGAGGTTGCCGAGCGCGCCTCCGAGGAGGAGCCCGAGCGCAGCCGCGAGGAGCGGGTCCGACCGCCCCGCCCGCAGCTGGACGACGACGATCGCGACGCAGACGAGGGAGCCCGCAAGCGCGAGCGGCAACGCGGCGTCGCCGAACAGCCCGAAGATGCCACCCGCGTTCGCGGTCCGGGCGATGCGCACGAGCGTGCCGAGCACCTCCGTCGGCGCGCCGGGGCTGCCCGCGGCGGCAAGCGCGTCCGCCGGCGCGAAGGACGCGACGACCCAGGCCTTCGTGAGCTGGTCGGCGAGGACGACGCCGAGGGCGAGGAGCAGGAAGAGGAGGGTCGGCCGCGACACGGCCGAGGCGACGGCGGAAGGTGCCCGCCCGGCCGCCATCGTCACCGGGGCCCGGCCTGCCCGCCGGCGACCGGCGCGAGGGCGACGTGCACGACGCCCGCTTCGAGCTCGCCCTCCGCGACGGGGGTCCCGTCCGGCAGCGGCGCGTCGTCGTGGATGGCCACGGCGAGCGTGTCCGCCGCGACCGTGGCGTGGAAGGGCCGGAGCGCCGCGCGGATCTCCGCCGGACCCGCGAGCCAGAGGGCGATCCGCGCGTCGAGGTCCAGCTCTGCCTGCTTGCGCAGGTCCTGGACCGCACGCGTGACCTCGCGCGCATCGCCCTCCGCGCGGAGCGCCGGCGTGAGCTCGGTGTCGAGCACCACGAGGATCCCCTCGTCGTGCGCGACGACGGTGCCCGGCCGCGGCGCCGCCTGGATCTCCACCTCACCCGGGCCGAGGACGACGCCTGCCGCCTCCACGCCACCGTCCGGCAGGAAACGGACGTCCCCGCTCCGGCAGGCGGCCATCACCGCGGGGATCCGGTCGCCGAGCTTCTTCCCGATGACCGGCAGGAGCGGCTTCACGCGCCGCTCGACGAGGCCCGAGTCGTCGCCGATCAGCTCGACGGTCTTCACGTTCAGCTCGTCCGCGAGCTGCGCGAGGAGCGCGTCGGCGAGCGCGGCATCCGGGGCGCCCGCAAGGCGGCCGCCGGGGAGCGCCAGGCGGACGCGCGCGAGCGGCTGGCGGACGCGGATCCCCGCCAGGCCGCGCAGCGTCCGGCCGAGCTCCACCGCGCGCCGGAGGTCCGCGACCGCTGCCTCGAGCGCGGGGTCTCGGAGAGGCGCGAGCTCCGCATCCGGCCAGGGCGTGAGGTGCACCGATTCCGGCGCGGCGGGGTCCGCGGGCCGGACGAGGATCCCCCACATCTCCTCGGCGAGGAACGGGAGGATCGGCGCGACGATCCGGGCAAGGCTCGCGAGCGCGAGGTGGAGCGTGCCGAAGGCGGCATCGCGGTCGGCCACGGCGTCCGCACGCGAGAAGCGGCGGCGGCTCCGGCGGAGGTACCAGGTGGAGAGGTCGTCGATGTAGCGCGAGATCGCGCCCGTGGCGTCGCGCGGATCCACCGCCTCGAGGGCGGCCCGCACCTCCGCGGCCAGGCCGGCCGTGCGCGAGAGGATCCAGCGGTCGAGCGGCGCGCGGGCCGGGTCCGGGGCGTGCGCGGGCGCCACCACGCCTGCGTCCGGGCCCCAGCCCCCGAGCCGCGCATACGTCACGAGGAAGGCGAGGACGTTCCAGAGGATGCCCAGCTCGTTGCGGACCTCCTCGCCCACGCGGTAGCCGAAGAGGATGTTGTCCTCCGGCCGCTGGCGGGCGTACATCCAGCGCATGATGTCCGCGCCCATCCGGTCGGCGGCCTCGTTGAACTCGATCGCGTTGCCCCAGCTCTTGTGCATCGCGCGGCCGTCCTCGCCGAAGAGCGTGGCGTAGCCGAGGATGGTGCGGAAGGGCGGGGCGCCCTTGAGGACCGTGCTCATCGCGAGGAGCGAGTAGAACCAGTTGCGGAACTGGCCGGGGAAGGATTCCGTGATGAAGTCCGCGGGGAACCACTTCGCCCAGTAGCCCGGGTCCTCGCGGTAGTGGAGCGTGGAGAAGGGCACGATGCCCGCGTCCAGCCAGGGGTTGCCGACATCCGCGATCCGGCGCATCCGGCCGCCGCAGGCGCACCCGAGCTCGACCGCGTCCACGTGCGGGCGATGCGGGGTCCGCCCGGCGAGCGCGTCCCAGCCGGCGACCGCCCGCTGCTCGAGCTCCGCCCGGCCGCCGACGACGTCGAACGTGCCGCAGTCCGCGCACTCCCAGATCGGCAGCGCGAGGCCCCAGTAGCGCTTCTTGGAGATCATCCAGTCGGACATCGTGCGCAGCCAGTCGAGCTCGCGCTCGTAGCCGAAGCCCGGGATCCAGCGGATGCCATCGACGACGTCCATGATCTGGTAGCGGAGGCTGCGTCCCTTCTGCTCGGGCGTCACCTGCTCGCGCGGGACGTCGTAGACCTCGCCCATGGAGATGAACCACTCGTCCACGACACGGAAGACGAGGGCCGTACCGCAGCGCCAGCAGTGCGGGTAGCGGTGGCGGTAGGGCTCCACGTGGTAGAAGAAGCCGGTCGCCTCGAGCCGCTCGATGATGCGCGGGGCCACGCCCGCCGCATCGAGCCCCGCGAGCTCCCCGAAGGCGGGCAGGTAGAAGCCCGACTCGTCGAGCGGGGCGCTGATCGGCAGCCCCTGCTCGCGCCCGAGGCCGAAGTCCTCCGCGCCGCAGCCGGGCGCGATGTGGACGATCCCCGTCCCCTCCTCCTCGCCGACCTCGTCCCACGCCACGACACGGTGGCGGTAGCCCGCCGCGCCCGCGGCATCCACGCCGGCGGCGAACGCCTCGCGGACGGCCGGCAGCTCATCGAACGGCCCGCTGTACTCCCAGCCGACGAGGTCGCGCCCGACGCGCTCCTCGAGCACGGTGAACGGGCCGCGGAGAGCGGTCTTCAGGGTCCCCTTCCCCACCCAGAGCTCGCGCTCGCCCTGGCGCACCCGCACGTACGTGAGCTCCGGGCCGACCGCGGCGGCGACGTTCGAGGTGAGCGTCCAGGGGGTCGTCGTCCAGACGAGGAGCGCCTCGCCGGGCCGACCGACCAGCGGGAGGGCGATCGTGAGGCCAGGGTCCTCGCGGTCCGCGTAGCCCTCGTTCATCTCCATCTGGCTCATGCCCGTTCCGCAGCGTGCGCACCAGGGCATCGCATCGACGCCCTTGTACAGCCACCCACGCCGGTGACACTCCGCGAGGAAGCCCCAGATCAGGTCGTTGTTCTCGTTGCTGAAGGTGAAGTAGGAGCCGCCGAGCTCGGGCATCCCGAGCCGTCCGACGAGCATCTCGACGGTATCGGTCACGGGGCCGTCGGGGCCGACGACGGTCGCGACCTGGGCCGGGTCCTCCTTCAGGAGGTCACGCAGGCGGCGCAGCTCGGCGGGGTCGTTCCAGTCCATCCACATGCCCAGCCGGATCGACTGCTCGGTCTGGATGGCCGCGTACGTGAGGACGCGCTGCTTGCACAGCGCGACGAACTCGGCGATGCCGTAGCTCTCGATGTCCCGCTTGCTCCGGAAGCCGAGCTCCCGCTCGACGTTGACCTCCACCCACAGGCCCTGGCAGTCGAAGCCGTTCTGCCAGCGCTGATCCTTGCCGAGCATGGCGTGGAAGCGCTGGAAGAGGTCCTTGTAGGTGCGGCCCCACGCGTGGTGGACGCCCATCGGGTTGTTCGCCGTGATCGGGCCGTCGAGGAAGGACCACGTCGGGCCGCCGGCGTTCTGCGCCCGGAGCCGCGCGAACGTCCCCCGCTCCTTCCACCAGGCGAGGATCTCGTTCTCGCGGGCGGCGAAGTCCGGCTTCGCGGGGATCGGGGAGAACGCGCTCGCGGGCATGAGGAGGAAGGATAGCGGAGGCCCGGTGGCGGCGCCCCCGGAGCACGGCGGCGGACCTCCCGGCCGAGCCACCCGGTCGGACCCGCGGCCGGGACGGGGGTACGTCCCCGGCGAGCCACGGCCCGACGCGCGACCCTCTCTCCCGATGGATCGCGAGACGGGCCCGGTCGTGCCCCGCAGGAGCGCCTTCGCCGCCGCGTTCTTCTCGCTCCTGCTGCCCGGACTCGGGCATCTCTACGTCGGCCGCATCGGGCGCGCGGTCGCCTGGGCGGCGCTGCCGATCCTCGCGATCGCCCTCGGTGGCGGGCTCGTTGTCAACCCGACGACCCGCCTGACGGTCGAGGGCTGGCTCGCGGACCCGGCGATGCTCTTCGTCGTCCTCGTCCTCCTCGCGCTGGACCTCGTCTATCGGCTCCTCGCGATGCTCGACGCCTGGCGCCTCGCCCAGACGCCGGGTAGCGCGCCCGTGCTCCGGATCGCCTCCGTCGCCGGGCTCGGTGCCGTGCTCCTCGCACTCGTCGCCACGCACGTCGCGATCGCGCTCCCCACGAACGAGCTGCGCGTCTCCTTCGAGGAGATCATGGGCGGCACGATCGACGAGCCGGCCGAGTCGCTCGATCCGGAGCTCCTCGCGAGCTTCGCGGCGTTCACGCCGCCGCCGACCGCGACGCCGGACCCCGGCGCCTCGCCCGCGGACCCCACGCCGTCCCCGGAGCCGACGCCGACCCAGGGCCCGGACTGGACCGCGGGCGGCGAGCTGAACATCCTCCTCGTGGGCGCCGACGGCGGCAGGCGGGACTACTCCGGCTACCTGACCGACACGATGATCCTCGTGAAGATCGACACCCGTACGAAGCAGGTGGCGTTCATCAGCCTGCCGCGCGACACGCAGAACCTGCCGATCCCCCGGGACTGGCCGGCCTATGGGGCGTTCGGCGGCGTCTACCCCTACAAGGCGAACACGATCTACACGTGGGCGGCGCGGGTCAGCCCGGGCCTCTTCCCCGGCGACAAGAAGAACAAGGGCTTCGACTCGCTCAAGGGGATGCTCGCGGAGCTCTACGGCCTGCGCAGGATCGACTACTTCGTGGCCGTCGACCTGCGCTCGTTCCGCGAGGTGATCAACGACCTCGGTGGCGTGATCGTGGACGTGCAGAACCCCGTCTACGACGACCACTACCCCGCCGACGACGGATCGGGCCACATCAAGCTCTACATCCCGCCGGGCATCCAGTTCATGCAGGGCCAGGAGGCGCTCGCCTACGCCCGTGCGCGGCACGTCACGTCGGACTTCGACCGCGCCGCACGCCAGCAGCGCGTCATCACCTCGGTGCGCGACCAGATCGACCTCGCGTCGCTCCTCGCGCCGGGCGTCATCCGCGACCTGCTCCGGACGTTCCGCGACAGCGTGAAGACGGACATCCCGCCGGACCGCATCCCGGCGCTCATCGGCCTCGCCCAGGAGATCGACCTCGACGAGCGGATCTCCCTCGTCCTCGACCCGCCGGAGTTCAGCCAGACGTGCTACCCGTGCCCGCCCGACGGCCTCTACGTGCTCAAGGCGAACGTGCCGCGCATCCGCAAGGCCGTCCAGAACGTGTTCAAGCGCGACCGCGCAGACGTCGAGCGGGCCGAGCGGATGAAGGGCGAAGGTGCCGTCGTGGACGTCCTGAACGGCACGTCGGCGAGCAACCTCTGGACGACGCGCCTGGCGGACTACCTCGCATCGATGGGCGTGAACGCCGCCGTGCCACCCGTGAACGGCGGGCTCGCGGACCGCGACGACTACACGGGCACGACGATCATCCTGCTCAACGGGGCGCGCGGCGAGATGCCCGAGACCGTCGCCTACCTCGAGGGGCTCTTCGAGACGACCGCGACGGACGCGGAGGACCCCGACGCGAGCGCGGACATCGTCGTGATCGTCGGCAAGGGGTCACCCCGCCTCAAGCCCTGACGGGGATCCTCCGGCCCCGCCGGGCGGCGGCGGCCGCTCCGGTCGCGCGGTGGGCGGCGGCCGCGCCGGTCGCGCGGCGCGATCAGTAGACCGGGACGACCCAGCTCGCGTACGCGGGGTTCCGGCCCCGGACCGCGTCGAAGTAGGTCCTGGAGATGGCCCGCGTGACCGGACCGGGCTCGCCGGTACCGACCCGACGGTGGTCGATGGAGACCACGGGCGAGATCTGCGCGCCCGTGCCGCAGAGGAAGACCTCGTCGGCGATGTAGAGCTCGGAGCGGTCGATCGGGCGGGACTCCGCCTCCAGACCGAGCTCGCGGCGGGCGATGTCGATGAGCCCCGCGCGCGTTATGCCTTCGAGGATGTCCTGCTCCACGCCGGGCGTGACGAGCCGGCCCTTGCGGACCATGAACAGGTTCTCGGCGCTGCCCTCGGAGACGTGGCCGTCGTGCGTGAGGACGATCGCCTCGGCGTAGCCGTTGAGCATCGCCTCCGTCTTGGAGAACGCGGGGTTCACGTAGGAGCCCACGATCTTCGCGCGCGAGGGGATGGACGTATCCGCCGTGCGGCGCCAGGAGACGGTGCCGCAGTGGATCCCCTCGTCCGTCTCGATGTAGTTGCCGAACGGCAGCGAGAGGAGGTTCAGATCCGCGTCGAGGTCATGGAGGCGGACCCCGATGCCCTCGGACGACTTGTAGACCGTGGCGCGGATGTACGCGTCCTCGCGGTACGCGTTCTTCCGGAGCATCTCGAGCGAGAGCGCGACGAGCTCGTCCACCGTGTGGCCCGGATCCATCATCAGGATCTTGGACGAATCCACGAGGCGCTCGAAGTGCTCGCGGGCCTTGAGGAGGTAGAGCTGCTTCTCGTCCGCGTTCCAGTAGGCGCGGATCCCCTCGAAGACCGCCGTCCCGTAGAGGAACGTGTGGTTCATGATGCCGACCTTCGCCTCCTCCAGCGGGACCCACCCGCGCTGGAAGTAGACGATGTTCGGGCCGTCGGGGCGGGCGCCCGGA
>JBJTJV010000036.1:0-2505 GCA_046352645.1 Chloroflexota bacterium | reverse complement strand
CCCCCTCTTTCCGTCGGCAGCGTCCGATGTGTATACGAGACCGGAGGGCGCCCGCCCCCGCGCACCATCCGCCCCGTCGGCAGCGCGGCGTCGATCGCGGCATCGACGAGCTCCGTGACGCGCGGGCGCAGCCCCTCGATCCGGCGTGGCGTGAAGGCGGCGGAGACGAGGCCGCGGACCCGGGTGTGCGCCGGCGGGTCGCGCTGCGCCATCCCCACCGCGAAGTTCTCGTGGAGCGCGCCCAGGCGCTCCTGCCAGCCGGGGACGCGCTCGATGACCTGCGTGACGCGGTCCTCGCTGGAGAAGCGGCGCGTGTCGCGGATCGTGACCTCGATGTCGTCGCCCCGGCTGATCAGCCAGCAGCCCCACGGCTCCACCCAGAGGACGGGCGCCTCGGCCCGGAGGCGCGCGAGGACCGGGTACGGGTCGGTGACGAAGTCGGGGGAGAGGACGAGCGCGGCGTGCGCGTCCGGGGAGGCGGCGGGTGCGGCGGACATCTGCGCCATCGTGCCACGCCGCGCACCCGCGCTACCTATCATCGGCGCATGAGCCTCTCCGCCCGCGCAGCCCGGCTCACCGGCTGCTACACGACCGTCCCCACCCAGTTCAAGGACGAGCCAGGCCAGCCCCTCAACCGCGAGGGGATGCGGCAGCACGTCCGCTTCCTGCTCGACGGCGGCCTCCGCGAGGGGACCGGCGTCCTCCTCGCGGGCGGCGCGGCGGGCGACTTCTCCACCCTCACCTTCGACGAGCGTGTCGCCGTCGCGGAGACCGTCGTCGAGGCCGCGGAGGGGCGCATCCCCGTCGCCATGGGCGGCCAGACCACGAGCACGCTCGAGCTCGAGCGACTCGTCAAGGCGGCCGAGCGCATCGGCTGCACCTACGTCCAGGTGTCGCCGCCGTTCTACTTCGGCCATACCGAGGGCGACTTTCTCGAGTACGTCCAGGCAGCCGCGAACGCCGCCGACGTCGGTCTGATCATCTACAACACGTACTGGACCGCGACCGGCGTCACCGAGGGGATGGTCGAGAAGCTCGCCACGATCCCGAACGTCGACTCGCTCAAGTGGTCCGCGGGCGAGGGGATGCAGCTCGCCTTCGAGGGCGTCATCCAGCGCTTCTCCGACCGCTTCGCGATCATCTGCAACCAGTCCCGCTTCGTGATCAGCCACATGCTCGGCGCGCGGAGCATCGAGATCCACATCGCGAACCACTGGCCCCAGTGGGCGGTCGCGCTCTGGCAGCAGCTCGAGCGCCGCGAGTACGAGACCGCGCAGAAGGGGATCATGGACGTCCTCTACCCGTACATGCGGCTGTGGGACGAGATGGAGACCTTCACCTCGGGCGACGGCTACATGGACAAGCTGTGCATGGAGCTCGTCGGCCTGCCGAGCTCGCGCTGCCGCCCGCCGACGCGCGACGTCCGCCCGCTCTTCCGGGAGAAGGCGCGCCGGATGCTCGTGGAGACGGGCGTCCCGAACGTCGTCCGAGCGTAGGGACGGCGCGGATGGCGCGCCCGCGGCCGCTCCGGGCCGGGATCGTCGGGCTCGACCACTACCACGTCACCGGCTGGGCGGAGACCTTCCTCGAGGTCCCCGCCACGGTGACGATCGTGGCGCTCTGCGATCCGGACCCGGACGCCCGCCGGCGGCTCGCCCCCCGCTGGGTCGACCCGTCGCTCGCGGCCGCGCTGCCGGCGGACCTTCACGGGCTCCCGGTCGAGCCGGACCTCGACGCCCTCCTCGCGCGCCATGACCTCGACGTGGCGCTCGTGGCGCTGCCGAACCGCGATGCCCCGGCGGCGATCGCCCGGTGCGCCGCCGCCGGGGTCCACGTGCTCGTGGACAAGCCCGCGGGGCGGACCGCGGCCGAGCTCGCCCCTGCGCTCGCAGCCGCGCGTGCGCGCGGCACCCACGTCGCGGTCGGGCTGAACCGTCGGCACGCGGCCGCCTGGCAGCACGCACGCACGCTCGTGGCGGAGGGCAGGCTCGGCCCGATCGTCAGCGCGGAGGCGGTCTTCGCCGCGTCGAGCGTGACGGTCCGCGGGCCCGGCAACCCGATCTTCGACGCGGACGGGATGGGTGGCGGGATCCTCTCCTGGCTCGGCGTCCATGACCTCGACGCGCTCCTCTGGCTGACCGGTGAGACGGTCGTGGAGGTGAGCGCGATGGCGGCGCGCGTCGGCAGCCCGGGCCTCGCGGTGGAGAACGCGATCTCCGTCGCGATGCGCCTCTCGGGCGGCGGGATCGCGACGATGCACGACGCCTACGCGCTCCCCGCGCGCGGCTACCGGACCTGGTTCGCCCTCCGCGGCACCGACGCCTCGCTGGAGATCGGCATGGAGGGAGCCCTCACGCTTCTCGCGCCGGAGCCGAACGGCCTCTTCCTCGCGACCGAGCGGATCGAGCGCCCGGACCCGCCGGCCGGGGGCTACGGCTGGGGCGGGCGGCGCGCCATCGAGGATCTCGCGGACGCGATCGCCGAGGGCCGCGCCCCGCTCGCGTC
>JBJTJV010000035.1:0-3842 GCA_046352645.1 Chloroflexota bacterium | reverse complement strand
ACCGGAAACACAGGCCAGCAGGGCGCGACGGGCGCCACCGGCGCCCAGGGCCCGCAGGGCAGCACCGGCGACACGGGTGCGACGGGATCCACCGGCGCCCAGGGCCCGCAGGGCAGCACCGGCGACACGGGCGCGACGGGCAACACCGGCGCCACCGGTGCCGTCGGCCCCCAGGGCGCGACCGGCGACACCGGCGCGACGGGAGCGACGGGCGCGACGGGCGCTATCGGTCCGCAGGGCGCGACCGGCGGCACGGGATCGACGGGTGTCACGGGCGCGACGGGCGCCACGGGCGCTATCGGTCCGCAGGGCGCGACCGGCGACACCGGCGCGACGGGAGCTACGGGCGCGACGGGCGCCACGGGCGCGACGGGTCCGCAGGGATCGGATGTGCTGTGGTGGTCGTCCAACTCAAAGGGATCGAAGAATGCAACGACTTCGATGTTCGGCGTACCGTTGCCCAAGTCATTCGGTCCATTCACTCAGTTCCGCTGTTCTATGGGTCAGGCGCCGGGGTCTGGAGTGACGTTCACGTTCACCTTGCGGAAGAATGGTGCCTCGAGTGGGACGTGTACGGTCAGCGGTACCGCAACTTCCGGCGTGGCGACCATCTCCTCCGTGAGTTTCGTGGCCGGCGACGTTGCTGCAGTCGAGGTGACCAACCCGACCGGAGGGGACGTCGTGACAGCCTACGGGGTGTCTCTCGGACCCTAGGTCCTACATGTCAGGTCCGCACAACTGCCTCGGACCTCCGTTGGCCGACACCCGCAGCGCTCGGTGCTCACTCTGGCTGTCCCAGTTGTGCCCGCATGCCGCGGCAGTTGAGGCCGCGGTGAAAGGGCTCGACCCAACGGCGGTAAGTGTGCCTTCCGCGATGGTGGTTGCCCCGGTGAGTGGTCGTCTCCCAGACACGGCTACGGGGTTCGTGACCCGCGACTCGCACTCGACCACGCGATTGCGATGAAGCCATTCTTCGCGTTCATTGGCACGGAGGGACATCACGGCATGGGTACCACTCGCTGTGCCCGCCCCCTCTGTATCCTCCTTCCCGGCGGGGCCGTGCCGCAGGTACGTGCCTGTCGTCCTGGTCGGATCGCCCCATGCCCCTCCTGATCCTCCCGGTCGCGATCGCGTCGGCGCTGCTCTTCGTCCTTGAGCTGCTCGCGGGGCGGCTCGTGCTGCCCGCGTTCGGTGGGGGACCCGCGGTCTGGACCACGACGCTCGGCTTCTTCACGGTCGTCGTGCTGCTCGCGTACACGTACGCGCACCTCGTCGCGACCCGGCTGCCGCGGCCCCTCCAGGCGCGCGTCCATCTCGTGCTCGTGGCGGTCGCGGCCGTGCTCGCGGTCCTTGCGCCGTCACCGGCCGCCCTCCGCGTGGAGGGGCTTGCCCCTGCGCTGAACGTGCTCCTCGCGGTCGCGGTCATCGCGGGGCCCGCCGCGTTCGTGCTCGCGGCCACCACGCCCCTCGTCTCGTCCTGGGCCGCGGCGGACGACCCGGCGCGCCGGGCGCCCTGGTGGCTCTACGCGGTCTCCAACGCGGCGAGCTTCGCGGGGCTCCTCGCCTACCCGCTCCTCCTGGAGCCGCTGCTCCCGCTCTCGGTCCAGCGCGCGCTCGTGGTCGCGGGGCTCGTCGCGTACGGGATCGCGATCGTCCTGCTCGTCCGTCCATCGGCGGGGACCGACCGGGCCGCGGCTCTGCTCGCCGAGCCCGCGGAGCCCGCCGCCGCGTCCGCGCCCGAGGACGGCAGCACGATCCCCGCCGGCACCCGGCTCCTCCTTGCGCGTCTGCTCGCCGCCGGCGTGCCCGCGGCGCTCATGGCGGCGACGACCGCGTTCCTCCAGTCCGACCTCATCGCGGCGCCGCTCATCTGGATCGGGCCGCTCGCGGCCTACCTGCTCTCGCTCGTCGTCGCCTTCGCGGACCGCGGGGCACGGGCCGTCCGCGCCGCGCACATCCTCCTGCCCGTCGCGGTCGTCGCGCTCCTCGCGCCGTGGTTCGCTCCGGGCCGCTGGCCGCTCGCGATCGTCCTGCCGCTGGAGATCGCGGGCCTCTTCTGCGTCGCGCTCTCGCTCCACGGCAGGCTCCACGCGCTCCGGCCGCCGGCTGCCGGGCTCACCCGCTTCTACCTCCTCGTCGCTGCCGGCGGCGCGCTCGGCACGCTCCTCGTGGCGCTCGCGGCCCCGGTCGTCTTCGACGACACGCTCGAATACCCGCTCCTGCTCCTCGCCGCGGTCGCGCTCACCGCCTGGCTCGGGCCCGCGATCGACGGCCGGACGCCGCGGGAAGTTCTCGGCATCGTCGCCGTCCGCATCGTCGCCTTCCTCGTGGTGTCGGACCTGCTCGTGATCCTGCTCTCCGGCCCCACGGAGATCGGCGGTCGCATCGGCATCTGGGCGCTCGTGGCGGCCGTCTGCATCGTCCTTGCGGTCCGGCCGGGGCTCCTCGCGCTGGGCACGGCGATCGTGGTCGCGGCGGTGCTTCTCACCGCGCCTGCCGCCTTCATCCGGGAGCGCTCGTTCTTCGGCGTCCTCTCCGTGGTGGACGTGGGCGATGCGAACGTGGAGTTCCACGGCACCACGCTCCACGGCCTCCAGTTCAGCGACGATCGCTTTGCCGAGCCGACCACGTACTACTCCCGCTTCGGCCCCGCCGGGAGCCTCTTCGACGAGCTCCGCGCGCGGCGCCCGCAGGCGACGATCGGGGCCGTGGGCCTCGGCGTGGGCACCCTCGCCGCCTATGCGCAGGCGGGTGACCGCTTCACCTTCTACGAGATCGACCCCGCGGTCCTCGCGATCGCGCTGGACGAGCGCGCGTTCACCTACCTCCGGCTGCCGCCGGATCCGCCCACGGTCGTCATCGACGATGCGCGGATCGCGCTCGGGCGCGAGCCGCTCGCGAGCATGGACCTCCTGCTCCTCGATGCGTTCACATCCGACGCGATCCCCGTCCACCTCCTCACGCGGGAGGCGCTCGCTCTCTACGCGGCGCGCATGGCGCCGGACGGTGCCATCGGGATCCACGTCTCGAGCATCTACTACGCGCTCACGCCGGCGGTCGCCGCGACCGTCCGGGCCGCCGGGATGGTGCCGCTCACACAGTCCATGGCCTTCGACGTCGGCGCCACCGACCGGACCGGTGCGGTCGATTCGGAGTGGATCGTCGCCGTCGCGCCCGGCACGGAGCAGCGCTTCCTGGACCGCGGCTGGCAGCCGATCCCCGACGCCGGCCCCGTCCTGACGGACGACTACGCGAACCTGCTCGTGCTGCTCCGGTAGGGGGCGGGCCCCGGCTCCTACGCCCCCGCGCTGTCCGCGGGGTCCGCGTCGTCGGTCGTGGCAGGATGCCGCGCCGCACCCGCGGCGTCATCGAGCCGGAGCATCAGCCACCACGCCCCCGTGAAGACGAGCGCGAGCGGCAGCCCGATCACGAGCAGCCCCGCGGGCAGCCCGCCCGAGCCCGCAAGGAACCGGAAGCCCGTCTCCCACGTGGGCAGGAGCGCCTGGGAGAAGTACGGCAGGTCCGGGTCGATCGGCATCGCCGTCATCACCGGGTAGAAGGCCACGAACAGGACGAGACTGCCTGCGAGCACTGCCGGGATCAGCCGCGCGGGCGTGCGCGCGCGGACCACGAGCGCCGCGAGGACCAGGCCACCCGCCAGCGCGATCGGCAGGAAGCCCGTGAGCGGGGCCAGGGAGATCGTCAGCGCGTCGAGCGGTGCGAGGCGGCCGATCCCCGTCGCGACGCTCTGGTGGCTGCGGCGGCGCGACGCGCGCCCGGACGGCGCGGCGCACGTGGCGGACGGGATCCGCGACGCGCTCGTGGGCGCGAGCGGCGTGCTC
>JBJTJV010000318.1:0-16869 GCA_046352645.1 Chloroflexota bacterium | reverse complement strand
GGTCGCGGCACCACCCGCGACCCGGGCCGACTCCTATCTCCCCGACGCACCGATCACCCTGACGCGATGACCGCACCCGGCCTCTCCCGGCCCGCATCGTCCGGCACGCACGTCCCGCGGCCGCGGTTCAGCGCGGACTGGAAGACGGCGATCCTCTTCCTCTCACCCGCGTTCATCGTCATGGCCGTGATCACGTTCTTCCCGCTCGCGTTCCAGACCTACATCTCGTTCACGGATTTCACGATCAAGTACCTCCGGCCGGGTGCGGAGGCGGCGCCCTGGGTCGGCCTGGACAACTACTCCCGCATCCTCGCGGACAACCTGGGCATCCCCAACTTCTTCTTCGCCCGCCAGGTCATCTACAACCTCTGGTGGGCCGCCGCCAACGTCGCGATCCACGTCGTCCTCGGCGTCGCGATCGCGCTCCTCCTCAACGTGGAGGGCCTGCGCTTCAAGCGCTGCTGGCGCGCGCTCTACATCCTGCCCGTGGTCATCCCGCCGATCATCGTCGCGACCGTCTGGCGGAACATGTTCGACACGACCTACGGGGCCGTGAACCAGATGCTCGCCGCCGTCGGTGCGCTCTTCCGGATCCCGCCCGAGGCGTTCCGCATCGACTGGCTGCGCGACCCGGACCCGGTCTTCCCCTTCCTGCCCGCGGAGGTGAGCTACTTCATCCCGCTCGCCTTCTTCGCCCTGCTCGCCGCGAACACGTGGCTCGGCTGGCCGCTCAACGCGGTCGTCGCCACCGGCGCGCTGCAGAGCATCCCCGCGGAGCTCTACGAGGCGGCGGAGATCGACGGCGCGGGCCCGTGGCAGCGCTTCCGCAACGTGACGCTCGTCTTCCTGCGGCCCGCGATGATCCCGTACGCGATCTACGGCTTCGTGATCACCTTCAACCTCTTCTTCCTCGCGTACTTCATGTCCGCGGGCGGGCCGTTCGGGCGGACGGAGCAGCTCGTGACCCAGGCGTTCCGGCTCGTGAACGAGCGCCAGCTGTACGGGGTCGCGGCGGCCTTCTCCGTCTTCATGTTCTTCATCCTCCTCGCCATCACGCTCGTCACGAACCGGGCCGCGAAGGCGACCGCGAGCTTCGACCAGTGAGCGCGGTGCCCGCCCCCGCTCCCCGCGTCCGGAGCCGGAGCAAGCTCCCGTGGACCCGTCAGGCCCTCTACCAGGGGCTCTGCCTGTTCATCGCGCTGACCGTCCTGTTCCCGATCTTCTGGGTCGTGGCGATGGCGCTCGATCCGCGCGACCTGTCGCGGCCGGATGGGCTCTACCTCATCCCGCCCGGTGCGTCGCTGGACAACTTCGCCGAGGCGATCGCGCAGCCGACGAGCAACCCGGTCACGTTCTGGCGGCTCGCCCTGAACTCGCTCCTCCTCGCGACCGGGACGTCGCTCTTCTCCGTGATCATCGGCGTGATGGCGGCGTACGTCTTCTCGCGGCTGCGCTTCGGCGGGCGCGCGGTCCTCATGCTCGCGGTGCTCGCGGTGCTGATGCTCCCGGCCGTGGCCACGATCGCGCCGCTCTTCATCCTCCTGAACCGGATCGAGATCCTCGGCTTCAACCTGCGCCAGTCGCTCCTGGGCGTCGGGCTCGCGGTCGTCTCCGGGCTCCTGCCGTTCGCGATCTGGAACCTCAAGGGGTACCTGGACACGATCCCGAAGGACCTCGAGGAGGCGGCCTTCGTGGACGGCGCCACGCGCGCCCAGGCGTTCCGCCGGGTGATCCTGCCGCTCGCGATCCCGGCCATCGCGGTGACCGCGTTCCTCGGCTTCATCGCGGGCTGGACCGAGTTCTACTACTCGGTGACCTTCCTCCTGGACCCCTCGAGCTTCACGCTCTCGGTGGCGCTCAACGGGATGGTCGGCGCCTTCGCGACGACGACCCCGTGGGGGAAGTTCGCCGCCTTCGCGATCCTCTTCGCGCTGCCCGTCTCGCTCGTGTACATGATCTTCCAGCGCTGGATCGTCGGGGGGCTGGCGATCGGCGGCGTGAAGGGCTGACCCCGGGCATCATCGGGGCGATCCGCAGGACGCAGAAAGGCCGCACCCGATGCCCGTCGACACCCCCGCCTGGGCGCGTGACGCCGTCTTCTACCAGGTCTTCCCCGACCGCTTCGCGAACAGCCCGCGGGTGCCCAAGCCCGGTCCGCTGGAGCCGTGGGACGCGCCGCCGACGTGGCACGGCTTCAAGGGGGGCGACCTGCGCGGGATCGTGGACCGCCTCGACGAGCTCGCCGACCTCGGCGTCACCGCGCTCTACCTGACGCCCGTCTTCGCGTCCGCGTCCAACCACCGCTACCACGCGTACGACTACCACCACGTCGACCCGCTGCTCGGCGGCAACGAGGCGCTCCGCGAGCTGATCGACGCGCTCCACGCGCGCGGGATGCGGATCATCCTCGACGGCGTCCTCAACCACTGCGGCCGCGGCTTCTGGCCGTTCCACCACGTCGCGGAGGCGGGTGGCTCCTCGCCGTACGCGGGCTGGTTCCACCTCGACGACGAGGTCCGGGCCGGGCGCCGCGGGCTCTCGCCGTACCCGGGACCCACCGAGGAGGCCGAGCAGCACCGCCGGCTCGCGGAGGGGATGTGGGGCGGCGAGGCGTCGCGCCGCACATACGGCTACGAGGGCTGGTGGGGCCTGCCTGCGCTGCCCAAGCTGAACACGGACCACCCCGGGGCGCGTGCGTACCTCCTCGACGTCGCGGAGCGCTGGCTCCGCTTCGGCATCGACGGCTGGCGGCTCGACGTGGCCGAGGAGATCGACGACGGCTTCTGGGAGGAGTTCCGGAGCCACTGCCGCGCGGTGAACCCGGACGCGTATCTCGTGGCGGAGGTCTGGCACGAGAAGCCGTCGTGGCTGACCGGGCTCCACTTCGACGCCCTGATGAACTACCCGCTCGGCGAGGCGATCCTGGGCTACGCGGGCGGTGACACGCTCGACCTCGGCGTCGCCCGCCTCCACGAGGCGTACGGGCGCGGCGTCTTCCACCGCGATGCCCCCGCGCTCGCCGGCGAGATCGAGCGGCTCCTCGGGGTCTACGACCCGGACGTCACGAACGTGATGCTCAACCTCCTCGGCAGCCACGACACGCCGCGCATCCGGACGGTCCTCGGCGGCGACCTGGACGCGCTGCGCATCGCGACGCTCCTCCAGCTCGCGCTGCCCGGCGCGCCGTGCATCTACTACGGCGACGAGATCGGCATGGAGGGGCTGCAGGACCCGGGGAACCGCGCCGGCTACCCGCCGGTCCTCCCCGGTGGCGCGGAGGGCGCGCACCGTGACTTCGTGCGGGCCGCCATCCGCCTGCGCCGGAACCACCGGGCGCTCCGGGACGGCGCGACGCGGATCGCGCACGCCGAGGGGATGACGCTCGGCGTCCTGCGCACGGAGGGCCCCGAGGCGTTCCTCGTCGTCGTGAACCCCGGGCGCGACGCGGCGGCACCGGAGATCGCCCTGCCGGACGCGCACGGGACGCCGATCGTGGCGGAGCTGCCCGGCTGGGAGGCGGGCCCCGAGCGGGACGCCGTGTGGGTCCCGGGCGGTCGGCTCCGGGTGCGTGTCCCCGGCCGCTCCGGGGCGGTCGTCCGCCTCCACGCCGGGACCCTCTGAGCCCGCGCCTATACTCGCCCGGCATGGCCGACCTCCCCGTCCAGCTCGCGGACCCCGCGCTCCGGGACGCCCTGATCGCCGCCGCCGATCCCGAGGGCCGGATCCCGCGCGCGCTCGCCGAGCTCGGACCGCTCGCCGACCGGGACGTCGTCCTGCTCGATCCGGACGCGGGGCTGCGCGCAGGCCAGCTCGCAGACGCGGCCGCGCGCGTCGTCCCCGTGCCGCTCGCCGCGCTCGCCGACGTGCCGGACGGCAGCGCCGACGTCGTCGCGGGCTTCTGGAACGCGATCGCGCCGGGTGAGGCCGCGGCCGCGGACGAGGTCGGCCACGCGATGCGCATCCTCCGGCCGGGCGGCCGGCTCCTCCTCGTCCACGCGTACGGCCGCGACGACGTGCTGCCGCTCGTCGCGCCCGAGCAGCGGGAGCGGGCCATCGCGTGGAGCCGGCCGCGCGGGCCGTTCCTCGGGAACGGGTTCCGGGTCCGCGTCCTGCACTGCACCTGGGCGTGGCCGGACCTCGACGCCGCGGCCGCGTTCCTCGGCGCGGCGTTCGGCGCTGCCGGTGCGACGCGTGCCGCGGAGCTCGCCCGCCCGCGCCTGGAGTGGAAGGTCGCGCTCTACCACCGCGACCGGGACGTGCGCCGGGTGGTGCGGGGCGCGGCCGGGGCCGCCGCATGATCGCGCGCCTCCTCGTCCTCGTCGTCGCGATCGTCGCGGGCGGGCTCGCCGCGTACGGGCTGCTCCTCGACAGGACGGGCGCGTCCTTCCCCATCGCGACCGGGGGCCTGCTCGTCCTCGGCGCGGCGCTCGGCCTGCTCGGGCTGATGCTCGGCACGGGCGGGATCCGCGCCGGCCGGGAAGGCCGCGGCTGTGCCGGGACGATCGTCGCGTTCGCCGGCGGGCTGTGCATGCTCGCGGCCGCCGGCGCCCTCGCGGGCGGGATCATCCTCGCGCTCCTCGCGGGGGTCGGGTGAGCGTGCGGCTCGGGGGGGTCGGCGCGCGTGGTGCGCGGCCGAGCGCGGTCCGGCGTGCCTGCGTCGCCCTCGCCGCTCTCGTGCTCGTCGCGGCGCTCCCCGGCGTGATGCCCGTGGCGGCGCGGGAGGCCGGAGCGCGGCCGGCGGGCGCGCCCGCGAAGCCGGACATCGTCGTCATCATGGTCGATGACCTGCCCGAGACGGGGACGGTCCTCCTCGAGCGCCTTCCCGCGATCCGCTCGCTCTTCCTCGAGGAGGGCATCCGCTTCACCGACTACCACGCGAACGACCCGCTCTGCTGTCCCGGCCGCGCCGCCTTCCTCACCGGGCTCACGACCGACCACCACGGCGTCGCGCGGAACGACATCCGGCTCCTCGACGCCCGGGTGACGCTGGCGACGGAGCTGCGGGCGAAGGGCTACACGACGATCCTCACGGGGAAGTACCTCAACGGGGCGTCGGAGCCGGCGCTCGGCCGCATCCCCGGCTGGTCGCGCTTCGCCTACACCGGGAACGGCTACTACCGCTACGAGGAGATCCTCTCCGACGGGACCCGCCTGCGACGCGGGCAGGCACCCCGGGACTACCAGCCGGACGTGGCCTTCGCCCGGGCGCAGGCCTTCCTCCGCCGGGCGCCCGCCGACACGCCCGTCTTCCTCTGGGTGAACCCGTTCTCGCCGCACTCGGGGAACGACCCGTACGGGCCGCAGCCGTGGCCCCGATGGTCGCTCCCCGCCATCGCCCCGCGCTTCCGCGACGATCCCCGCTGCGCCGACCTGCCGCCGTGGCGGACCGCGGCGCACACGGCGCCCGACACCGGCCGGCCCGCCTACCTCGCGGCCACCCCCGACCGCTTCCGCGAGGGTTACGACCTCGTCACCGTCTGCCGTTCCCTCCTCGCGGTCGACGCGGGGATCGCGGCGCTCGCGGATACCCTGGCCGCGCAGGGCCGGCTCGCGAACACGATCCTCGTCCTGACCGCGGACAACGGGATGGGCTGGGGTGCCTTCGGCTGGTACCCCAAGCGCGTGCCCTTCGCGACGGGGATGCCGCTGCTCATCCGCTGGCCCGCCGGACGCGGGACCGCGCCCGCCGTGGACCGCTCCGCGCTCGCGAACGTGGACCTTGCGCCCACGCTCTGCCATGCGGCAGGGTGTGCGATGGGCCCCTTCCCGGGGGGTCGCCCGCGCGCGGACGGGACCTCGTTCCTGCCGCTCCTCCTGGGCACCGGCCGGGTCGTCCGCACCGCGCTCTACGCGCAGCACCGGGAGGCGCGGACCGGCATCCCCTTCTGGTGGTCGCTGCGCACGACCGCGGATCACCCGGCCGGCCGCTGGCGCTACACGGAGTACGCGGGCGGGGAGCGCGAGCTCTACGACCTCTCCGGGGGCAGCTGCGATGCGTGGCGGCCGGGCGACCCGGGCGACCCGTGCGAGCTCGTGAACCGCATCGGCGACCCGTCGCTCGCGTCGCTCGTCCGGGAGCTCCACCTCCTCCTGGGGCGCGCCCGCGCGACCGGGGGTGCGGCGCCGGAGGTCCGCGGCACGATCGGACCCACGGCGCCCGCCCGCCGACGCTGATCCCGCGACCGGCGGTACGTACGTGGCCGCCGCGGCGCGGCCCGGGCTACACTCCGTCTGCGCGACGCGCGCGCCTCGCCCCCATCGTCTAGCGGCCCAGGACGCCACCCTTTCAAGGTGGAGATCACCGGTTCGAATCCGGTTGGGGGTACCACGCACCGCCGGGCCGGATAGCCGCGCCCGTCGCACGCACGCGCTACGCTCCGATCAGCTGCGGCCGCCCGGGCCGCACCCCGCGGCAGGAGGAACGTGCCGCCCTGCGCGCCCGCCATGCACCCGGTCCCCGTCCCCCGCCGGGCCATGCGCCTCCTCCTTGCCCTCATCCTCGGCAGCGTCCTCGCGCCCGCCCCGGCCGCCGCTGCCGGCGCCCCGGCCGAACCTGCGCGTCACCCGGCCGGGCAGGCGGCACCCGCCGGCACCGACCCGTGCCCCGGCGGCTGGCGCCCCGTCGGCGTCCCCGGCCTCCGCCACCGGACGCTCGCCGACGTCACGCGCACCGAGGCCGGCGGCTGGATCGTCGGCACGCGCTCGCTCTCCGGGCAGCCCCGGCTCCCGATCGCGGCGCGGCTGGTCGGCGGGCGCTGGGGCTGGACGCGGCCGGTCCCCGGCGAGGACGCGGGCTTCACCGCGGTCGCCGCTCGGGCGGGCGTCACCTGGGCGGTCGGCTACGACGCCTACGGACGCACCCTGACGCCCGTCGCACAGCGCTGGACCGGGCGCCGCTGGATCTCCGCGGACCCGCCGCTCGCCGGGAGCTCCGCGACCCTCACGGACGTCGCGATCGATGCGACCGGGCGTGCCGTGGCCGTGGGCTACGCGATGGGCGACGCGGGTCCATTCCCCCTCGTCTACCGCCACGACGCCCGCTGGGAGCGGCTCGACCTCCGGCCGGCGGGCTTCGGTGCCCTCACCAGCGTCGTCGCGGGTGCAGCCGGCACGTGGGTCGCCGGGTGGCTCGCGGGGAACGGTGCGATCCGCGCGTACATCGCGCGCCGCACGGGCGGCGGCTGGGTACGCGAGACCGTGCCGCTGCCGCCGGGCGAGACGGTGGCGACGGCGCTCGCGGAGGGGCCGGACGGGACGCCCTGGGTCGCGGGCTACCGCCGCGCGGGGGCGGCCACGCTGCCGGTGCTCGCGCGGCGCGACCCCGGCGGCTGGACGATCGAGCCGCTCCCGCTCGCGGGCGACGCGGCGGACGTCTTCCCGCATGCGCTCGCGGTCCCCCGGGGCGGCCGACCCATCCTCGGGGCCGCCGCCCGTCCGCGCGCGGGTGCGCTCCTTCCCGCGATCGTCCGGCCCGCGACGCCGGTGGCGGATCTTCGCTATCGGCCCGGCGGCACGCGGCCGTCCGGCCGGATCTCCGGCCTGGCCGCCCGGGGGCGCTCGCTCATCGCGGTGGGCTGGGATTCCGGCGGCGACGGCGTGGTGCTCCGCCCCTGCAGCGCCGGGAGCGCGGGCGGCCCGGGCGGGAGCGACGGCGCCGGCCCCTGGCCCGCGCGCGGACGCATCCGGATCGAGACGGACGACACGCACGCCGCGACCGGACCGCTGCCGGGCGGGGCCGCCGCCCTGCCCCCCGCCGACGTGGACGACATCGCCGCCGATGCCGGCCTGCCGCGCACGCTCCGCAGCTACGGCGGCCTTGCCTTCGACGCGGACGAGGACGGCCGGGACGACCTCCTCCTGCCGACGCATCCGGGGACGGCGGCGCTCCTCCGCGGCACGCCGGACGGGTTCGTGCCGCGCGCGGCGCGCGGTCTCAGGACGGGGGCGAACGAGCTGATCGTGCGGGTCGGCACGGAGACGCGCGACGACCGGGCCGCGCAGCTGGGCGTGGACGATCCCTACGGCCGGGGTCGTGCCGCGCTCGTGCTCGACGCGGACGCGGACGGCGCGCCGGACCTCCTCGTCACGAACGAGCCGCTCCGCGTGGATGGCCTGCCGTCCGTGAACCGGCTCTTCCTCGGCAACGGCGCGGATCCCCTGGCGCTCACACCGGCACCCGAGCTCGGGCTCGACCTGCCGATCGGTGGCGCCTGTGTCGCGACGGCCGAGCTCGACGGCTCCGGGCGCCCCGAGGTGCTCCTGTGCACCGACGAGCCGTGGGCCGGGCTCCCGGCCGGGCTGCACGTGCTGGGCTTCCGCGACGGCCGGTACCGGGATGTCACCGCCGCGTTGCGCATCCCCGAGCCCGGCGGCGTCCGCGATGCCATCGCGACCGACCTCGACGGCGACGGCCGAGCCGACCTCGCGCTCCTCTCCGCCGGCCGCCTGCGCATCCTCCTCGCCGAGGATGGCCGCTTCCGC
This sequence comes from Chloroflexota bacterium, assembly GCA_046352645.1. Classification (GTDB taxonomy): domain Bacteria; phylum Chloroflexota; class Limnocylindria; order Limnocylindrales; family CSP1-4; genus JAFMJV01. The sequence goes on along the minus strand of JBJTJV010000318.1, from coordinate 8,388 downwards.
CGGGTCGCCGTCCACCCGGTCCCCGGCGGCGGCGTCGCGCTCGGGTCGGGCGACATCGACGGGGACGGCGACACGGACCTCCTCGTCGTCGCCGGGATCCGCGAGAACACGCCGGACCTTCTGCTCCGCAACGCCGGGACCGGCCGTGGCTGGTCCGCGAGCAGCGTCTCCCAGGACGGCCGCGGGTCCGCGGACGCCGTCGTGCCGATCCGCCGCGGCGCGGGTGGCCGGACCGCCTTCGTCATCCTCAACGGCCGCGACCGGACGGGGCCGGTGCAGCTGATCGTGGCCCGCTGACGGGACGCGCCCGCCCGCCCGTCGCTCAGTCGGCCGCCTCCACGGGCCGAGCCGGCACCGGGGTCGCATCCGCCCCCGCGCGCTCGTCCGCGTACTCCCAGACGGACCCGACCGGGTCCGAGCGGCCCATGAGGAGCCAGGCCACGATCCCCGTCGCGATCGCCACGAGCCCGAGCACGAGCTCGGTCGTGGCCATCCCGCCGACGATCGCGTCGAACGCCCGGGCCACCGCCCCCTGGTCGAGCCCGGCCGCGAGGTCGCGCGTGCCGGGTAGCCCGATGCGCAGGACGAGCTCCCGGATCGTGCTCTCGCCGAGGCCCGGCTGCGCGGCGATCAGGCCACCCTGCCGTGGCACGGGCGTCGCCGCGAGGGCCACCTGCATCGTCACCACGGTCGCCACCACGATCCCGAGGCGGCTGCCGACGCCGATCGACGCCTCGTTGAAGCCGGCTGCGATCGCCGGCATGCCGCGCGGGAGGTTCGCGAAGATCACCGCCGTCCGCACCGTCGTCGCGATGACGAACCCCGCGCCGATGAGCACGAAGGGCACGATCGCGGAGACGTAGGGCATGTCGCGCGAGAGCGCCTCCCAGAGGAGCAGGTTCGCCACGCCCACGAGCACGAGCCCGCCGGCGATGAGGGTGCGCGGCCGGAACCGCTCGAGCAGGAGGCCGGAGAGCGGACCGGCGATGAGCAGCGCGACGACGAACGGGGCGATGCCCGCGATCGCGAGGAGCTGCGGGTGCCCCTGGATCTGCTCGAAGAAGATCGGCAGGTGGAGGAGCGGGGCCGCCTGGGCGAAGCCGATGACCACCCCGGCGCCGAGCGCCACGGTGACCGGGCGGAAGCCGATCCAGGTGCCGTGCTGCCCGCGCCCGCGCAGCCGCAGGAGGAGCCCGCCGGCCATCGCCACGATCCCCACCGCGATCCCGCCGTCGCGGATCCGCTGGTCCGGCGCCGTCACGTCGATCGCGCTCGCGGCGAAGGCGACGACCCCGAACGCGAAGAGCGTGACCGTGGCCATCGTGGCGCGCCCGACCGCATCGACCGGCGGGCGCACCGGGAGCCGCGGCGTGAGGCGGAGCGCGATGAGCGACATCGTGCCGCAGGCGAGGAAGGCGGGCCATGCGGCACCCCACTCGCCGAGCACGATCGCGAGCGCCGGCGCCACGGCCATCGTCGCGCCGAGGACGCCGTAGGCGACGCCGAGCGCGGTCGCGCGGTTCTCGCCGGCCGTGCTTGCCGCGACCGCGCCGATCGCGAAGGTGATGATCACCCCGTCACAGGCCCAGGCCACGATCCGCAGGAGGTAGAGCACCGCGTCGCTGGACGTGAGCGCCTCCGCGACGCTGGAGACGGCGAGGCCGAGGAGCGCGATCTGGAGGAGGCGGACGGAGCGGAGCGTGTCCGCGAGGAAGCCGCCGAGGAGGATGAACCCGGACTGGAGGATCGCCGCGAGGAGGAACCAGCCCTGGAGCGCCGGGTCGGCGGCCAGCGCCGAGCGCATCGCGGGCATCCCCGGATCGAGGATGTGCGGGTCCAGGCCGGCCGCGGCGATGGCCGCCGACGCCACGACGAGCGTGCGCATCGCGGCCCGGTCGGCGAGCAGGTCGCGCACGAAGGCGGGGAGCGACCGCTGGACGCGCGCGACGCGGACGCGGCCGCCGGCGGGCACCGCGTCGCCGGGTGCGGGGTCGGGCTCGGGCCGGGGGTGCGCAGCCATCGTCGTCCGCATGATACGGACCTCCCCGCGCGGCGCTCGCGCGTCCGCGGGTCCCCGCCCGCGCGCGCGCCGCCACCGAGCGGCTACACTCCCTCCGTGAGCGCAACGAGCTTCCGCGGCGGGTCGATCATGGGCATCCGGATCCCCACCGTCTTCGATGAGAACGATGCCAGGCGTTGCGCGGGCTGCGGCGAGCCGATCGCAGGCACCCCGTTCCGCGTCTCGATCATGGACATCATCGCGCGCGAGGCGCCGCCGACCTGGGCGGAGCCCGCGCCGTTCAATCCCGGGCCGCACCAGTTCCACGCGGACCCGGAGCACGTCCGGGCCTGGGCGCGGGCCCGGGGGTACTACATCTGCCGGCTCTCCGGCGTGCGCGAGCTGATGCGCCCGGTCCCCCTGCCGATCGAGCCCCCGACGTGGGGTCTCTGCGACGGGGTCCACCGGGAGGATCACGCGTTCGTTCCCGCCTGACCGCGCGGGCCGGCAGCGACCGGACCTCTCCCGTGGCCGCGCGCGCGGCCGTCTCCCGAGGCGATCGTGGACCTGTCCATCCTCCTGCCGACGATCACCGCGATCCTCGCGGCCCTCTTCTCGCTCGCCCTCATCGACCAGTGGCGTGAGCGCCGCCAGGCCTTCCAGGCGATCTGGGCGGTCGGCATGGCCTGCTACGCGGTCGCCGCGGGCGCGGAGGCGATCGCGCTCGCTGCGGGCTGGAACGAGGTGCTCTACAAGGCCTGGTACCTGACCGGTGCCGTGATGACGGCGGGCTGGCTCGGGCTCGGCACCGCCTTCCTGCTCGGCCGGACGCGCGTCGGCTTCGCCTTCGCGCTCTGCCTCTTCCTCGCGGGGCTCTTCACGTTCCTCACCTCGCGCCGGCCGGAGTACGCGGGCGTCGGGCTCTTCCCGATGATCTACTTCCTCGGGGCAGGCGTCCTCGCCTTCGCGGTGGCGATGGAGACCTACTTCCAGAACACGCGCTGGCCGCGGATCGCGGCCCTCGGCGTGGTCGGGGCGACCGTCGCCGGGCTCGTCGGCGCCATCCTCGTGACCGTCCCGGACCCCGGCTTTGCCGTGAGCGAGACCGGCGCGCCGCTCGCCTCGGCGATGCCCCCGGCCCTCCGCCTGCTCACGCCGTTCATGAACGTCACGGGCGCCTTCGCGCTCATCCTCGGCGCGCTCTTCTCCGCGTACGTCTTCATGCCCAAGAAGCGCGTCCTCGCCTACTCCCTCGACGCGGACCAGCCCGGCGATTCGTTCCTCTTCCATGCCGCGATCTCGCTCATCGCCATCCCCGTGAACTTCGTCGCGTCGCTCGGCGGCGCGGTCCGGGCGCTCTTCCGCGGCGAGCTGAACAGCCGCGTCCCGGCCACGATCCTCATCGCCATCGGCGCCTTCATCCCCTCGGTCACGGACAGCCTCAACCGCTTCGGCAGCACCGAGCTCTACGAGCTGGGCAAGCTCCTCGGCGTCGTCTTCCTCTTCGCGGGCTTCCTCGTCTCCACCGAGACCTTCCACGAGATCCGCATCCCGTTCACCTCCATCGTCCTGCGCACGCGCTCCCGCCACCCGGGCCACGCGGGCGGCTCGTGAGCGTCCGGCCCGCGGGGCCGGTGGCAGGCGGCTTCCTCGTCACCCTGCTCGCGGCCGCGACGTACGCGACGGTCGGCACGAGCTCCAAGCTCGCGGGCGAGGCGGGGCTCGGCCCGATCGGCTACCTCGAGTGGCGCGCGGTCGCGGCCGTCGTCGCGCTCGGCATCCTGCTCGCGGTCGGGGCGCGCGCGGCGTGGATCCGGCTGCCGCCGCCGGGCGCGATCCCCCGGCGCGAGCAGGGGATGCTCCTCGCCGCCTCCGCGGCGAACCTCCTCATCACCGGCGCCATGATCGTCGCCTTCTCCCGGATGAACGTGGCGGTCGCGCTCATCCTCTTCTACGCGTCGCCCGCGCTCGTGGCGCTCCTCTCCGTGCGCATCCACGGGGAGCGGCTCGGCCGGCTGCGCGTGGGCGCGCTGCTCCTCGCCTTCGCCGGGCTCGGGCTCGTCGTGCTCGCGCCGCTCGCGAGCACGGACGGCGTCGCGACCGACCCGGTCGGGCTCCTGCTCGCGGGGAGCGCGGCCGTCCTCCAGGCGCTCTACATGCTCGTCGCGGCGCGCGGCTATCCGAGCGTCCCGGCGCCGCTCGCGGTCGGCGTGATCTTCCTCTTCGCGATCCCCGGGAACCTGCTCCTCGCGCTCCTGCTCGGCGCGCTGCCGGAGCTGACCGCGCCCTTCGCGGACCCGGGCCTCCTGCTCTGGGGGATCGCGGGCGGCGTGGTCGGCGCGGCGATCCCCGCGACCGCGCTCCAGCACGGGATGCGCGGCCTCGGCGCGACCGGCGCCGCGGTCGTGATGATGATCGAGCCGTTCATCGCCGCGGCCTACGCATTCGTCCTCCTCGGCGAGGCGCTCGGGCCGCTCCAGGTGGTGGGCGGTGCGATGGTCGTCGGCGCGGGGATGCTCCTGCAGCGCGGCGCCCGGCCGGGTCCGCGGCCCCGGCGCGGCAGCACGCCCACGTCCGGTGGCACGGCCCCCGCAGGCGGCCCCGCGTGAGCAGCAGCGGCGCCGGCCGCGGCGCCGATGCCACGGGCCTCGCGCTCACGCTCACCGCTGCCTTCGGCTTCGCCACCGTCTCGATCACCTCGCAGCTCGCGGCGGAGGCGGGCCTCGGCACCTTCGGCTACGTGACGTGGCGCGCCATCACCGCGATCGCGATCCTCGCGCCGGTCCTCTTCCTCGCGATCCGCGTCGGGGGGCTCGCCGTCCCAGCGCCGGGCGATGTCCCGGCCCGCCAGCGGCGTGCGCTCGTCGCGGCCTCCCTCGCGAACCTCCTGCTCAACGCGGCCGTCCTCCTCGCGATCGCGCGGATGGGCGTCGCCCTCGGGATGATCCTCTTCTACACCTGGCCGGCGCTCGTCGCCATCGGTGCGAACCGGCTCCACGGCGAGCCGATCGATGGCCGCCGCGCCCTCGCGCTCGCGCTCGCGACGGCCGGCCTCGTGCTCGTCATCCTCGCGCCCGCGCTCACCGGCGGCCCCCTCGTGCTCGACCCGCTCGGCATCGGCCTCGCGCTCTTCGCCGCGGCGGGCCAGATGGTCTACACGCTCATCGCGGCGCGCGGCTTCCCGTCCGTGCCTGCGCTCGCCGGCACGACGACGCTCGTGGCGCTCGCCGTGCCCGGGAACATCGTCCTCGCGCTCCTCTTCGGGGCCGGCACGCAGGTCGTGGCGCCCCTCGCGGACCCCGCGGTCGTCCCGTGGGCGATCGCGGGCGGCATCGTCGGCTCCGCGATCCCCGGCGTCGCGCTCCTCGCGGGCATCCGGCGCCTCGGGCCCACGCGCTCGTCCATCCTCATGATGCTCGAGCCGGTCGTGGGCGTCGGGCTCGCCTTCCTCGTGCTCGGCGAATCGCTCGCGCCGGTCCAGCTCGCGGGCGGCGCGCTCGTGGTCGCGGCGGGCGTGCTCCTGCAGCTCCCGGGCTCCCTGCCCGGCCGCGGCCGCCGGCGCCGCTGACGGACGGACGGCCCCCGGCGGGCCGACGCACGTCGCGCGCGGCCCGTCAGTCGGGCAGCCGCCCGGCGAGGTCCGGGAAGAGCCAGGCGAGCGCGTCCACGAGGCCGTCGTCCTCCGGTCCGCGCGCGACGTGCCGGGCGACGGCACGGATCTCCGGTCCTGCCGCGGCCATCGCGACCGACGCGCCCGCGGCCGCGAGCATGCCGCGGTCGTTCGCCGCATCGCCCACCGCCGCGACCTCGGTCATCGGGATGCCGAGGCTCGCGGCGAGCCAGCCGAGCGCCTCGCCCTTGTCCGTCCCCGGAGAGAGCACGTCGAAGCCCGACGGGTCGCCCCAGGTGATCGACGCGCGGTCCGCGAGCAGGCGCTGCGCCTCCGCGGCAGCCTGCGCGTGCGCGGACGGGTCGGTCGCGATGAAGATCCGGACCGGCGTCGCGCCCTCGAGCCATGCCGCCGGATCGGTGACCCGGCCGGACGGCGTGCGGTAGCCCTCCGTCGTCGCGACGGACGCGGGAAGGCCGAGGGTCAGCGCAACGTCGAGCGCCTCCGCGACGAGCGCGTCCGCGAGCTCCCGGGCCCGCACGACCGTCCCGGCGAACGGGTCCGCCACGAGCGCGCCCTGGAGGGTGATCTGCGGTCCCACGAGCCCGACCGCGCCTGCGATGTCGTCCAGCCCGTTCCACGGCGAGCGTCCCGTGGCGAGGACGACGTGGACCCCGCTCTCGCGGACGAGCCCGAGCGCCCGTCGCACCCGGGGGCTCGGCATCGCGCCCCAGTCGATGAGGGTGCCGTCGATATCGCTCGCGAGGAGCCGCGGCCTCGGTCCCGTCCAGCCGCGCGTCCGTCCCGTCACCCGCACCTCCGCGTGTCGCCCACCGGGCCCGGCCCGGCGCCGAACCCGTCGCGCCCATCATCGCCGAGGCGCGCGTTCGCGGCCGTGGAGGGCATCGCGCGCACGGGCGCCCGTGCGGGCGGGCCTATACTGCGGCGCGTCAGGCCCGGCGTGCGCGGGGCCGGCTGCCGTCGAGGTTCCATGCGCGTCCGAAAAGCCGTCTTCCCGGCGGCAGGCTGGGGGACCCGCTTCCTTCCTGCGACGAAGGCGCAGCCCAAGGAGATGCTGCCGCTCGTCGACAAGCCGGTGATCCAGTACGCGATGGAGGAGGCGGTCGCCGCCGGCATCGAGCAGGTCATCATCGTGACGAGCAGCCAGAAGCGTGCGATCGAGGACCACTTCGACCACAGCTGGGAGCTCGAGCACCTCCTCGAGTCGCGGGGCGACATCGAGATGCTCCGCCGGGTGCGCCAGATCGGTGACCTGTGCCAGGTGGCGTACGTGCGCCAGCCCGAGCAGCTCGGCCTGGGCCACGCGGTCCTCATGGCGAAGGAGCTCGTGGGGCACGAGCCGTTCGCGGTCATCCTCTCGGACGATGTCGTCGCCGCCGAGCGGCCGTGCATCGGCCAGCTCATCGAGGCGTACCGGCACACGCACGCGAGCGTCGTCGCCGTCCGGCGGGTCCCCTGGGAGCAGACGCGCCGCTACGGCGTCATCGACCCCGCGCCCGCGTCCGAGGATGGCGGCACGGACGACCGGCTGCGCAAGCTCCGCGGTATCGTGGAGAAGCCGCGGCCGGAGGAGGCCCCGAGCGATCGCGCCGTGATCGGTCGCTACGTCCTCACGCCCAAGATCTTCGAGAAGCTCGAGCAGACGCCGCGCGGCGCAGGGGGCGAGATCCAGCTCACGGACGCGATCTCCGCGCTCCTTGCGGAGCAGGACGTCTACGCCCTCGAGTTCGAGGGGAAGTACCACGACGCAGGCACCACCATGGGCTGGCTGAAGGCGTCCATCGAGCTCGCGCTCGAGCGGCCGGAGATCGCGGGCGAGCTGCGCCCGTGGCTCGCGGACCTCGCGCGCGACTGACCGGACGGCACGGAGGAGGTCGCGATGCAGGCAGGCGGCGGCACGGACGGCACCGGGCAGACGATCGGCGGGCGCTATCGCCCGCTCGCGCCGCTCGGCTCCGGGTCGACCGGGACGGTCTGGCGCGCCCAGGATCTCCAGCTCGGCCGCGAGGTCGCGCTGAAGGTGCTCCGGGGCGACGCCGCCGGCGACCCGGCCTTCGCGGACGCCTTCGCACGCGAGACACGCGCCGCGGCCCGCCTCAACCACCCGGGTGTCGTCGCGGTCCTCGACGCGGGGACCGATCCCGCGGGGCCCTGGATCGCGATGGAGCTCGTGGACGGCGGCGACCTCGGCACGCTCGTCGCCCAGCGCGGACCCCTGACGCCCACCGCGACCGCGCGGATCGGCACGCAGGTCGCGGAGGCGCTCGCGGCCGCGCACGCCCTCGGCATCGTCCACCGCGACGTGAAGCCCGCGAACCTGCTCCTCGTGCAGCGGACCGGCGCCGTGAAGCTCGCCGACCTCGGCATCGCGCACCTCGCGGGCGCCGCGGCGGACCCCGCCGGCATGACGGCCGGGAGCATCCACCACCTCGCGCCCGAGCAGCTCCGCGGAGAGCCCGCCACGCCCGCCGCGGACGTCTATGCGCTCGGCGTGACGCTCTTCGAGCTCCTCACCGGGCGGCGGGCGTTCGCGGGCGAGAGCGCGGACGCGATCGCGCGCGCCAGGCTCGCCGGCCAGGTGCCCGCGCCGTCGCTCGTGCGGCCGGACACGCCCGCCGACCTGGACGCCGCGATCCGCTGGATGCTCGCCCCGGACCCGCTCGCGCGCCCGTCCGCGGCGGAGGCCGCCGGCGTCCTCGGCCGGCTCGCGACCCCGCCGCCGCAGGCCGCGCCCCCGCCCCCGCCCGCACCGATGGCC
>JBJTJV010000317.1:0-13421 GCA_046352645.1 Chloroflexota bacterium | reverse complement strand
GAGCGTCGCGCAGCCGAGCGCGATGGCGATGCCGAGCGCGTCACCCTGGGTGGGCACCTGCGTCGCCATCACGTAGGCGGTCATGGACGCGATCGTGGCCACGGAGAGGTCGATGCCACCGGTGAGCATCGTGAGCGTCTGGCAGGCCGCGAGGAGCGCGAGCGGCGCACCGGGATCCAGATCACGGCCAGAACGACGACCATCGTGACGAGCGCGCGCGGCAGCCAGTCGATGAGCACCGTCCCGTCCGCGAGCGCCATGAACCAGGCCGCGGCCCCGCCCCCGGGGCTCGGCAGGACGAGGAGCGCGGCGCCCGCCCAGACGAAGCCCATCGCGAGCGTCACCACGATGTCCGGAACCCGGCTCGCCACGACGAGGAGGCCGTTCACCGCGCCGATCCCGACCCCGAGGAGGAGGACGATCACGATCACCCCGGAGGCGCCCACGTCACCGCTCTGCGCCATGAGGGAGGCGGCGACGACGTTCGTGAGCGCCATCGCCGAGCCGACCGAGAGGTCGATGCCGCCCGCGATGACGATGACCGCCTGGGCGGCGGCCGCGAAGACGATCGGCAGGACGGAGATCGCGAGCGATTCGAAGTCCGTCGGGCCGTAGCCCGGCTTGATCGCGATCGTCGCGGCGAAGAGGATCGCGACGAACGCGTAGAGGCCCACGACCCATGCGTTCCGCCGGAGGAGCCGGCCGAGCGGCAGCCGGGCCCGCTCCGCCCCGGCCGCCTGCGTCGCGGCGGTCATCCTGCGGCCTCCTCGTGGACGGGGAGGGCGGCGCCCGGCGGCAGCGCGTAGGCCGCACGCAGGAGCGTGGGCTCGTCCGCCACGGCCGCGGGCATCGTGTCCACGACGCGTCCGCCGAAGACCACGAGCACCCTGTCGCAGGCGAGCCGGATCTCCTCGAGCTCCGAGGTGTAGAGGAGGACCGCGGCGCCCGCATCCGCGAGCTCGCGCAGGAGCGCGTAGATCTGGCGCTTCGTGCGGATGTCGATGCCCCGGGTCGGGTCGAAGCAGAGGAGCGTCTCCGCGCCGAGCGCGACCCAGCGGGCGATCGTCACCTTCTGCTGGTTGCCGCCGGAGAGGCGGCGCACCTCGCCCTGGGCGCGCGTATCGATCTGGAGGCGCTCGATCGCGGCGTGGACGCGCGGCGCCTCCACGGCCCGCCGGATGCGGCCCCAGCGGGACGGCGGTGCGGAGAAGGGGAGGGCGATGTTCTCGCGGACCGAGCGCTGCGGCAGGAGTGCCTGCAGGCGGTCCGCGGGGACGAGGACCACGCCTGCGCGGATCGCGTCCCCCGGGTGGCCGAAGCGGACCGGGCGGCCGTTCACGCGGATCTCGCCCGCGTCCGCGCGGCGTGCCCCCGCGAGCGCCTCGAAGAGCTCCTCCTGCCCCTGGCCCTCGAGCGCGACGACGCCGAGCACCTCGCCCGCGTGCAGCTCGAGGCTGATGTCGTGGACCCGCTCGCCGACGCGCAGGCCGTGCGCGGCGAGGCGCGGCGGCGCGTCCGGCGCGGCGGCCGACGGCGGGGCGGGGACGGGAGGCGCCGCTGTCCCGGGACCCGGCGCATCGGCCGCGCCCGAGGCCGCGCCCGGGGTGGTGCCCGCGACGCGGCCCACGGCGCGCGCCTCCGCCACGACCGCCGCGCCCGCGACGCCGGCCGCGACCGGGCCGGTCGCGCGCGCGGCCTCCGCCCGCTCCGGCTGCGGTCCGAGCATGAGCGCGACGATCTCGTCCTCCGCGCCCGGCGCGATCGGCACGACCCCGACCGTCTGGCCATCGCGCAGGACCGTGGCGCGGTCGCAGAGCGTGGAGATCTCGATGAGCCGGTGGGAGATGAAGATCACCGAGCGCCCGCTCGCACGCTGGCGCCCGACGACGTCGAGGACGCGCTCGGTGAGGTCCGCGGGGAGCGCGGCGGTCGTCTCGTCGAGGATGACGACGTGCGGCTCGATCGCGAGCGCCCGCGCGAGATCGATGATCCGGAGCGTCGGCAGCGGCAGGTCGCGGACGAGGTCATCGAGGTCCAGGCCGCCGATGCCGAGCTCGGCCATGCGCTCGCGGAACGGTCCGACGGGGGTGCGCGTCAGGCGGAGGTTGTCGCGGACCGTCAGGTCGGGGATGAGCGACGGGTCCTGGTAGATGGATGCGAGCCCGGCCGCGCGCGCAGCCGCCGCGGAGCCGATCGCCCGCTCCGTGCCGCCCACGCGGAAGGTGCCGGAATCGGCGCGGACGGTGCCCGTGAGGATCTTGATGAGGGTGCTCTTCCCGGCGCCGTTCGCGCCGAGCAGGGCGTGGACCTCGCCCGGACGCACTGCGAGCGACGCGCCGCGGAGCGCAGCGACACCGCCGTAGCGCTTCACGACGTCCGTCGCTTCCAGCAGCAGGTCGGGCATCAGGTCCGGCAGGGAAGGGAGAGGGGGGGAGGGGATGGGGAAGGGTGCGGGTCGCCCCGCACCCTTCCGGTCATCCGGATCGGCTCGGCTCAGGCCTCGCCGGGCGCCTTGCAGGCGAGGAGCTGGTCCTTCGTGTACGTCGTCCAGTCCGGGATGGACAGGCCGAGCGGCCAGGACGGATCGAGCGACTCGTCGACGGCGGCCTCGATCTCGGCCTTGCCCTCGTCGGTCACGTTCTCCCAGCGGACCGGATCGAGAAGGATCGTCCCCTCGATGCCGGGCTCGAAGCCCGCGGACATCCCGTCGAGGAGATGGAGCGCGAGCCGGACACCGGCGCCGCCGACGGAGCCGGGGTTCGTGACCGCGGCGCCGACGAGGCCCTCCGTGTCACGGAGCTGCTTGACGAAGCCCGCGTTGTCCGCGCCGACGATCGGCACGAGCGGCGCGCCCGCGGTGATGAACGCGTCGACGATCCAGCTGTCGATGCCCGACGTCCAGACGCCATCGACCTCGGTGCCCGAGTTGAGGATGTCCGTGATCTGGGTGGCGCCGGTGGCCGGATCCCAGTTCGTCGCGACCTCCTTCACGACCTCGATGCCCGGGTGCTCCGCGAGCGCACGGGCGAAGCCCGCGTCGCGGTCGGTGTCCGCGGGGTGGCCGGGGATGCCGCGCATCTCCACGACCTTGCCCTCGCCGCCGAGGTGCTCGAACAGCCACTTTGCGCCGAGGTACGCGTACTCCTCCTGGTTGTTCGAGAGGTTGTACGCGCCCGCGGCGGAGACCGGCGCGTCCACCGCCACGACGACGATGCCCGCGGCCGTCGCCTCGTCGATCGCGGGGTTGAGCGCGTCGAGGTCGGCCGGGTTCACGATGATCGCGTCCACGCCCGCGGAGATCAGCGAGCGGATGTCCTCGAGCTGGCCGGCCGCGTCCGTGTTCCGGTGGATGATGTTCATCGAGGCGACCTCGCCCGACGCGAGCGCCTCGGCCTTGGCGGAGCAGATCATCTGCTCGCGCCAGCCGTTGCCGACGCCGCCGGGGTTCGAGAAGCCGATGGTGTAGCCGTCCTGGGCGGCGACGGCGGCCGGCATCAGGGCCGTGGCCGCGATCGCGGCGGCCGCGAGGCCACCGAAGAGCCGAGAGTGCTGCATGGGTCCGTGATCCTCCTGCGGTGTCACCGGTGCCGCGGCGCGGCACCGTCGCGTTCGCTCATCCTCCGTCGGTCTCCGCCCGGTCAGCCACCTCCCCCCTGGACATCGATCGCGCGGGCGACCCGCCGCGCGTGCTCGCCATAGGCCGCATCGAAGAGCGCCCGGGAGCGCTCCGCGCCGACGACCGTCGCCCGGGTGATCACCGGGGGCATCCGGCCCGCCGCGACGAGGAGCTCGGCGATGCGGACCTTCAGCGCGTTGACGATCGCGGTGTACGCGAGCGTAGAGCCCGGGGCGATCGGTGTGTCAAGCCCCGCGACCGCGATCATCGCGTCCGGCGGGGGCGTGCACAGGTCGATGACGAGGTCGGCCTCGTCCATGAGCCGGCTGCCGACGCGCGGATCGACCGCGCCGGTCGTGGACTGGAGGAGCGAGGTGATCGCGATCGTGCGGACGCCACGCGCGCGTGCGCCGCGGGCCATCTCGATCGGCACCGCGGTGAGCCCGCCCGCGGAGAAGACGATCATCACGTCGTGCGGGCCGAAGCGGAAGTTCGCAAGGATCTCCGCGGCGAGGCCCGGGACCCGCTCGATGAACATCGCCTGGCGCTGGCCGTTCGGCCCGACGACCTCCGTGTGGTGCGTCATCGACAGCTCGACGATCGGGTTGAAGCCCGGGTACGACCCGTAGCGCGGGAAGAACTCCTCCACCGGGATCCGCGAGTGCCCGGTCCCGAAGAGGTGGACGAGCCCGTCGTTGCCGATCGCGTCCGCGCACCACTGCGCGGCCGTCTCGATCGGGCCGGCCTGGGTCGCGGCGATCCGGCCGAGGAGCTCGATCCCCTCGGCGAGGAAGCGCGGGGCGGGGGCGGCGGTCTCGCTCATCGGCTCAGTATCCCGTCCCCGGCGTGCCCGCGGCGAGCGGGGCGGCGCCCGCCTTGCGGGCCCGGAAGTCGAGGATGATCGCCTCCGTGGCGGTCGCCCCGATCCGGGTCACGCCGAGGCGCATGACGTCGATCAGCGCATCGAGCGTCCGGACGCCACCCGCCGCCTTCACCGCGACGTGCGGGGAGGTGTGCGCGCGCATCAGGCGGAGGTCGTCGTGCGTGGCGCCCGAGGGCGCGAAGCCGGTGGAGGTCTTCACGAAGTCGCCGCCCGCCGCCTCCGTCAGCCGGCAGGCGCGGATCTTCTCGTCGTCCGTGAGGTACGCGTTCTCGAAGATCACCTTGACGATCGCTCCCGCGGCATGCGCGACGTCCACGACCGCGCGGATGTCCGCCTCCACGTCCGCATCCCGGCCGCTCTTCAGCGCGCCGATCTGCAGGACCATGTCCAGCTCGGTCGCGCCGTCCGCGAGCGCGCGGCGCGCCTCCGCGACCTTCACCTCGGTCGCATGCGAGCCGTGCGGGAAGCCGATCGTCGTGCCCACCCGCACGTCCGTCCCCGCGAGGATCGCGGCCGCCCGGCGGACATCGGCCGGCCGGACGCAGACCGAGGCGACGTCGTAGCGCGCGGCGAGACGGCAGCCCTCGTCGATGAACGCATCGTCGAGCTCCGGGCGGAGGAGCGAATGGTCGATCGTCTTCGCGATGTCGCGCTCGGTCAGCGTCTCGATGGAGATCTCCATGGTGGTCACCTGCAGTAGGGACGCAGCGTGTCGCGCGCGATGAGGAACCCCCGCTGCACGAGCGCGTCGGTCCCCTCGAAGCCGCGGTCCTCGTGCTCGATGATGCAGTCGCCCGCGAAGCCCGCCCGGTAGAGCTCGCGGAAGACGATGTTCCAGTCCACGTCGCCAAGGCCCGGGACGCGCGGGATCTGCCAGCCCATCCCGAGCGAGAAGACGCCCCGCTCGTAGAGCCCGTCCCGGTCGATCATCAGGTCCTTGGCCTGGAAGTGGAGGATGTGCGGCCCGAACTCCCGGATGAAGCGCCCCATGTCGATCATCTGGAGGACCAGGTGCGAGGGGTCGAAGTTCAGCCCGACCGTGCCGCCCCACTGCTCCAGGATCCGGCGCCACATCCGCGGCGTCGTCGCGAGGTTGTGCCCGCCCGGCCACTCGTCGTAGCTGAAGATCATCGGGCAGTTCTCGAACGTGATCCGCACCCCGTGGTCGCGCGCGAACGCGACGGTCTCCGGCCAGACCCCGAGCGCCTCCTCCCAGTTCGCGTCCTGGTGCTTCGCGGCGTCCGCGCCCATGAACGTGTTGACGAGGCCGAGGCCCATCCGCTCCGCCGCGACGATCACCGCCCGGAGGTGGTCGGTCACCGCCGCCCGGTGGGCGGGGTCCGGGTGGAGCGGGTTCGGGTAGTAGCCGAGGCCGGAGATCGCAAGGCCCTTCGCCTCGATCTCTGCGCGGATCTCCGTCGCCTGCGCCGCCGAGAGGTTCACGACGTCGATGTGGCTCGTGCCCGCGTAGCGCCGGGTGGCGCCGCCGCTCCGTGGCCAGCAGGCGATCTCCAGGACCTCGAAGCCTGCGCCGGCGGCCCAGTCGGCCACCTCCATGAGCGGCAGGTCGGGGAACGGGGCGGTCAGGAAGCCGAGCTTCATGCGGTCACCTCCGGGGTCCGGCCCGCGGCCGACGCGGGACGGTTCACGATGCGACGGGGACCCAGCGCCCCTCGCGGGCGCTCCGCGCGATCGCGTCGCCGATGACCATCTCCGTGTGGCCGTCCGCGAAGGTCGCGAAGAGCGGCCGCTCCGGCATCCGGCCCGCGAGGATGGCGCGGTAGATCTCCGCGAAGAGCGCGTGGAACGTGTCGCCGAAGCCCTCCACGTGGCCGCCCGGCAGGTGGGCCGCAGCCGCCCCGGTCGCGTTCATGAGCGCCGGGTTCCGCAGCAGGATCTGGTTCGGCGCGTCGCGGTGGCCGATCCAGAGGTGGTCCGGCGTCTCGCCGTCCCAGGCCGCGGCGGAGCGCGCCCCACCGATCTCCCAGGCGATGGAGTTCTTCCGGCCCGCGCTCACCTGGCTGATGCTCACCGAGCCGCGGGCACCGTTGTCGAAGCGCAGGAGGATGAGCGCCGCGTCCTCCGTGGTCATCGGCACCGGGACGGTGTCGCCCGAGCGTTCCGTGGAGAACGTCTCCACCGGCCCGCGCGGCCGACGGCGGACCGGGATGAACGTGGCGAGGTCCGCCATCACCTCGGTGACCCGCAGGCCGGTGATGAACGTCACGAGGTCGATCCAGTGGGACCCGATGTCGCCGACCGCCCGGAGGCTGCCGCCCTGCTCCTCCACCAGCCGCCAGTTCCAGTCCGTATCGTGGAGCAGCCAGTCCTGGAAGTAGCGGCCGGTGACGAGCCGGACGTCGCCGAGCCCGCCCTCCCGGACGAGCGCGTGCGCGTGCTGGTTCAGCGGGTAGAAGCGGATGTTGAAGTTCACCGCGGCGATCCGGTCGCTCCGCTCCGCGAGCTCCACGAGGTCCGCGGACTGGCGGCTCGTCACGGCGAGCGGCTTCTCGCACACGACGTGCCGGCCGGCCGCGAGGATCGCCCGGACCTGGGGGTGGTGGAGCTCGTTGGGGGAGGTGACGTGGACGACGTCCACGGAGGGGTCGGCGAGGAGCTCGTCCAGAGATGCGTAGGCGCGCGGCACCTGGAGGGCCGCAGCACGCGCCGCTCCGCGCGCCGGATCGCTGCCGAGCACCCCGCGGACCTGCACCCCGAGGCGGCGCAGCTGCTCCACGTGGACCGTGCCGATGAAGCCGGTGCCGATCACCGCGGCACCGATCGCGCGCAGGCTCCCTGCCGTCATCCTTCCCTCCTCGCCGTCCCGGAGCCGGCGTCCGCATCGTAGCCGGAGGGACCTCTAGACGTCTAGAGGGGTGGGCCGGCGGGAGCGCGCTGGGCGCGCGGCCCGGCTACCCGATGACGAAGCGCGGGACGTAGCAGCCCACGACCCAGTTCGGGGCATCGCAGATCTCGCTGATGCGCAGGTCGCCCGCGACGCTGATGAGCAGGTAGGCGTCCTCCGGCGCGAGGCCGGTGCGTGCGACGAGCCGCTCGACCATCCGGCGGGTCGCGCTCCGGGCGGCCTCCATGAGGTCCGGGCCGACACCATCCGTGGCGATCCAGCCCGCGCTGTTCGTGGAGACGCCGAGCGGCCCCGCGGTCTCGAGCTCGGGGCCGCGGACGCGGATGTCGCGCCGCACGGTGAGCCGGACGCGCGCCCGGACCGGCGTCTCGATCGCCGTGCCGCAGACCTCGCCGTCGCCCTGCGCGGCATGGCCGTCGCCGAGGCTGAAGAGCGCGCCCGGGACGGTCACGGGCAGGTAGAGGCGTGACCCCGCGGTGAGATGGCGCGTGTCGAGGTTGCCCCCGCTGTCCGTGGGCGGGATGGTGCTCCGGGCGGGTCCGGGTGCGGCGAGCCCGAGCTCGCCGCAGAACGGCGCGAGGGGGATGCGCAGACCGGGGAGCATCTCGGCGTGGGTGCCGTCGAGCCGACTGATCCGGAGGTGGGGGTCGGGGAAGTCGTCCGCGAGGAGCCCGAAGCCCGGCAGTGCCGCCGTCCATCCCCAGTCGGCGGGGAGGACCTCCAGGATCTCGATCTCCAGCGTGTCCCCGGGCTCGGCACCGGCGACGGCGATCGGCCCGGCGACCTGGTCCACCTGCGAGAGGTCCATGGCGAGGAGGTCTGCGGCGGTGGTCGCCGGCGTCACGGTGCCGTTCGATGCGTCGAGCACGTCGAAGGCGATCTCGTCCCCCGAGCCCACCTCGAGGATCGGCGGGATCGTCGCGTCCCAGGCGAGGTGCCAGCGGTCCCGCCCGACGTGGAAGGGACCCGCCATCAGGAGAGATCCTCCGGGAGGCAGGCGAGGACCTGCGGAGAGGCCGGCCCGCCGAGGCGCATCTCCATCCGGGCGCTCGCGTACGCGTACGCCTCGAACGGCTCGAGGCCCTGGGCCATGAGCCACGCCCAGGCGCGCTGCACGGCGTGCGTGTGCGCCGCCGCGAGCGTCTCGCCCTGGCCGACGAAGCAGACCTTGCCGTCGCGCCGCACGACCGGATGCCCGATCGCGGCCCCCTTGACGAGCTCGATCCGGACCGTGCTCGCACCCGCGGACTCGAGCGACACCCACGTCGGCTCGCCGAGGCCCATGGCGGCGTGGTGGTCGCCGATCGAGAGGAGCCCGCCCGGGACCTCGACCGGCAGATCGACGGACGTGCCCGGGCTCATCTCCCGCAGGTCCATGTTCCCGCCCCAGTGGTAGGCGGGCATGAACGTGGAGCCCGCGCCCTCGGCCGGCGCGAGGCCGATGCAGCCGATCATCGGCTCGATGGGCACGGAGATCCGCGGCGAGATGATCGCCCGGCCGCCCTCGAGCGGGATCTGGCGCGCGACGATCTCCTGCGTGTACCCGCCGAGCTCGCCGAAGCCCGGCAGCCAGACGCTCCAGCTGCGGTGGATCTCGATGCCCAGGATCGTGACGCGCACCGCGTCGCCGGGCTGCGCGCCCTCGACGAAAACGGGGCCGGTGACGCGGTTGAACGACTCGATGCCGATCGACTCGATCGTCTCGCCCCGGCTCAGGCGCTCGTAGGCGATGTCGCCGGTCGTGAAGGTCGCGACGGTGCCGCTCGCGACGCGCGCCACGGGCGGGTGGTCGGCGCGGAAGTCGAGGGTGTGCTGTTCCTTCGCGAGGACGAGGGACGGGGTCGGCAGCGATGCCATCTTCAGCCTCCGGTGGCGGGGGTCGGGTCGGGGGTGGGCGCGGCGTCCGGGGCGTCGAGCCAGCAGCGGCTCCGGCGCGCGTCGCCGAGCGTGTCGAACGGGGGCGTGGTCTCGCAGCGCTCCATCCGGTGCGCGCACCGGTCGCGGAAGACGCAGCCGGGCTGGGCGGCCCGGTCCGCGCGCAGCTCGCCGCGCGCCTGCTCCGCGTGGCGCGCGGCGCCGTTGTCCACGGTCGCGCCCGGGATCGAGGCGAGGAGGGCCTTCGTGTAGGGGTGGCGCGGCGCGTCGAAGATCGCGTCCACCGGCCCCTCCTCCACGATCCGGCCCAGGTACATCACCGCGACCCGGTCCGCGATGTGGTGGACGACCGCGAGGTCGTGGGCGATGAACAGGTACGCGAGCCCGTGCTCCTCCTTGAGGTCGTCGAGGAGGTTCACGATCTGCGCCTGGACCGAGACGTCGAGCGCGGAGACCGGCTCGTCGAGGACGATCAGCTCCGGCCCGACCGCGAGCGCGCGGGCGATGCCGACGCGCTGGCGCTGGCCGCCGGAGAGCTCGTGGGGGTAGCGGCCCGCGTGCTCGGGCCCGAGGCCGACGTCGCGGAGGAGCTGCTCCACGCGCGCCGTCCGGGCTGCGCCGGGCTCCGTCACCCCGTGGACCGCGAGCACCTCGCCGATCGTCTGGCCCACCGTCATCCGCGGGTTCAGCGAGGAATAGGGGTCCTGGAAGACGATCTGGATCCGCTCCCGGAGCCTGCGCAGCGCGCTCCCGGTCGCGGCGCCCACGTCCGTCCCGTCGAAGACGATCCGGCCGCCCTCGGCGCGCACGAGGCGGAGGATGGCGCGGCCGGTCGTCGTCTTGCCGCTCCCCGATTCGCCGACGAGGGCGAGCGTCTCGCCGCGTGCGATCGTCAGGCTCACGCCGCCGACGGCCGTGAAGGACGGTCCGGGGCGGCCCGCGACGCGGTCGCCGAGGCTCCGCCCGCGCCGGAAGACGACGCGCAGGTCCTCGACGGCGAGGAGCGGCGCGCCGCCGGCCGGCGTCGCTCCCGGGGTGCCGCTCACAAGGTCGCCGGCCCGGGGCGGCCGGTGAGCGCGCCCGCGCCCGCGCTGCGCAGCGCGGCGGCGCCCGCGTCCCGGCCGCGCACGGCCGTCGCGCGGGTGCGCACGCGGCCCGTCTCGGCGCGGGCGAGGAAGTCCGCGAGCACCGCCATGTAGCGGTCCGGCTCCTCCGCGTGCGCGAGATGCGCGGACTGTTCGAAGAGCACCCACTCCGCCTGCGGCAGCCGGTCCGCGATCCGCTCCACCTGGAGCGGCGTGGCCTCGTCGTGGCGGCCGCTGGTGAGCAGCACCGGCACGTCCACCACGTCGAGCCGCGAGCGGACCTCCCAGTCCTTCAGCGTGCCGACCACGTGGAACTCCGTCGGCCCGTTCATCGTGCGGTAGACCTGCGGGTTGCGGGCGAGCTTCGCGAACGAGCGCTGGTCGAACTCCGGCGCGGGCACGACGCGGCAGAGGTGGCGGTCGTAGAAGACCTGCACCGCGGCCGCGTACTCCGGGTCGTCCCACGTGCCCGCCGCCTCGTGGCGATCGAGCGTCGCGATGACATCCGGCGGGAGCGCCGCGCGCTGGCGGGCCGTCTCGGAGATCCAGAGCGGCATCTCCGCGGGCGAGCTCGCGATCGTCGCCGAGACCACGCCCGCGGGCCGGCGGACGAGGTACTCCATGAGGAGCATCCCGCCCCAGCTCTGGCCGAGGATGTGGACGCGGTCCAGGCCGAGCGCCGCGCGCACCGCGTCGATCTCGCGGCAGTAGAAGTCCACCGTCCAGCGCGCCGGATCGTCCGGCTGGTCCGAGTTGCCGCAGCCCTGCTGGTCGTAGAAGATCACGCGCCGCCCGGTCGCGGAGAGCGCGGCCATCGACTCGAGGTAGTCGTGGCAGGCGCCGGGGCCGCCATGGAGGAGGAGGAGCGGCAGGTTGCCGGTGGCGCGCTCGTCCTCGGCGGAGCCCGTGATGCCCACCCAGGTGCGCTGCCCGTCGAACGGGATGAAGCGCTCCTCGGCGGCGAGGGCGGGATCGATCGTCACGAGGTGCGGGGTCGTCATGCGCGGTGCTCCCAGGCAAGGGTGAGGGTGCCGTCCCGGAGCTCGCCGGTCCGGTGGCAGGCGGCACGCCGGTCCGGTGCCGGCGCGATCAGGTCGGGCTGTGTCGTCCGGCACGCGTCGATCGCGGCCGGGCAGCGCGCGGCGAAGGCGCAGCCGGGCGGCAGGTGCGCCGGGTCCGGTGGCCCCCCGGGGATCTGCGGCAGGCGCGCCCGGCGCGCGGCGATCGAGGGGATGCTCGCGGCGAGCCCGGAGGTGTACGGGTGGAGCGGCCGGTCGAGGAGGTCGCGCACGGGCGCCTCCTCGGCCACGCGGCCCGCGTAGAGGACGACGGCCCGCTCGCACACCTCGCGCACGACGCCGAGGTCGTGGGTGATGAGCAGGAGCGCCATCCGGCGCTCGCGGACGAGGCCCCGGAGGAGCTCGAGGATCTGCGCCTGGACGGTCACGTCGAGGGCGGTCGTGGGCTCGTCCGCGATGAGCATCTCCGGCTCGCAGGCGAGCGCCATCGCGATCATGACGCGCTGGCGCATCCCCCCGGAGAGCTCGTGCGGGTAGCGCCGCGCGACCGTCGCCGGGTCGGGCAGGCCGACCGCGTCGAGGAGCTCCACCACGCGCCGGTCGGCCGCCGCGCGGTCGAGGCCGAGATGGAAGCGGAGCGCCTCCGCCACCTGCTCGCCCGCCCGGTAGAGCGGATCGAGCGCCGTGAGCGGGTCCTGGAAGATCATCGCGATGCGCTCGCCGCGGACGCGCCGGTAGGCCGCTTCCGGCAGGCCGACGAGCTCACGGCCGCCGAGCCGGACGCTCCCCCGGACCGTCGTGGTCCGCGCCGGGAGCAGCCCCATGATGGCGCGCGAGGTGACGCTCTTGCCGGAGCCGGATTCCCCGACGAGCCCCACGATCTCCCCGGGCGCGATGGCGAGGTCCAGGCCGTTCACCGCGTTCACGGTCCCCGCGAGGGTGCGGAAGGAGACGGTCAGGTCGCGCACGTCGAGGAGCGGTGCCACCGCCGCCGCGACCGCGCCGCCCCGCACCTGCGGCCCGCTCATCGCTCGCGCTCCCGCGGGTCGAGCTGGGCGCGCAGCCCGTCCCCCACGAGGTTGAAGGCGATGACCGCGATCATGATCGAGATGCCCGCCGAGACCGCGGGGATCGCGTTCTGGAGCAGGTAGCTCCGGCCGTCCGCGAGCATCGACCCCCAGTCCGGGTCGGGCGGCTGCTGGCCCAGGCCGAGGAAGCTGAGCGCCGCGATATCCAGGATCGCGTACGCGAGGTCGATCGTGGACTGGACGACGATCGCCGCGACGAGGTTGGGCAGGATGTGCCGGAAGATGATCCGCCGGTCCGAGTAGCCCAGCGCGCGTCCCGCGTCCACCCACGCCTGGCTCCGCTGGACGAGCGTCACGCTCCGGACGAGCCGGGCCATCGCGGGGATGTAGACGATGCCGAGCGCGATGGCCGCGGTCTCGAGCCCCTTGCCGAAGGTCGAGACGACGAGGATGGCGAGGAGGAGCGGCGGGAAGGCGAGGAGCGCGTCGAGCGCGCGGGTGATCACGCCGTCCGTCCTGCCGCCGTAGAAGCCCGCGACCAGGCCGAGCGGGATCCCGATGACGCCGCTGACGATCACGACGATGACCGCGCCCAGGAGCGTCGGGCCTGCGCCGTAGATGATCCGCGCGAGCACGTCGCGGCCGGGCTTGTCCGTGCCGAGGGGGTGCTCCCAGCTCGGCATCGCGAGCGAGTTCGTGAGCTGCTGCGCGTTCGGGTCCGCCTGGGTGAGGAGCCACGGGACGAGCGCCGCGAGGACGAGCGGCACGAGCAGGATGAGCCCGACGACGGCCGCCCGGTTGCGGACGAGCGCGGACGCGCCGATCCGGCGGCGGAGCGACGGGCGGGCGGGGGCGACGACGGCCGTCATGCGAGCCGGATCCGCGGGTCGATGACCCCGTAGAGGATGTCCGTCACGAGGTTGATGAGGGTGAACGCGACGGTGAGGACGAGCACGCTCGCCTGGACCACCGGGTAGTCGCGGTTCTGGATCGCGTCCGTGATGAGCGAGCCGAGCCCGCCGAGCCCGAGCGTCGTCTCCACGAGGACC
>JBJTJV010000316.1:0-2441 GCA_046352645.1 Chloroflexota bacterium | reverse complement strand
GAAGACGCCCTGCATCAGGCTGTAGTGGCCCGGGACGGTGCACCCGTACTTCAGGCCGGTGATGTCCGCGGGGACCGTCCAGTCGAACTCCATCACCCCGGTGTTGTACTCCGGGATCCCGGGCAGGCCCGCGACCTGGTTCATCATCAGCTGCTGGTCCGTGCCGATCCAGAAGTTGTGCGAGTAGCCGGCGCTGTTCGTCACCTTGAAGTGCACGGTCTCGCCGGGTGTGACGGGGATGTCCGTCACCTTCGCACCGCCGAGGACCTTGATCTCCAGGGCGCCGGTCAACTCCAGCTCGATGACCCGGGCCTCGCCGGCCGGGGCGCTCGTCTCGGCGGGGGCGGCCGTGGGCTCGGCGGGGGTCTCGGTGGCGACCGGCGGCTGCGAGACGACGGGCGCGTCCGTCGCGGGCGCGACCGGCTCGAGCGAGGTGGCCGGCGGCGGTGTCCACGGCCGGCCGCTCGGCTCGGCGCAGCCGACGAGGGCGAGGGAGGTGACGAGAGCGGCGGCAAGCCCGGTCCGGGCGGTGAGTCTCATGCCGAGGATTGTGCGGCAAACCTCGCGAGCGCGCCACGCGCCGCGCGTCGCGCGCGGGCGCGAGACCGTCAGCCGCCGCCGGGATCGCCGTCGTCGTGGACCGCCCGCGGCACGCCCATCACGACCGCCGGCACCTCCGCGACCGCGACGAGGCCGCCCCGGAGCGCGAGCGATGCCGCTTGCGTCCGCGTGGCGACGCCCAGCTTCGCGAGCACGTGGCGGACGTGGACGTGGACGGTGCGCGTGCTGAGGAAGAGCTCCGCGGCGATCTCCCGATCCGAGCGGCCGAGGCAGAGAAGGCGGAGGACATCGAGCTCGCGCGCGGTGAGCGGCGCCCCGGGCTCGTCCCTGGGGCGGCCGGTGCCCGCGGGCGCCGGGGACGGACCGGCGGCCCCGACCGGGATCGCGACGACGGCGCGCGGCTCCGCGGGGACCTCGGCCGTGACGACGGGCGCCACGATCGGTGCGATGCCCGGGTCCGTCGGCCGCATCCGGGCCCGCGTCGCCTCCAGCGCCGTGCGCGCGACCGCGGCCTCGGCGTTGCCCGCGGACGGCCGCGCGACGATGGGGACGGCGACGACGGCACGCATCCGCTCCGCGTCCGCCGGCAGTGGCAGCCGTGCGCGGCGGGCGAGGTCGGCGAGCGCGCGCAGGAGCGGGCCCGCGGGCAGCGCGGCCGCGATCGCCCACGCCTGTCCGAGCGCGCGGCCGGCCTCCGCTCGCTCACCGCCCGCGTGGAGGATCGCGAGCGCCTCCCACCAGCGCGCGCGGGCGGCAGGGTACGGGATCGCGCGTTCGGTCCAGCCGTCGGCGATCGCGGCCCAGGACGCGGCATCCGGCCGGCCGCGGACACGGGCGCGGTGGGCGCGCGCGGTCGCGAGATGGAGGCGCGCCTCATGGTGGGCGGCGATGCCCGGCGGCAGGATCCCCGTCCGGACGCGCTCCTCTGCCACGGGCAGGACGCCGGACACCAGGGCACGCGCCGCGGCGAGGAGCGCCCCGTCGCGGGTGATGCGAGCGTGCTCGACCGCGGCCGCGGCGGCTTCCATGGTCGTCGCGGCACCCGCGGCGACCTGGAGCGGGTCATCGGTCTCCAGGACGCGCGGCCATTCCCGCGACGCGACCGCGAGCGCGTCCGCCGGGTCGTCGCGCCAGAGCGCGAAGCTGACCGCGGCACGCTGGACCAGGGCCGCCCACTGCCCCGGCGGCACCGTCTCGAGGCGCAGGAGCGTGCGGCCGAGGAGCGCGGCCGCCTCCTCGTCCGCCCGCGATTCCACGAGCAGGAGCCCGAGATAGAGCTCGGGGCTGAACCAGGCGACGCCGGCGGGCTGCCAGGCCATCCCCGCCCGGCACTCGCGCTCCGCGTCGGCCCAGCGGCCGAGCTGGAAGAGGATGTCCGCGGCATTCCCCCGGAGGAACGAGCCGTAGGTCCGCGCGAGGCCGCCCGCGGCCGCGTCCGCGATGCCCGCCGTGACGACCGCGAGGGCGGCGGGCCGCCGCGCGTCCAGGTCGAGGAGCGTGGTCCGGTTGGCCGCCGCACGGATCACGTCGTCGAGCCGGCCGATCCGGCGCGCGATCGCGTCCGCCTCGGCAAGGAGCGCGAGGCCGCGGTCGAGCGCACCGAGGTAGGCGATGTCCACGCCGAGCGTGCAGGTCGCATGGCCGCGCTCGCGGAGCGCCGCGTCCCCCGCGGCATCCGCGGCGGCGATCGCGGCTTCCGCGTCGTGCGCGCTCTCGGCGAAGCGGCCGTCGAGCATCCCCTGCTGGGCGCGGGCCGCAAGGAGCCGGGCCCGCTCCACGGACGGTCCCGGCGGCAGCGTCGCGATCCCCTGGGCGAGCACCCGGAGCGCGAGCGCGGGCTCGCCCGCGGGCGCATGGCGCGCCGCGGCCTCCTCGAGGAG
>JBJTJV010000315.1:0-5792 GCA_046352645.1 Chloroflexota bacterium | reverse complement strand
GGGGACGGCGACGGCGGCGGCACGGAGAGGATCGTGAAGAAGAAGCTGCCGCGCGTGACCCCTGCGTCCTCGGGCGCCGCGATGATCCAGCGCACCTCGTAGGTCCCCACCGGCAGCGGCTCGAGCAGGTCGATGCGCATCCGTGTCCCGGTCTCGTCCGCGGGATCGGGTCCGCCCTCGGCGATCGGCGGCAGCGGATCCCCGGGGCTCGCCGACGGCGCCGGCCCGACGCGCAGGACGAGGCGGCTCCGTTCCGGGTCGAGCGGGAACGCGAAGCGCGCGGTCACGGCGACGACCGCGGCATCGAGCGCCGCGCCGTCCATGGGGCGCGACGACACGAGGATCGGCACCGGCGATGCGGACGGGAACGGGGACACCCCCGGCGACGGCACGGCCGATGCCTCCGGGACGGCGACGGTGAAGCTGAACGTGCCCTGGGCGATGCTCGCGTCCGCGAGCGCCACCGCGGTCCAGCGCGCGGTGTAGGTCCCGTTCGGGAGGCCCGCGCCGAGATCGATGCGCAGCCGCGCCGGCTGGTCCGGGTTCACGCCCCCGGACGCGATCGTCTCGCCGGCCTGCCGGAGCACGAAGCGGCTCTCGGCGGGGTCCAGGTCCTCCGAGAAGCGGGCGGAGATCGCCGTGGGCGCGAGGACGAGCGTCTCGCCGTCGGCCGGGTCGGTCCGCTCCAGGAGCGCCTCCGCGCGGACCGGGATCGCCGCGAGCGTGAGCAGCAGGAAGGCCGCGAGGAGAAGAAGGACGCCACCGAGGCGCGCAGTCACGCCGTGTCGCGCTGCCAACCGGGTTCCCGTCGCCCTGGCCACGGCCGGACTCTAGCAGCCCGAGGGGTCCGGCGCACACCCTCCTGTTCTGTCAATCACTCGTGTCCATCTTCTTCACGGATGTGCGAACATATCGGAGGTCCGAGATACGCAAAGATCGTCGGCCGCACGGGGCGGCGGCGATCGCCTGGAGAAGGCGGCGGCGCCGTTCCGGCAGCGCGGGTCCGGACAGTGGGGGAGGCCTGCAGGTATCCCGCCGCTACGCACAAGGAGTCCGCATGTCGCGCATCCGGAAGGTGGACCCGACAGTCATGGTCCCGAAGCCCAAGGAGCCCGCCCCCCGGGGGCGGCGCGTCAGCCCCGAGCAGCAGAAGCTCATCGCCCGGATGAAGTCGATCACCGACGGAAACGTCGTGTACGAGGTCGTCCTCGAGGAGGGGGAGAAGCCCCTGACCATCCGCCAGCAGATCATCCGTGCGGCCAGGGCCGCCGGTGTCGAGGTCGCGGTGCGCAAGTCGGAAGCCGGCTTCTATGTCGGGCTCATGACCCCCGAGCGGCGCGTGCGCCGCGGCCGGCAGGCCGGCGGGGACTGATCGCCCGGCGTCGATGCCGCAGCCGCAGGGCCCCACGGTCCAGGTCTTCGGTCGCCGCGATTCCCGCGACACCCAGAAGGCGCTCCGCTTCTTCAAGGAGCGCCGCATCGCCGTCAGCTTCGTGGACCTCGCTCAGCGTCCGGTCGCCCCGACGGAGCTCCGCCGCTTTGCGGACCGCGTCGGCGTGGTGAATCTCGCCGACACCGGCTCCGCGGCCTGGCGCGACGCGGGCCTCGCCTATCTCCGCATGGATGACGGCGAGCTCTTCGCCCGGCTGCTCGCCGATCAGCGGCTGCTCCGCCTGCCCCTCGCGCGCCTCGGCGACCGGTTCGCCGTCGGCGTGGACGAAGCCGCCTGGGGTTCCTGGCGCCCCGGCTGACCGGGCGCGCCACGGCGTCGCGTCGGGTCCGACCTGCCGCCGGGCGGCACGCGGTAGGCTGACCGGATGCACGTCACTGTCGTCGGCGCCGGGTACGTCGGCCTTGTCACTGCCGCCTGCCTCGCCCACTTCGGCGATCACGTCACCTGCCTCGACGCGGACGCCGCGCGGGTCGCCCGCCTGCGCGCCGGCGACCTCCCGATCCACGAGCCCGGGCTCGACGAGCTTGTCGCCGCGGGCGTTGCGGCCGGCCGCCTCGTCTTCACCGATGACCCGGGCGCGAGCGCTGGGAGCACGCTGGCCATCGTCGCGGTCGGCACGCTCGACCCGGACGGCGAGTGGTACGGCGGGAACGTCACCCGCGCCGTGGACGGCCTCGTCCGCGACCGCCGCACCCCACGCGCCATCGTCATCCGCAGCACGATCCTGCCCGGCACCGCAGCCGCGATCGCCCGTGACGCCCGCGCGCTCGATCCGAGCGTGCGGATCGCCTTCAACCCGGAGTTCACCCGCGAGGGCTCCGCGGTCCGCGACTTCCTCGCGCCGGACCGCGTCGTCCTCGGGCTCGATCCGGATGCCTCCGGCAGCGAGCTCGAGGCAGACCTCCGGCGGCTCTACGCCCCGATCGACGCGCCCGTCTTCGTCACCGACCTCACGAGCGCGGAGCTCGCGAAGGTGGGCGCGAACGTCTTCCTCGCGATGAAGGTGACCTTCGCGAACGAGCTTGCCCGGATCTCGGCCGCGGCCGGCGCGGACGTGAACGCGGTGGTGGACGCCCTCGGGCTGGACCGGCGGATCGGACGTGCCTTCCTCTCGCCCGGCCCGGGCTACGGAGGCTCCTGCTTCCCGTCCCAGGTGCGTGCGCTTCCCGACCTCGCGGGCAGGCTCGGCGTGGACGCGCCGCTGATGCGGGCGATCGACCGCTCCAACGCCACGCAGGCGGCCTGGATCGTGGACCGCCTGGAAGCCGCGACCGGATCGCTCGCGGACCGGACGGTGGCGCTGCTCGGGCTCACCTTCAAGGCGGGCACGGACGACCTGCGGGAATCCCCGGCGCTGCGCGTCGCGGCGGTGCTCGCCGCGCGCGGCGCGCGGATCGCCGCCTGGGACCCGGTCGCGACGCGCACGGGGGTCGCGCAGCTCGCGGCCACGGGGATCGCGGCCCGGGCCGCGGCCTCCGCGGAGGATGCCTGCGCCGGCGCGGACGCCGTCGTCACCGCCACCGAGTGGCCGGAGATCGGGATGCTCGACTGGGCGGCGATCGCACCGACGATGCCCGGCCGGACGATCGCGGACGCCCGGCGGGTCGTCGATGTCGCGGGAGCCGTCGCCGCGGGCTACCGCGTCGTCGCGATGGGCGTCATCCCCCGGGGCTGAGCCCCCCGGGCGGGTCCGCGGCCCCGTCCGCGCGGCGCGCACGCCGGCGCGCCACCACGAGCGCCGCGCCGATCGCCAGCGCGCCACCCGCCGCGTCCAGCGCGACGTCCGCGACCCGCCCGCTCCGGTCCGGGACGAACGCCTGGTGCAGCTCGTCGATCCCGCCGAGGACCGTGACGCAACCGAGCGCGACGAGCGCCCGCGGCAGCCCGCCGCGCAGCCCGCCGCGGACGCCGCCGAGCGCGTGGAGCACGAGGAGCGCGAGGACGCCAAAGACCGCGAGGTGCGCAAGGCGACGGAGCGGCAGGTCGGTCCCCGGGTCGTCGCTCACCCGCAGCCCGGGCTGCGCGGAGAGCAGCGAGATCAGCCCGAACCACGCGAGTGCCGGTGCCCACGCGCGGAGCCACCCGCGGACCACGGCCGGGATCCCCTCCATCACCCCGGGACCGCGACCTCGATCGCGTCATCCGTGATCCGCACGGGGTAGTAGCGGAAGCGCCGCACGCGGGTGAGCGCGCGGGCCTGCGCCTTCACGTCGGACGGCTCGGGCCTGGGCTCCGTCCCGGGCGGTGTCCAGGGTGCGCACGCGACGCCATCCGCCGTCAGGCCGCCCGTCGTCGGGAAGACGTCCACCCCGCCGCTCGCGAGGTCGAAGCGACCCTTGTGGAGCGGACAGGCGACGACGCAGCCATCGAGCCTGCCGATGGAGAGCGGCGCGGCCATGTGCGGGCAGCGGTCCTCCACGACCGCGATGCCCGCCGTGGTGTGCGCGAGCAGCAGGTCGAGGTCGCCGCGCGACACGCGCAGGAGCGTGCCTGGCGGCAGCTCCGCGAGCGCGGCGAGGCGCACCCACGGCGCGTCCGCCGTGCCGGGCGCACGGAGCCCGGGCGGGATCGGGAGCGTGGCGTGCGTGGTCATCGCAACCGATCGTAGCGCGCGGGCCGCGTACCGACCCGGTCGACCCCGCCGGACAGGCTCAGTGGCCGAGCGCGGCAGGCGCCGCGGGCGCGCCCGGCCCTTCCGCCGCGGCACCGTCCCGATGGTGCGGGCCGCGCACGCCGCGGAGCGGGATCTCCGGCAGGAGGAGCGCCACGAGGAGCGCGGCGCCGGCCGTGACGACGCCGACCCAGAAGGTCGCCGCGACCGCCTGGCTGAACGCGTCGAAGACGCCCGTCACGATGCCGTCGATGAACGGACGGAGGTCCGCGGGCAGCGTCGTCTCGAGCGTGGCCCGGAGGTCCTGGCCGACACCGCCGACCTCGCCACCGCCGCCACCGCCCGCGAAGCCCGCGAGTCGGCTCGCCAGCTCCACCGGGATCCCCTGGCGGAGGAGCGACGGCGCCACCGCATCCGCGAGCACCTGGCCGAAGAGCGTGCCCACGATCGCGAGGCCGACCGAGCCGCCGACCTGGCGGAAGAAGGTGAGGTTGCTCGTCGCCACGCCGAGCTGGTGGAGCGGCACGGCGCTCTGGACCACGATCGTGAACGCGGCGAGCGTCGGCCCGGTCCCCACGCCGGTGATGAGCATCCAGAGCCAGAGCATCGGCACGTCCGTCGTCGCGGAGAGGTGCGTCATGAGGAAGAGGCCCAGGCACATGAGCGCGAGCGATCCGACGATCAGGCGCTTGTAGCGTCCGGTCCGGGAGATGACCGCCCCCGACACGATGGAGCTGCCGATGACGCCGACGAGGAGCGCCAGCGTCTGGAACCCCGATTCCGTCGGGCTGACGCCCTTCACGAACTGGAACCACCGGGGCAGGAAGACGACGGCCGCGAAGAAGCCCGAGCCCGCGAGGAAGACCGCCGCGATGGAGACGGCGTAGACGCGGTTGCGGAAGAGCGTCAGCGGCACGATCGGCTCCTTCGCGCGCGACTCGACGAGCAGGAAGAGCGCACCGACGATGAGCCCGACGACGATGAAGCCGCCAACGCCCACGTCCGCCCAGTCGCCGCTCTGCTTGTTCGTGAGGCCGATGAGGAGGAAGCTGATCGCGACGGTGAAGACCGCGGCGCCGAGGTAGTCGAGCGAGTAGCGCACCCCTTCGCGGCGGAGCGGCGGGAGCGTGCGCCAGATGATCGCGAGCGCGAGGAACCCGACCGGCAGGTTCACGAAGAAGATCCAGTGCCAGCCCACGGTGTCCGTGAGCCAGCCGCCCAGGAGCGGCCCGACGATCGCCGCGACCCCGAAGACGGCCCCGAAGAGCCCCTGGTACTTGCCGCGCTCGGCCGGGGTGAACAGGTCGCCGATCACCGCGAGCGAGATCGGGAAGAGCGCGCCCGCGCCGAGGCCCTGGATGCCACGGAACGCGATGAGCGATTCCATGCTCCACGAGAGGCCGCAGAGGAACGAGCCCAGGAGGAAGAGCGAGACGCCGATGAGAAGCATCGGCCGGCGCCCGTACAGGTCGGAGAGCTTGCCGTAGAAGACGCCGGAGATCGTGCTCGTGAGCAGGTAGATCGTGATGACCCAGGTGTAGAGCTCGTTCGTGCCCCGCAGGTCGCCCACGATCCGCGGCAGCGCCGTGCCCACGATCGTCTGGTCGAGCGCGGCGAGGAAGAGCCCCACGAGGATCGCGACGAGGATCTCCTTCTTCCGTCGCATGGAGAGCTCGATCGCGGGTCCCCCGCCGAACGGGCCGGCAGGTGGGCCGCCGGGGGTCGGGG
>JBJTJV010000314.1:0-3412 GCA_046352645.1 Chloroflexota bacterium | reverse complement strand
GCTCGCGCCCGCGCCGAGCGGCGCGGCCGGCGCCACGGCCCCGCGGCGGTCGATCCGTCGCCGGACACGGTCACGCCCCGGCCGGGGGGCCGGGGCGCGGCCCTGCGATCGGACGGGTGCCCGCAGCGCGGGCAGGGCGGTCAGGCCTCCGCTGCGCCCTCGGCGGGCGTCTCGGCCGGCGCGGCCTCGGCGGTCTCCGCGCCCTCGGCAGGCGCCTCGGCGCTCACCGGCGGGTGGAGGTCCGGCTTCACCTCGACCGGCTCCGGCTCGATCCGCGGCGGCTGGATGCGTGCGAGCGGCTCGGAGGCGTCCGTGAGGATCGTCACCCCGCGCGGCGCGCGGATGTCGCCGACGTGGATGATGGCGTCGTAGCCCGCGAGGCTGCTGACGTCCACGGAGATGGACGCGGGGACGTCCGCGGGATGGGCGCGCACGTGGAGCGTCTCGTGGAGATGGAGGACGGTGCCGCCATCCTGCGCGCCGGGCGCCTCGCCGACGAGGACGACGGGGACGTCCGCCGTCACCCAGTCGGAGAGCTTCACGCGGTGCAGGTCGATGTGGAGGGGCCGGCGGGTCACCGGGTGCTCCACGATCCCCTGGACGATCGCGGGGTGCGCCGCACCACCGTCGATCGCGACATCGAGGAGCGTGTTCCGCGCGACCTTGCCACGCCGGAGGATCTCCCAGTCGAGCGCGGCGACGGAGAGGGGCACGGACGCGAGGCCGTGGCCGAAGAGGACCGCGGGGATCCGGCCGGTGCGGCGCAGGGCGTTGACCTGCTTGCCGACGACGGTCCGGGTGGTGGCGTCGAGACGCGGACGGGTGCTCACGGGTGGGTGACCTCAGGATGGCTTCGGATCGGCTGCGCTGTGGGACCGGACGGAGCGGCGCACGATCCGCGCTCCGCGCCCGGGCAGCCCGCGGTCCATGCGGGCAGGGAGCGGGAGGATACCACGAGCGTCCACGGACCCGGCGGGGTACCATCGCCCGCGTGATGGCGACGATCCTGGTCGTCGAGGACGAGTACGCGGTGGCCCGTGGCCTGGAGTACGCCCTCCGCCAGGAGGGGTACGACGTCACCGTGGCCGGAAGCGGCGAGGACGGCCTCGCCACCGCGTCGGAGCTCGCCCCGGACCTCATCGTCCTCGATGTGCGCCTGCCGGGCATCGATGGCTTCGAGACGCTCCGCCGCCTGCGCGCGTCCGGCTCCAAGGCGCCGGTGCTCCTGCTCACCGCCCGGGACGACGAGGTGGACAAGGTCGTCGGCCTGGAGCTCGGCGCGGACGACTACATGACCAAGCCGTACGGCCTGCGCGAGCTGATGAGCCGGATCCGCGCCCTCCTGCGACGCGCCTACGGCGACCTCGCGGACGCCTCCGGCACGCGCCAGATCCGACGCCGCGACCTCGTCATCGACCTCGAGCGTCGGCGCGTCCAGCGCGGCGAGAAGCGCATCACCCTCACGGCCACGGAGTTCGAGCTCCTTCGCCACCTCGCCCAGCGCCCCGGGCGCGTCTTCACCCGCCGCGAGCTGCTGGAACTCGTCCGCGACTACGACGCCCTCGACCAGGACGAGAAGACGATCAACGTCCACATCAGCCACCTGCGGGAGAAGCTCGAGGACGACCCCGCGGAGCCCGCCTTCATCGTCACCGTGCGGGGGGCGGGCTACGCCTTCGCCGAGCGCTGACCCAGCGCCCCCCGACGCCGCGACCGGGGGCGCGGGCGCCACCGGTCGCGCTGTCGCGCGCGGGCGCGCGTCGGCGGGCGGCCTCGCGGGCATGGCCCGTGGTCGGCTCGGCGGGCGCGGCGGCTACCGGCTCCGCCTCGCGATCGCTTTCGCGGTCGTCGTGGTGCTCGCCCTCGGCATCGCGATCGCGGCGATCCCGCGCCTCCTCGACGACGAGCTGCGGGCGCAGGAGCGTCAGGCGCTCGCGGCGCGCGCAGAGGCGGTCGCAGAGCTCGTGGCGAACCAGATCCGGACGGTGACGACCGCGGGCACGGACTACCAGCGGCCGGTGATCATGGAGACGTCCCAGCCGCCCGTGCCGAGCGATTCGCTCATCGCCGCGCTCGGCAGCCCGGGCCGGGGCTTCCTTGCCGACCTGACGGACCGCATCGCGCTCGCGGACATCACGGTCGCCGTCTGGGAGAGCCCGGCCACGCGCCAGGACGGCCGCAGCCCCGTCTACCAGGTGCGGGCGCCGCTCGACCCGGCGAGCGGCCGGCCCGGGCAGGTGCGCGACACGCTCCGGGCGAGCGCCACCGTCCTCGTCCCGGATCGCTACTGGACGCAGTACGCGGGCGCGACCCGGCGGCGCCCCGTCGTCGTCACCCTGGAGGACCCGTGGAGCGCGCGGGCCGCGGCGATCGTCGCGATCGAGCGCATCCTCGTCGTCGCCGCCGTCATCGGACTCCTCGCCGCCGGGCTGGTCGCGCTCGTGCTCACCCAGTGGCTGGCCGATCCGGTGCGGCGGCTGATCCGCGCGGCCCGGCGCCTCGCGGACGGCGACCTCGACGCGCGGGTCACGGTCCCCGGATCGGCAGCGCCGGAGGTCCGCGAGCTCGCCGAGGCGTTCAACCAGGTCGCCGAACGGCTCGGCGCGTCGATCGCGCGCATCCGTGCCGACCGCGACCGGAGCCGCGACTTCGTGGCCGACGTCTCGCACGAGCTGCGCACGCCGATCGCGGCGCTGCGCACCTTCAACGAGCTGCTCATCGACGGCGCCCACGCGGACCCCGCGACGCGCGATGAGTTCCTCGAGCAGAGCCGCCGGCAGATCGAGCGGCTCGACTGGCTGGCCACGAACCTCCTGGAGCTCTCCCGGCTCGATTCCGGCCTCGTCACGCTGGATGTCCGGCCGGACGACCTGCGCGGCGTCGTGGAGGCGGCCGTCCAGCAGGCGGAGCCGGTCGCGGCACGGAAGGGCGTCGCGCTCGGCTGCGTCCTGCCGCCGGAGCCGGTCCGCCTGCCGCATGACCCGCCCCGGATGGGCCAGGTCCTCGCGAACCTCGTGGGGAACGCCGTGAAGTTCACGCCCGCGGGCGGCGCGGTGACGGTCACCCTCGCGGCCACGCTCACGGGCGCACGGATCGCCGTCGCGGACACGGGCCCCGGGATCCCCGCCGCGGACCTGCCGCATCTCTTCGAGCGCTTCTGGCGCGGCGCGGGGACGAAGGAGCGCGGCAGCGGATCCGGCCTCGGGCTCTCGATCGTGCGCTCGATCGTGGAGATGCACGGCGGGCGGGTGGAGGTCCGCTCGACGCCCGGCGCCGGGAGCACATTCACCGTGGACCTGCCCGTGCGCGTGGCCGTGACACCGGTCGGCCCGGGCATGGCGACCGCAGCGCCCACGGCCGGCCCGGGCAGCATGCCGCCCGACGCGGACACCGCGCCGGGCCCGACCCCGCC
>JBJTJV010000313.1:0-2489 GCA_046352645.1 Chloroflexota bacterium | reverse complement strand
CGCCGCCCGCCTTCGCCGCGACCGCGTCCAGGAGGGTGCCGATCACCGCGTGCGAGTTCGCGGTTATGCCGACCCGGTAACCCGCGCGCACGAGCGCCACGATCATCTCCGCGCCGGTCGTCGTCTTGCCGGTGCCCGGCGGGCCCTGGACCGGCAGGACGTGCCCGTCGAGCGCCTGCGCGAGCCGGGTCGCGGCCTCCGCATCGCTCTCGCCCGGACGCCGCAGCGCCGTGGCGCCCGGCGCGGGCGGGAGCGTCCGACGGAGCAGGAGGTAGCGCGCCGCCCGGTAGTCCGGCGCCGGCGACGCGATCCCGTGGTCCGCCACCCACTCCGCGATCCCGCGGAGCGTGGCGGCGAGGGGCTTGCTGTCCACGGTCTCGACCGGCACGAGCGACGTCGGCAGCGGGAGCTTGGCCTGGCTCGCGGTCCGGTACAGGGTGAGGCGGGCGTCTCCCTCGTCGATCTTCCGGACCTTTCCGGCCTGCGCCTTGTACGGATCCCAGGTGCCGCTCGCGGCTGCCTGCGCCTGCGCGAGGTTGGGGTCGTAGTAGCTCCAGCCCTCCTTCAGGCCGTGGACCTGGGGCGCGTAGCGGAAGGTCCACGTCCCGTTGCCGTTCCGTCGGAGCTCCGGCTGGCCCACCGGCACGAGGTCCGCGATCGCATCGCGCTCCGCGAGGAGCTGCGTGTCGTTCATGTGCATCAGCTCGTGGAAGCGCCACCACGCGGACTTCCCCTCGCGCCGATGGAAGCCGAGGAGCTGCGCCAACAGCCAGCGTGCCGCGCCGTCCGGGTCCGCCGCGCGCGCGACGGGATCCTCGGGCACGCCGTCCGTCAGGCGGTCGATGAGCGCCCGGAGCGTCGCGTCGGCCTCCTCGCGCTCCTCGGACCGCTCGCCGGTGGGGACGGGTGGGCGCGGCAGCGGGACGCCGGTCTCCCGCTCGAGCTCGCTGCGCTGCGCCTCCAGCCAGTCGCGCAGGAGGAGGGTGGAGACGACGTCGTCGCGGTTGTAGAGGGCGATGTCGTTCAGGACCGCGTCGCGGTCCGCGACGTCGCCGTCCGCTCCGAGACCGAGCCAGCGCTCGAACTCCACGATCGATTCGTTCGCCTTCGCGAGCCGCCCCTCCCGCGAGAACCCATAGAGGGGCTCGAGCTTCTTGATCGAGTAGCTCTCCACGCCGACGCGCAGCCCCTGGCGGACCACGTGGTAGAGGTCGATGAGCACGCCGCGCCGCTTGAGGATGTCCACCTCGTCCTCGCGCGTCCCGTAGCGCAGGGCGATCCGGCCGAGCGCGGTCGGCTCGTAGGGGGCGTAGTGGTAGACGTGGAGGTCCGGGTCCTCGTCGAGGCGTTCCATGATCAGGTCGATGAGCTGCTCGAAGGCCCGGCGCTCGCCCGCCTCACTGACGCCGCCCGCATCGTCCCGGCTCCAGAACGCGTGGAATCGCGGGACGACCGCGCCGCGCCCGGCGGTACCCGCGGGGAGCGGGACCGCGAGGTAGCGCGCGTCGTTCTCGGCGAGCGCGGGCTCCAGGACGCCGAAGAGGTAGTCGAGCCCGTCCTCGCCCGCGTACGGGTCGCCCTCCAGGTCCAGGAAGAGATCGCCCGGGCTCGGCGCGGGGAGCGCGAGCAGGCCGCGCGCGAGCAGGAGCTCGCTGTTTGGATCCCGCTCCGGCGGCAGACGACGGAACGTGGGGCTCGCCGCGCCATCGGACGCGACCTGGAGCGCCGCCTGCTCCCGGAGCCGGCCGAGCGCCCGCTCCTCGATGCCTGCCACCGGCGCCGCCGGGGGCAGGATGGCGAGCTCGCCGCGGGTCCCGATGCCGTCCCGCACGAGCGCCTCGCGCTGGCCGCGGCTCACGAACGCAACGCGGGAGAGGTGGTCGTCGTCGCGGCGGCGCTGGGTGCACACGCGCGCCCAGTTGCAGACGTCGCAGTGGTCCACCGGCTCCGGGTACGTGCCGACCGGCGGGTGCTGCGGCGGTGGGGCCGCCCCGGCGATCCCGACGGCCGCCTCGAAGCCGGCACGGAGGCGCCGGTAGTAGGCGGAGACATCGTCCAGCCGGATCCGCTCCTCCGGGGTCCCCTTGCCGCCGAGGACGATCCGCAGGTGCTCCGGCCGGCGCCCCTGGATCGGCGTCAGGAGGTCGACATAGAGGCAGACCTGGAGGATCGCGGAGGCCTTCACCCGGCGGGCGAGCTTGGTGTCCGCGATCTCGTAGTGCCACGGGCCGAAGGCGCTCGGCTCCTCGCCCGCGGCGTGGTCCACGCGGAGGAGGAAGTCCGCCTTGCCCACCCAGGTGCCGTCGAAGAACGTGCCCTGGTAGATGACGTCCGCGCCGGCGCGCATCGCCGCGATCGTCGCGTCCTGGGCGGCGCGGTATGCGGCGCCCTTGTCCCGACGCGCGCCGTTCGCCGGGTCGCCCGCGGGATCCGCGTCCGCGATCTCCACGACGTTCCGCCCGGCCCGCTCCAGCGACGCGCGGTAGTCA
>JBJTJV010000312.1:0-16741 GCA_046352645.1 Chloroflexota bacterium | reverse complement strand
CGTGGCGCACGGTCCCCCCCCCCTCCACCCCCCCGCCCACCCCCCCCGCGGCCGCCCCCCGGGGCGCGCCGACGCCAGCACCGGAGCGACCGCATGACCACGACCGCCCACCCGCTCGAGAGCGCGACCGGCGCCGGCGACCTGCCGGAGGTCCCCGTCGAGAATCTCACCCGCTGGCACGCCGCGATCGCGGACGACCTGCGGGCGGCCTTCGAGGCCTGCCTGCCGGTCGGCAAGTACACCCTCGGCGCGCAGCTCTCCGGCTTCGAGGCGGAGTTCGCGGCGTACTGCGGCACGTCCCACGGCATCGGCATCAGCAGCGGGACGGCGGCGCTCCACCTCGCGCTCCGGGCGCTCGGCGTCGGTCCGGGCGACGAGGTGATCACCGTCCCGAACACCTACGTGGCCACCGTCTTCGCGATCACCTACACGGGCGCCACCCCCGTCTTCGTGGACGTGGACCCGGCCACCGCGAACCTGGACCCGGCGCGGATCCCCGCCGCGCTCACGGAGCGCACGAAGGCGATCATCCCGGTCCACCTGTACGGCCAGGCCGTGGAGATCGATGCGATCCGGGCGGCCGCCCCGGGGATCCCCGTGGTCGAGGACGCCGCGCACGCGCACGGGGCGACCTTCGGCACGCGCCGCACGGGAAGCCTCGGCGACATCGCCGCCTTCAGCTTCTACCCGTCCAAGGTCCTCGGCGCCCTCGGTGACGGCGGGATCCTCACCACGTCGGACGACACGCTCGCGGCGCGCATCCGCCAGCTCCGCTACATGGGCCAGCAGGGCACCAAGCACGAGCATCTCGTGCTTGGCTGGCAGGAGCGCCTTGACGAGATGCAGGCCGC
Organism: Chloroflexota bacterium; assembly: GCA_046352645.1. Taxonomy (GTDB): domain Bacteria; phylum Chloroflexota; class Limnocylindria; order Limnocylindrales; family CSP1-4; genus JAFMJV01. The sequence continues at coordinate 15,890 of JBJTJV010000312.1, read as the reverse complement.
TTTCCTGCGCGTGAAGCTGCGCGGGCTCGAGGCACAGGTCGAGGGCCGCCGCCGCGTCGCCGCGCGCTACCGCGAGTGGCTCGCCGGGACGCCGCTCGAGCTGCCGGCGCACGACGCCACCGGCCGCCACGTCTACTACATGTACACCGTCCTCGCGCCCGACCGCGAGCCCCTGCGCGCGTTCCTCGATGCGCGCGGCATCCGCACGCAGCTCATCTATCCCAGGCTGGTGCCGGACCAGGGCGCCTACGCGACGCAGCCGTGGCGCGCCGCGGACGACCTCGCCGTGGCCCGCTCGCTCGTGCCGCGCCTCCTCTGCCTGCCGATGTTCGCGGAGCTCACGGACGCGGAGATCGACCGCGTGGGCCGCGCCGTGCGCGACTTCTACGGGGTCGCCTGAGCGGTGCGGCTCGTCATCCTCGGCGGCTCCGGTGCCGCGACGCCGGAGATCGCGGACGGCCTCGTCGCATGGCCAGGCGGCCCTGCACGGCGGCCGGCGCTGGAGATCGTCCTCGTCGCCCGGGACGCCGCCAAGCTGGCGCTCGTCGTGGCGGAGACGCGCCGCCGGACGGAGGGGCTCACGGGCGCACCGGTGACCGTGTCCGGCAGCACGGACCGTGCGGACGCGCTGCGCGGCGCGGACGTGATCGTGAATGCCGTCCGGATCGGCGGCCTGGACGCCCGGGCATTCGATGAGAGCTTCCCCCAGGCGCACGGGCTGCCGGGCGAGGAGACGATGGGGCCGGGCGGCTTCGCCAACGCGCTGCGCACGATCCCCGCGCTCGCGCCGGTCTGGCGGGAGATCGCGGACGCCGCACCGGAGGCGCTCGTCGTCAACCTCACGAACCCGTCGGGGCTCGTCGTCGCGGCCGCCGAGCGGCAGGCAGGGATCCGGCTCCGCTCGATGTGCGACTCGCCGGTGACGCTCGCGGAAGCGGTCGCCGCCCGCCTTGGTCGACCGGCGGAGGACGTCTGCGTCCGGACCTACGGCCTGAACCACGTCGGCTGGTGGGTCCCCGCGGACGCGGACGAGCTCGCCGCCTGCGCCGACCTTGCACAGGGCCAGGATGCCGCTGCGGTGCACGCCCTCGGCGTGGTGGGTGGCCCGTACGTGCGCTACTACCTCCACCCCGGTCGGGTGCTGGCCGACCAGCAGGCCGCCGGCACGGTCCGCGCCCGCCGCCTCCAGGAGCTCGAGCGGACGATGCTCGCGGGCTACGCCGCGGCCGCCGCCGACCTGCCGAAGCGCGGTGCCGCGTGGTACGCCAAGGGCGTCATCCCGCTCATGGACGCGTGGCTGAACGGATCCGCCACGCCGATCACCGTCGGGATGCGCAACGACGGGCGCGTCCCGGGGCTGCCGGACGACGTGTTGACGGAGGGCCCGGTCGTCTTCCCGTCCCCCCGCCGGCCCGTCCCCGTCCCTGTCCCGGCCTCGCCCCCGGCCGCGGCCGCGCTTCTTGCCCGCCACGCGGCCTACGAGCGGCTCGCCGTGGACGCGATCGTGGACGGCGCCGACCGGGATGCCCTGGCCGCGGCGCTCGCGGCGAACCCCATGGTCCGCGGCTGGGACGAGGCGGTCGCGCTCGTCGAGGCGATCCGAGCGGGCGCGCCCCGCTGATGGCCGCCGCGGGCGGCGCCGGAGACCTCGTCCTCGCGGCCGACGTCGGGGCGACGAAGACGCTCGTCACGGTCCGTGCGCCGGGAGCGCCCCACGATCCGGCGGCACCGGCGATGCGATACGCGACGACGCGAGACCCGGTCGCCGCCGTCACGTCCATCGTGGACGCTGCCGTCGCGCTCGCGGGCCGTGCCGGCGGTCGCGTCGTCGCCGGGGCCGTCGTGGCCCCGGGGCCGCTCGATGCGGCGACCGGCCGGATCGTCGCGGGCGCGAACCTCGGCTGGTACGACGTGCCGTTCACGGGGGAGATCGCCGCGCGCCTCGGGGTCCCGGTCGCCCTCGAGGACGACGCCACGGCCGCCGCGCTGGGCGAGGCGCTCGCGGGGGCGGGTCGGGGTGCCGATCCCTTCGTCTACCTCACCGTCTCGTCCGGCATCGGTGCCGGCGTCGTCGTCGGGGGCCGCTCCCTGCGCGGGGCGCACGGGATCGCGGGCGAGGTCGGCCACCTCGTCGTGGACCCTGCCGGACCTCGCTGCGCGTGCGGACGCCGGGGGGACGTGGAGGCGCTCGCGGGCGGCGCGGCCCTCGCCCGTCGCGCCCGTGCCGCCTGGCCCGCCGCGCGCCTGGCCGATGGCAGCCCGGCACCCCGCGATGCGGCCGCGCTCTTCCGTCTCGCCCGCGCCGGCGACCCGGCCGCGCAGGCGATCGCGGACGCGGCCGCGGACGCGCTCGCCCATGCGATCGGCGCGCTCGCCGCCGTCGTGGATCCCGCATGCATCGCGGTCGGTGGGTCGATCGGGCTCGCCCAGCGCGGCCTCGTGCGCCGCGCGGTCGCGATCGCGCGCCGGCGGACGCTGCCCGCCACCGGGGAGTCGCTGCGCGTCGTTCCTGCGGCGCTCGGCGACCGGAGCTGCCTGGAGGGCGCGGCCATCCTCGCCGCTCGCCTCGCGACAGGCTGACCGTCCCCGGGCGGCGGGTCGCCCGGACGGCCGCCCGACCCTGCGCTGACACCCCGGCGGGGCCGTGGCATCCTCCGGCCTATGCCCGTCGATCCCCGGCAGCGTCCGGCCCCCGCGCCCGGCGCGCCCGTCGTCCACATCGTGGGTGCGCGCCCGAACTTCATCAAGGCCGCGCCCGTCCTCCGCGCGATCGGCGCGCTCGGCATCGCCCAGCGGCTCATCCACACCGGCCAGCACTACGACGCGCGGATGTCCGACGTCTTCTTCCGCGACCTCGACCTGCCCGACCCGGACGTCCACCTCGGCGTCGGATCCGGCAGCCACGCCGCGCAGACCGCCAACCTCCTCCTCGCCCTCGAGCCGCACCTCGCGCCCGCGGGCGCGGCGGCACGGCCCGCGCTCGTCATGGTCTACGGCGACGTGAACTCCACGCTCGCCGCCGCGCTCGTCTGCGCCAAGGCCCTTGTGCCGCTCGCGCACGTGGAGGCCGGGCTGCGTTCCGGGGACGACACGATGCCCGAGGAGGTGAACCGGCGGATCGTGGACACCCTCGCCGACCTCCTCTTCCTCACGAGCCCCGACGCGCAGGAGAACCTTGCCCGCGAGGGGATCCCCGCGGACCGCTGCCACTTCGTGGGCAACCCCATGATCGACACGCTCCTTGCGCATCGCGACCGCTTCGACCCCGCGCCTGCCCGCGCCGCGCACGGCCTCGTGGGCCCGTACGCGGTCGCCACGCTCCACCGGCCGGCGAACGTGGACACGCCGGAGGCGGCGGCACGGCTCGTGGCTGCGCTGCGGGCGCTTGCGGAGCGGCTCCCCGTCGTCCTGCCGCTCCACCCGCGCGGCCGCGACCGGCTGATGGCCGCGGGCCTCGGCGCGATCGCGCGCGTCACGGTCGTGGAGCCGCTCGGCTACGTGGAGTTCCTCTCGCTCGTGAGCGGCGCGGCGGTCGTCGTCACGGACAGCGGCGGGATCCAGGAGGAGACGACGATCCTCGGCATCCCCTGCCTCACCCTCCGGCCGAACACCGAGCGGCCGGTGACCATCAGCCACGGCACGAACCGCCTTGTCGCCCCGGAGGCGCTCGGCCCGCAGGTGGACGCGGCGCTCCGCGGCGGGATCGTCCGTCCGGGCGACGGCCCGCCGCTCTGGGACGGCGCGGCGGGCACGCGCATCGCGGCGATCGTCCGCGACCGCCTCGCGGCCTGGGCGGCCGGGTGAGCGACGCCGCGGCCGACGACCCGGGCCGACCGGCCGTCGCGCCCCCGGACCCGCTGCGCGTCCTCGTCATCCCCGACTACGGCGCGCACAACCCGTACCAGCGGCTCCTCGCGGACGCGCTCGCGCGCCACGGCGTGACCGCCGTCGGGGGTCGACCCGGCCGCCGCCGCCCGTTCCCGATCCTCGCCGCCTGGCGTCGCGCCGGCCGTCCGCCCGTCGTCCACCTCCACTGGACGCACGAGTACCTCAAGGGTCGCGGCCCCGGGCCGTCGCGCCTCGCCCGGCTCCGGCTCGCCGTCCAGCTCGGCATGCTCCGGCGGCGCGGTGTGCGCGTCATCTGGACGATCCACAACATCGCGGGACACGACCGGCCGCGCGACGCGGCGGAGATGGCCGCGCAGCGCGCCACGCTCCGGGCCGTGGACGGCGCCATCGCGCACTGCGCCGCCGCCCGCGCGGCCGCGATCGCCGCCTGGGGGCTCAGCCCGGACGAGGCCGCGCGGATCGCGGTGATCCCCCACGGGAGCTACGCGGGCGTCCACCCGCCCGGGCCCGGCCGTGCCGCCGCACGCACCCGCCTCGGGCTTCCCGCCGACGGCCCCGTCCTCCTCTTCCTCGGCGTCGTGCGCCCGTACAAGGGCATCGAGGCGCTCGTCACCGCGCTCGCCGCCCTGCCCGATCCGGAGCTGCGCCTCGTCATCGCGGGCGAGCTGAAGGACGCCGCGCTCGCGGCGTCGCTCGCCGCCGCCGCGGCAGCGGACCCGCGGATCATCCTCCGCCCGGGCTACGTACCCGATGCCGACGTCGGCCTGCTCATGGACGCGGCCGATCTTGTGACGCTCCCGTTCCGCGACATCCTCACGTCCGGCAGCGCGATCCTCGCGCTCACCTTCGGCCGCCCGGTCGTGGCGCCCGCGCGCGGCTGCCTGCCGGAGACGATCCCGCCCGCCGCGGGCGTGCTCTACGACCCGGATGTGCCGGGGGCGCTCGCGGCCGCGATCGCGGCGGCGCTCGCGGGGGACCGCGCGGCAGGGGAGGCGGCGGCACGGGCCGCGGCGGACGCGCTCGCCTGGGACCCGATCGCGGCGCGGACCGCGGCGCTCTACCGGGGATAGGCGCCGCGCGCGGCGGCGCCCCGGGTCATTCGCCCGTGCGCTTCCGCGCGCGGTGGTCGCGCAGCGAATCGACCTCGACCTCGCCCGCCTTCATCTTCTTCGTCCGCGCCCAGCGCTCCGCCTTGCGGCGCTCCGACGCCTCGATGTGCTGCGCGGTCACCTCCGCGGGATCGCCGTCGGCCACGATCCGCCCGTTCTCGAGGAGGATGGCGCGGGAGCAGAAGCCGTTCACCCACGTCATGTCGTGGGTCACGAGCACGACGGCCTTCGCGGACTGGAGCACGTCGATGATCCGCCGCCGGCTCTTCTCCTTGAAGCTCGCGTCGCCCGTCTGGAGGACCTCGTCGAGCAGGAGGATGTCCGGGTCCACCGACGTCGCGATGCTGAAGCCCAGCCGCGCGCGCATCCCCGACGAGTACGTCTTCATCGGGGCGTCGATGAACGCGCCGATCTCCGCGAACTCGATGATCTCCGGCGTCCGCCGCTCCATCTCCCGGTGGTCCACGCCGAGGAGCGCACCCGCGAGCGCGATGTTGTCCCGGCCGGTGAGGTCCTGGTCGAAGCCAGCCTGGAGGCTGAGGAGCGTGGAGATGTGCCCGTTGCTCGTCACCACGCCCTTGCTCGGCTGGATGATCCCGGCAAGGACGAGAAGGAGCGTGGACTTCCCCGCGCCGTTCGCGCCGATGACGCCGACCGATTCGCCCCGGCGCACCTGGAACGTGACGTCCCTGAGCGCCCAGAAGCTGCGGTCCTGGCGCTTCCGCCGGAGGACCCGCTCGAGGGTCTCCCGCGCCGTGTTCTTCCGGGTGAAGGCGAGGTTGTAGCGGATGCCGAGGTCGCGCACGTCGAGCGCGACCTCGGGGTCGATCGGGGGGAGCTCGCGCTTCGCCATCGTCAGAGCACCTTCGCGAAAGCGGGTTCCAGCCGCTTGAAGAACCACGTCCCGAAGACGAGGAGGACGAGCGCCACGGCGAGCAGCAGGCCCAGGAGGCCCAGGTCCGGGGCGACGGGTGCCGTCCAGCTGACGACGTCGCCCGTGTGCTGGACCTGTCCGTAGATCACCCGCCGGTACGAGGCAAGGAGGATCGCGACCGGGTTGTGCTCCAGGATCCAGAAGCCGGTCGGCCCGAGCGCGGCCTTGATCCCCGCGCCACGGCCCACCGCGTCCTCGAACGACCAGAGGATCGGCGAGATGAAGAAGAGCATCCGCAGGAAGTGCCCGGTGACGATCCCGACATCCCGGTAGAAGACGGTGACCGCCGACAGGATGAGCGAGATGCCGAGCTGGAGGAGGAGCTGGATCACGGCGATCACCGGGATCCACAGGAGCATCACGGACAGGTGCGCGCCGCCCGCCCAGATCGCCGTCAGCCCGATGAGCAGCGCGATGCCGAAGGCGAAGGCGACCATCTCCGCGAGCGCGTCCGCGATCGGCAGGACGAGCTTGGGGAACTGGATCTGCTTGATGAGCCGCTCGTTCCGGGCCACCGCGCCCGTCGACCCGCCGATCGACTGGGTGAACCACTTGAAGGGCACGACCGCGGCGAGGATGTAGACGGGGAAGTCCGGGACGCTCCGCTGGAAGATCACGCCCATGACGAAGACGTAGACCGCCATCGCGATGAGCGGGTCGAGCACCCACCAGAGGTTGCCGAGGAGCGTGTCCGTGCCGCGCTTGCGCACGTCCGCGCGCACGAGGTACCGGATGAGCCGACGCCGGGCGACGACCTCGCGCACGGCGCTCGTGAGGAGGTCGACCGGCCCGGGGCGCGCGGCGCTGGTGCGGTAGGAGGCAGGCGCCTCGTTCGCGATCGGCATGGGTCGGCGAGAAGGTACCACGTCGCACCGCCCCGGCCGCCCGTCGCGTGGCGCGCGCTAGGATGCCGCCATGCCCGAGCCGACCACCGCCGCCCCGGCGCCCATCTTCATCGTCGGGTCGCCCCGCTCGGGCACGACCCTCCTCGCGGCGATCCTCGGCGCGCACCCGGATCTCGACTGCGGCCCCGAGACGCGCTTCTTCCCGTGGCTGGCGGACCGCGACCGGACCGCCCTCCTCGACCCGGCCGGCTGGCCGGATGCGGCCGCGGCCTTCGTCTGCTCGCTCGCCCTCCGCGACGCGCCCGTGCACGCGCTCTTCGGCGTGTCGCCGGCCGAGGTCCGTGCCTGGCTCGCCGCGCGCCCGCCGTCCGTGGCCGCGATGCTCGAGGCGCTCACCGTCCAGCGGATGCGTGCGCACGGCAAGACGCGCTGGGCGGAGAAGACCCCCCGCCACCTCGAGGCGCTCGCGGAGATCCGCCGTACGTGGCCGGACGCCGCGATCGTGCGCGTCGTGCGCGACCCGCGGGACGTGGCGCTCTCCACCGTGAAGGTCCCCTTCGCGCGCGATTCCGCGACCGTCGTCCTGGGCACGATCGCGCGCGACGAGGCGCGTGCGGACCGCTTCTGCGACGCGGACGCGGGCACCTGCACGATCCGCTACGAGGACCTCCTCACCGACCCGGAGGGCACGCTCCGCGCGGTCTGCGCGACGACCGGCCTCGCGTGGGATCCCGCGCTGCTCGACCGGCGCGCGGCAGTGGCCGACCTCGCCGCTCCGCACGAGACGTGGAAGCAGAAGGCCGCCGAGCCGCTCGACCCGTCGCGCATCGGTGTCTGGCGCACGGAGATGGACCCGGCCGTCGCGCGTTTCGCCGCGCTCCACCTGCGCGCGCATCTCCGGCGCTACGGCTACGACGGTGCCGAGGATCCCGTCGGGCACGTCGCGCTCGTCCCCGTCGGTCGGCTCGCCGCCGTCCGCTCGGAGCCGCTCGTGCTCGCCCTCGCGGGCGCCGGCTTCGATATCGACGAGCCGGTCCCGCTCGCCCCCGTGGAGATCGCCCGGCGCGAGGTGTGCATCCTCTGGGGCCAGGCGGCGCAGCTCGAGCTCGACCTGGGGCGCGGGGCGACCACCCGCACCCGTGCGCTCGCCCGTCTCGCGCTCGACCTCCTCGCGCGGCGCCTTCGCGGCCGGCCCGCGCTGTGGGTCCGCCGCAACACGCCCCGGCCCCTTCGTCGCGGCGACCGCGGGCTCGCGGCCGCGGGCATCCTCCTGCGCCTCCTCGCCCGGACGACGCGCCCGGCGGAGATCCCCGTCGCGCTCGGCATCGGCGGCGCGCTCGCGGGCAGCGCGGACGAGTGACGCGCTAGACTGCACCTCCCTTCGGGGTGCCCGCGGTCCGCCGCTTCGCGGTGTCCATCGGCGTCCCTCCATCCGCCGCAGCGAGCAACGCATGACCGCCAGCTTCCGCAGCCGACTTCCCGGCCAGAACCCTTCCAGCGGCCGCCGTGCCTCGGACCCGGAGGAGCGCTTCACCCGGCGGGTGACCCTCGGGTTCATCGGCCTGATCGTCGCCGTCGTCGTGATCGTGGTCGTCGCCTTCGTGGTGGACTACTGGAACACGCACCTCAAGCCGGTGGCGACGGTCGGTGACGTCTCGATCACCCGCGACCAGTGGGCCGTCCGGACGAAGCTCGAGTTCGCCCGCCTGGACCACGCCGAGAAGAAGACGCGCGAGGCGATCGCGGCGCAGATCCTCACCCCGGACGCGGCGGCGGTCCGCCTCCAGGAGATCCAGTCGGCCAAGGAGAACGTGGCCCAGATCGCCATCGATTCCCTCATCGACCTCGAGCTCAAGGTGCGCCTCGCGAAGGAGCAGGGCCTCGCGGTGACGGATGCGGACGTGGACGCGGCGATCGAGGAGGAGCAGCTGACGGAGGAGGCCCGCCAGGTCACCGCCGTCGTCATCGAGCCGAACGCGGACCTCCCGCTCCCCGGCGCCCAGCAGGTCCAGGCGGCCTACGCCACGGCCCGCGACGCGTATGCCGCCGCCACGGCCGGCACGGACCTCGGCGAGGTCGCCCGCCTCTACGGCACGGACGCGAGCGCGGACGCCGGCGGCGACCTCGGCTTCGTCACGCCGTCGAGCGACCTCGACCCGGTCTTCCGTGACCTCCTCTTCTCCGGGGAGCCCGGCGCGCTCACCCCGCTCGTCCGCGGCTCGGACGGCGCGTGGCGCTTCGGCCGCGTGGAGGACGTGCGGCCCGGCAGCTCGGACGCGAGCCTCGAGGCGTCGATCCGCGACGTCGTCGGCTGGGACGCCTACAAGGAGCAGGTGCGCAAGGAGGCCCTGGCGGAGAAGCTCGCGGAGAAGATCACCGCCGAGGCCACCGACGGCGACGTGGAGCAGGCGGACCTGCGCGCGATCGTCCTCTTCGGTGACACCGCCGGCGCCCCGGAGGAGGACGAGGGCGCCGTCCGCGCGGCGCACATCCTCTACTCCCCGGATGACGACCCGGGTGCCGCCACCTCGATCGCGCCGGACGCGCTCGCGTGGGACATCGCCCTCCAGAACGCGAACAAGGCCGCAGGCGCCTTCCGCCGGGAGAGCGATCCCGCGGCCCGCGCGACGCTCTTCGCCGAGCGTGCGCAGGCGGAGAGCGACGACGCCGGCAGCGGTGCCCGCGGCGGCGAGCTCGGGTACTTCACCCGCGGCCAGATGGTCCCGGAGTTCGCGGACCCGCTCTTCGATACGCCGGACCTGACGGCCGGCACCGTCGTCGGCCCGGTCCGGAGCCAGTACGGCTACCACGTCATCCTCTTCCAGCAGCGCATCCCCGGCATGGCGGATCGCCGCGCCACGCTCGGCGAGCGGCTCGCGACCGCGGACGTCGCCACCGTCGCGGCCGAGCTCTCGGACGCGCCGGAGGCGCTGGACGGCGGCGCGCTCGGGTGGGTCGCCCGGAGCCAGCTGGAGGAGGCGGCCGCGGACGCGGTCTTCGCCCTCGAGCCCGGCGCCCGCACGGAGCCGCTGCCCCTCTCGGACGGCTACTACGTCTACGAGCTCATCGGGAAGGAAGCGCGTCCGCTCGACGTCCTCCAGCGGGCGCGCGTGGAGGCGACCGCCTTCGACACGTGGTTCGCCGAGCAGCGGACGCAGGCACAGGTGGACCAGCTCATCAGCCAGGACCCGGACATCTTCGGCATGGCGCCCACGGTGGGCGGCTGATGGCGGGACCGAACGGGCGCGGCGTCTGCGTCTGGTTCACCGGTCTCTCCGGCTCCGGCAAGTCCACGATCGCGGCGCGCGTCATCGCCGATCTCCACGCGCGCGGCCGTGAGGTCACGGCCCTCGACGGCGACGCCGTGCGCACGCACCTCACGAAAGGCCTCGGCTTCAGCCGCGAGGACCGGGACACGAACGTCCGGCGCGTCGGCTACGTCGCGAGCGAGGTCGTGCGCCATGGCGGGATCGCCGTCGCCGCGCTCGTCTCGCCCTACCGCGCGACGCGCGACGAGGTCCGCCGCATGGTCGGCCCGGACCGCTTCGTCGAGGTCTTCGTCGACACCCCGATCGAGGAGTGCCGGGCACGCGACCCCAAGGGCTGGTACGCGAAGGCGGACGCCGGTGCGGTCACCGCGTTCACCGGCGTGGACGACCCCTACGAGCAGCCGCTCTCCCCCGAGCTCGTCCTGCGGACCGCGGAGCACACCCCGGACGAGAGCGCCCGCATCGTCCTCGCGGAGCTGGAGCGCCGGGGCGACCTCGCGCCCGCCTGACCGACCATGGAGCCCCTCGCGATGGCGCTCGGCGCGCTCGGTGCCGACCCCGCCGACGGCCTTGCGATCGTCCCGCTCGACGCGCTTGTGCGCGTCCCCGTGGACCCCGGCGTCGCGCTGCTCCTCCTGCCGCCCGCCGGCCGCGGCCCGGACCCCGCGGATGCCGAGCCACCCGCGCCCGCCACGCCGGACGCGCCCGCGTACCTCCCGGCGCTCCTCCCCGGCCGCCACGGCCACGGCGACGACCCGCTCGCACTCCTGCGCCGCCTCTACCCGGCGGACCACCCGGTGCAGCGCACGGACGGCGGCCCCGCGACCACGATCGGGGCGCTCACCGCGGATGCCGCGGCTGCCCGCCCGCATCTCGTCCCGCGGCTGGCCGCGCGTCTGAACGCCGCCAGCCCATACGGCCTCGCCTGGCTCGTCGCGCGCCTCCGGGCGCCCGGAGGCTGCCCCTGGGATCGGGAGCAGGATCACCGCTCGCTCCGTCCGTTTCTCCTCGAGGAGGCGTACGAGGTCTACGACGCGCTGGACGGCGAGCCCGGCCCGGACCTGGCCGAGGAGCTCGGCGATCTCCTGCTCCAGGTGGTGCTCCACGCGCAGCATGCCGCGGAGGCGGGCGTCTTCGACCTTGCGGACGTGCAGGCCGCGGTGATGACGAAGATCGTCCGCCGGCATCCGCACGTCTTCGCGGACGCGGAGGCGCGGACCGCCACGGAGGTCGTCGCGAGCTGGGAGCGGATCAAGGAGGCGGAGCGTGCCGCGGCCGCCGCTGCCGGGCTGCCCGCGAAGAAGCCGCGCGACGCGTCCATGCCCGCCGCCTTCGCCGGCCTCTCGCGCTCGCTGCCCGCGCTCGCCTACGCGGACGAGATGCAGGAGCGTGCCGCCGGCCTCGGCTACGACTGGCCGGACCTCGACGGCGTGATCGACAAGATCGCGGAGGAGGCGACGGAGCTCCTGGAGGCGGAGACGCCCGAGCACCGGACGGAGGAGTACGGCGACCTGCTCTTCGTGCTCGTGAACCTCGGCCGAAAGCTCGGCATCGACCCGGAGGCTGCGCTCCGCGGCGCGAGCCGGAAGTTCGCCGCGCGGTTCGCGCGCGTCGAGCGGCTCGCGGCGGAACGCCAGGTTGAGCTGCGCGCGCTCGGCCTGGATGCGCTCGACGACCTGTGGCAGGAAGCGAAGCGGGAGGAGGCGGCGGAGGCATCCGCCGCGGCCGCCGCGGAACGGAGGAACGGATGACGATCGGAGCGGGCCTGCGGGTGCGGGAGGACGGCCGGACGCCGGAGCAGATGCGCCCGGCGAGCGTGGACCTTGACGTCCAGAAGTGGACCGCCGCCTCGTGCGTGATCCGCGTGGGCGGGACGCACGTCCTGTGCGCGGCCACGATCGAGGACCGCATCCCGCCGCACCTGCGCGGCAAGGGGACCGGCTGGGTCACCGCGGAGTACGCGATGCTGCCCGGCGCCACGTCGGAGCGGAGCCTGCGCGAATCGGTGAAGGGGAAGCTCGGCGGGCGGACGCACGAGATCCAGCGGCTCATCGGGCGCTCGCTGCGCGGCGTGGTGGACACCGCCGCGCTCGGCGAGCGCACCGTCTCCATCGACTGCGACGTCCTCCAGGCGGACGGCGGCACCCGCTGCGCGAGCATCACCGGCGGCTGGATCGTCCTTGCCATCGCGCTCCGTCGTGCCGGGCTGGAGCGCGCCCTGCGCGGCCAGCTCGCGGCCGTGAGCGTGGGCAAGGTCGCCGAGACGCTCCTGCTGGACCTCGACTACTCCGAGGATTCGCGCGCGGAGGTGGACTTCAACGTCGTGGCCACGGACGCAGGGACGTACGTGGAGGTCCAGGGGACGGCGGAGGGGTCGCCCTTCCACCGTGCGGAGATGGACCGGCTCCTCGCCCTCGCGGATGCGGGGATCACGCAGCTCTTCTCCGTGCAGGCGGACGCGGTCGCGCGCGCCGCCGCGGCCGGGCGACCGGCCTGACCCGGACCACCGACCCTCCGCGCATGCGCTCGCAGCCGCACCGCTCCGAGCAGCGCCTGCTCGTCGCCACGCGCTCCCGCCACAAGCTCGGTGAGCTGCGTGCGCTCCTGCACCTGCCGGACGCCGTCCTCGTGGACCTCGATGACGTGGGCATCGACCACGAGGTGGACGAGACGGCGCGCACCTTCCGCGGCAACGCGATCCTCAAGGCGCGGACCTACGCGGCGCTCGCGGGTCTGCCGACCCTCGCGGACGATTCCGGCCTGGAGGTGGACGCGCTCGGCGGTGGCCCGGGGGTGCGCACGAAGCGCTACGCCGGGGAGGATGCGACGGACGCGGAGAACAACGCGAAGCTCCTCGCCGAGCTCACCGGCCTGCCGCCTGCCCGGCGCGGCGCCCGCTACGTCTGCGTCCTCGCGTACCTGGACCCCGCGGAGACCGCGCCGGACGCGCGACCCTGGGTGGTGACGCGCTCCGGGACCCTCCGCGGCCGGATCGCGGTCGGGCTCCGCGGCGCCGGCGGCTTCGGCTACGACCCGCTCTTCGAGCCGCTCCCCGAGCCGCCGGGTGGCCGGACCGTGGGCGAGATGCGTGCCGAGGAGAAGAACGCGATCAGCCATCGGGCACGCGCTGCCCGCGCCATGGCACGCCACCTGCGCACGCGCGACTGGTAGCCCGGTCTACGCACCAGGTATCCGTAGCCGCATCCGTACGCCGGACGGATGGCACCGGCCCCGTCCTCTCGGAGACTTCCCCGTCACAGCCACGGGTCCGTGAAGATCCCCGTGGGGACCCAGGGGAACGATGTCTGGCCGACGCGGGACGCGTACCAGCACCATCCGCCGTCTCGCGGCGCTCGCGCTTCTGCTCGGGGTGGCCGCGTCCGGTGCGCCCGGCGGTAGCGACGCGAGCGTCCGTGCGGCCGCGGCCGATCCCACCGTCACCTCCCTCGCGCCCGCGACCGCCGGAACGGCCACGATCATCGTCACGACGCGGGAATGGGGGAACGGCAACGGCCTCCAGGGCCCCGGCGCACCGGTCGTCCTCCTCAGCTCGGGCGGCACGGAGCTCGCGGCCGTCGTCACGGACGCGAACGGGTCGGGCTCGTTCACCGGCCTCGCCGCCGGGACGTACAGGATCCGCTATCGCGCCTGGCAGACGCCGACCCTGAAGTGGAGCAGCGTCACCGTCTACTGCAACGGCGGTGGCTGCTCACCCGCGACCGGCTCGTACGGGATCATGACCGCGACCGTCACGGTCGCCGACGCCGGCACGGCGACGATCGACGGCTACTTCAGCCGCAACGGATCGCCCTATCCCGACCCGACCGCCGTCGCGGACACCTCGAGCGGGATCGGCACGAGCCCGCAGTCGGTCAGCGTCCTCGCGAACGACACCGCGGGTGCCGGGACGGCGTTCCTTCCGGACACCGTCCGCCTGTGCGGCGCCACGGAGACCGCGCCCGCCTGTGTCTCCACGAGCGTCGCGGTCTCCGGGGTGGGCACGTACGCGGTGAACGGCTCGGGCGTCGTCTCGTTCACGGCGCTCGGGACGTACCGCGGCACGCCCATCGTCCTCCTGAACGCTGGCGGCCAGGAGATCGCCGCGGCGGTCACGGACGCGACCGGCGCCTGCATCTTCGCGGGCCTGCCGGACGGCACCTACTCCGTCCGCTTCCGCAGCTACCAGACCCCCACGACGCGCTGGACCTCCCGCACCGTCTGGTGCAACCCGAGCGGACCCGCGAACAGCGGCTGCGGCTCCCCGTCCGGGCCGTACGGGATCATGTCCGGCCAGGTGAGCGTCGTCGCCGGGAACGTCGCCGAGGTGGACGGGTACTTCGACAACGCGGGCGCCCCGTTCCCGGACCCCACGATGGTCGCGGACACCTCGAGCGGCGTCGGGACCACCCGCCAGACCGCCGACCTCCTCGCGAACGACACGGCGGGTGTGGGGACCGCCTTCCTCCCGAGCACGACCCGCCTGTGCAGCGCGACCGAGACCACCCCCGCCTGCAACTCCACGACCGTCACGGTCACCGGCGTCGGCACCTACGCGGTGAACAGCGCGGGCGTCGTCTCCTTCACCCCGCTTTCCACGTACACCGGAACCCCGGCCGCCGTCGCGTACAGCGTCCTCACGGACATGGGCCAGATCGCGACCTCCACCCACACGCCCACCCCGAACCCGAGCGCGACGCCCACGCCGACCCCGACGCCCACGCCGACGCCGGGCGAGATGGCGCTCAGCCCGGTGAAGACCTCGATGCACGGTACGCACGGACCCTGGTCCGGATCGAAGATGCGCTTCCTCATGGAGGTCACGAGCACGGGGACCGACCCGGTCCCGGGCCCCATCGCGATCGACGACCCGCTGACGGACAACGAGTCGTGCGATCCGCTCACGAGCGTGGGCGACCGCGACAACGAGCTCGATCCGGGTGAGACGCTGCCCTGCACCGCCACCTATCACGTCACGCTCGCGGACGTGGAGGCCGGCTTCGTCCTGAACGAGGCCACGGCCTCCGCGCTCGACGGCGCAGTCAGCGCGACCGACGACGTCCTCGTCGGCATGGCGCCGACGATCGCCGTCCTGCTCGACCGGAGCGGCTCGATGGGTACCGGTGCGCAGGCGACGCTCCGCCGCTACAACCGTTTCCTCGCCGACATGCGCGCGTGGACGCCGGTCTCGCCGTACCACCTGTCGCTCTTCAACTCGCTCGGGTACGAACGGATGTACCGCGGCAAGGGCGCCATCGGCGCGGTCCCGAACATGACCGTCCGCGTCTACGCACCGCAGGCGCGGACCCCGCTCCATGACTCCGCTGCGCGCGCGATCCGTGAGCTGAAGGCGTCGAAGCCGGTCGGCCAGGTCATCTTCGCCATCGTCACGGACGGGACCGACAACGAGAGCGACTTCGAGACGAAGCAGACGCTCGCCTACCTCATCGCACGGATGCGGAAGGACCACGGCTGGAAGTTCCGCTTCGTCGGGGCGCAGCTTGCCGGGCTGAAGGCGGAGGTCAAGGCGATCCTGGCCGACCCGGTCCGGCTCGCGAACCCGCCGGGACCGCCCGCGTCGGCCCCCACGGACGGAGAGGCGGCGGCCCCGGGCGACGCGCCCACCGGTGCCCCGTCGGCCGATCCCGCAGGCTCGCCGCCACCGGCGGACGTGCCGCCGCCGACCGCGCGTCGGCGCATCGTGCGCGGGCCCGGCAAGCGGCGTCTCCCGGCGAGGCGCAGGGCCTCGACCCTTCGCTGACCTCCGGCCCGGGCGGCCCCGGCAGGAAGCGCGGGGGCGCGGCGGGACACCCGGCCGCGGGCCCCCCCCGGGCAGACGACCCCCCCGGGGGCGGGGCGGGCCCCGTCCACACGGGGGTGCGGCGGG